>NZ_CP106735.1:2948808-3259463 GCF_025639805.1 Reichenbachiella carrageenanivorans | reverse complement strand
CCTAAACTCAAAATAGACCAAAGTGAAGCTGTCTCTGCAAGTGAGACAGCCTCCTTCTATTATAGACAACAAGCATGGTCTATAAAATTTCAAAATCAAATCTACTGGTCGTATCTTGTAGATCAGAACCAACAAGCAAATGAGACAAAACAAAAAAGAAGATAGATCCTACCTCATGGGGGTAGCACTTGTGATACTTGGCGGCATCTTTTTGTTGGGCAATTTCGGTCTCATACCTGAGGAGATTCACAACCTGGCCTTCAACTGGAAAGGTATCATCTTCGTGATAGGCATCCTCTCTATATCCACCAAGAGCAACAAATACCCTGGTGCCATCATGATCTGCTTGGCTTTGTATTTCATATTTGGTGAATACCTGTGGCAAGAGTTCAGAATCAATATCGGCTTGAGCCAAATCTTATGGCCAGGCATCTTGATCGGGACTGGGATTATATTATTAAACAAAAGAAAAATAGAATTTAAGCGACAGAGCTCAGGTCACTCCTTCGACTACCTGAATGATGCCAACATCCTCGGCGGTGGCGAAGTCAAGGTACGATCTGATCAGTTCAAAGGTGGGCAAGTAACTGCCATATTCGGAGGATCTAGTTACGACCTGTCTGGCTCCAGGTTAGCTAATGGACAGCACACACTAGAAGTATTTGCCTTATTTGGCGGCTTCACTTTCGTGCTTCCCACCGACTGGGAGATCCACCTAGAGACCACCGCTATATTTGGCGGTGTCACCGACAAACGCAAGTTTACAAAAAGAACCGAATCAGGGACTGGCAACACGCTTCACATCAAAGGCTTTGTACTATTTGGTGGGGGAGAAATCAAAAACTACTAGCTCTCGGCATGATTAACCCTATCCTCAAAAACAAAGAACACCTACTGGCTTATTGCCTATTTTGGGTTCTACTCACCGTCATCCAAACCATGCTCCTACATTGGGGGTTTGACTTACCGTGGTTTCACGCCCTGACAGAGGCCGTAGTATATTGTTTGGATTTCGCTCTATTAGGCTTGAGCATTTGGTTTATTGTCCGCTTCACAGGGCTTGAGTCTGGCAGTCTGTGGAACACCCTCACGACTCATTTGGCTACCGCTACAGCTTTGATATTCGTGTGGATCGTTACCTCCTACGCCATATCGGGTTATTTGCTACAAATCCCTGGTGATATACGCTCTGCATCGGTGACACACTTGTGGTGGCGCGTTTCCATTGGCAGCATTTATTATTTATTGGTCGCCTTGATCTATCATTTATTGATTTTTTACCAAAACTATAAAGAGAAACAGATCAAAGAAATCGAGATGCAATCGATCATCAAAGAGACAGAACTGAGCATGCTCAAAGCCCAGATCAATCCACATTTCATTTTCAATAGTCTCAATTCGATCAGTTCGCTGACCCTTACTCGTCCCGAAGACGCACACGAGATGATCGTGACTTTGTCGTCATTTCTACGCTACACGATCGGCCATGCTGAGACGGAGTTGGTATCCATCAGGCAAGAGTTGGAAACCATCCAACTATACCTAGCAATAGAAAAACTTCGCTTCGGCAACAAACTAGAAGTGACCTTCAAAGGCACTACAGACATACCCGAGACAGTAAAACTTCCCAACCTCATCCTGCAACCACTCATAGAAAATGCAATCAAATACGGCGTGTATGAAAGTACCTCCACCAGCCGTATCCTAGTAAAGATGGCTTTCGCCAATGAGCTACTACAGGTATCTATTCTCAACAGTATCGAAGCAGACACTGTGGCCCACAAAGGCAAAGGCATCGGACTTAAAAATGTACGGGGGAGATTGCAACTCATCTATGAAAGTAGCGACTTGCTACAAGCCGAAAAAATAGACAACCAATACCGTGTACAACTGACTATTCCACAAATAGACCCTAACCCAATAGCACCATGAGCACCTACAAAGTAATCATCATCGACGACGAACCACCTGCTAGAAATGTGATCAAACATTTCCTACAATCACACGAGGATTTCGAACTGGTAGGAGAAGCTGAAAATGGCTTCGACGGACTAAAATTGATACAGTCGCTACAGCCCGATTTGATTTTCTTGGACATACAAATGCCCAAACTCACGGGGTTTGAGTTATTGGAGTTGATCGATGAGCCCCCAGTCATCATCTTCTCTACTGCCTACGATCAGTATGCGCTCAAAGCCTTCGAACTCCATGCGGCCGACTACCTGCTCAAACCTTTCAACCGTAAGCGGTTCGACGATGGCCTAGCCAAAGCGCTCTCACTCATGAGCAGTCCCAAACCTGCCATGCCTACCGAATCGCTTGTACAAGAGTATTTGCAAACGCCTACCCATCGTGTGGTGGTAAAAGACGGCTCCAAAATTAACATCATCCCAGCAGACGATATCATCCGTATCGCTGCGCAAGACGATTACTCAGAGCTCATTACCGCCAAGGGAAAACACCTAAAGAAGCAAACCATGAAACACTTGGAGCAGGTGCTAGACCCTAAGAAGTTTGCCCGCGTACATCGCTCATCGATCGTGCAGGTATCACAAATCGCCAAAATAGACAAGTATGGAAAAGAAACGCATCTGGCACAGCTCAAAAATGGCGACGAAGTGGTAGTAAGTGCGTCGGGCTATTCCAAACTCAAAGAGCTTCTGGGTTGGTAATGCTTGATCCCTGCTTGCCGAGCTGATACGGTTTTCAGATGCCCCCTATACTCAGCATCTTAGAAATGCCAAATCAAGAGCAAGTCTAACGGATTTTTTCTTTTCCAATTCAAAAAAATCAGTGTCGAAATTATCAGATTTGTCTAATTTATAATCAACACATAACCAATCAAAAAACATGGAAAGTGAAAAAACAAAAATGCTGACAGGAAAGCCTTACAAGGCCTTCGGAGAAGAACTGCTCAACGAACGACAAGCGGCCAAAGAACTGGTCTTCGACTTCAACCACTACCGACCCAGCGAACTCACCAAACGCAACTATGTCATCAAAAAACTATTGGGCAAAACCCACGAAAACTTCTTCATAGAACCACCCTTCAGGTGTGACTACGGCTACAACATTGAGATCGGCGACCACTTCTATTCGAATTACAACCTCATCATCCTAGACTGCGCCAAGGTCACCATTGGCCACCATGTACTTATAGGACCGAATGTAGCCCTCTATACCGCTGGCCATCCACTACATCACGAAAAAAGAAATGAAGAATACGAATATGCGCTCCCCATCACTATCGGCAACAACGTCTGGATCGGCGGCAATACCGTCATCAATCCAGGCATCTCGATCGGCGACAACACCGTAGTAGGCTCTGGCAGCGTAGTGACCAAAGATCTCCCTGCCAACGTAATCGCCGTAGGCAACCCATGCAAGGTACTGCGAGCCATTACCGACGCCGACAAACCGTACTGCTACAAGGGGCAGAAATTTGAATAATTACTTTCGGTTTTGATTTTCATTATTCTCCCAAAAATCCCTTTAATTGCACCAGAATTTTTAATTCAACAGGAGCCCATTCACTAATAAAAATTCAACTCATGAAAATCCTTGGAATCGGAAAAAATTACGTAGAAAGCGCAGATCAAATCAGCGAAAACAAAACGGGACATCAGATCATCTTCTCTAAACCAGCGTCTAGTTTGGTCACCGACAATAAAGATGTAGTATTTCCTAGCATCACAGAAAACCTCATATACGAAGCAGAACTGGTAGTGAAAATCGGAAAAACAGGCAAAGACATCGCACTAGCGGACGCCAACGGTTACATCTCCGAAATCGCCATTGGCATCGACTTCACCGCCAAAGACGTACTGGGCGAATCTCGCGACAAAAAAGGCCCTTGGGACCTAGCCAAAGGTTTTGATGGTGCTGCACCTATCTCAGCTTTCAAACCAGTAGCTGACTTTGCAGATTTGACCAATATCAACTTTGATTTGAAGATCAATGACAAGCCACTACAAGATGGCAACACCAGCTTGATGATTTACAATTTTGCAGACATCATTGCTCATGTGTCTAAATTCATGACATTGGAGCCGGGCGATCTTATATTCACTGGCACACCAGCAGTAGGCGTAGGACAAACCTTCAAAGGCGATCACTTGCAAGCTTCTATTGAAGGCGAATTGCTACTCGATTTTAAAATGGTTTAATCTGGATGATGCATTAAGGACTTCGTGATGAGCGGTTAAAAAGCGATAAATCAGGAAGTTTTGCGAAGAAAGCATAGCACCGCTATGGTGATGAGTAAAACGAAGCGTCTGATTTTGAAACTGTTTAAGCTCGGAATAGATTCTAAATGCATAAAGCAGGTTTAACACCAAATTTTAAGGCTGTTTCAAAAGTATATCCATCCAGAAACAACAATTTATACTTTTGAAACAGCCTCCATAGTTACTCCATGAGTTTATGAAAAAGATACTGATCACTGGAGCCACGGGCAATATAGGGCGAGAAGTCATCCGCCACCTCACCACACTAAGTACAGATGATCAACTCATAGCTGGAGTCAGAGAGGTGGCCAAAGCGCAACAAATTTTTCAAACCTTCCCCAAACTAAACTTTGTTCGTTTTGACTTAGAGGACCCTCAGACCTACAGCAACGCACTAGAGGGAATCGACAGGCTGTTTTTGCTACGACCTCCGCATATCTCTGATGTGGAGAAATATTTCAGCCCCTTGCTATCTACTGCCAAAGCACTGAAGATCCGCGAAATAGTATTTCTCTCCGTGCAAGGCGTGGAGCGGAGTAAAGTCATCCCTCATCACAAAATCGAGATCCTGATCAAAGAAATGGGTATGGATTATATTTTTATTCGCCCCAGCTATTTCATGCAAAACCTCACCACCACCTTGCTAGTCGACATAAAAACCCGTCGGCAAATCATACTCCCGGCAGGCAAGGCCAAATTCAACTGGGTGGATATTGAAAACATTGGCGAAGTAGCTGCCATGCTGCTGCTTCAGTTTACGAGCTATAAAAACAAAGCTTATGAAGTCACGGGCTATGAAAATGAAAGCTTCTACACCATAGAACGGCTGATAAATGAAATCAGTAATCACCCCGTCAAATACCGTAGCGTAAATCCATTTCTTTTTTTTCAAATCAAAAAAAAGACTGGCATGCCCACAGGCATGATCATGGTGATGACGATGCTACACCTGCTCCCGAGGTTTCAAAAAGAACCTATCATCTCCCACTTCTACGAGCAAATCACTGGCAAATCTCCCACAACTCTAAGAGATTTTATCCAAAGGGAAAGTGCACAACTGACATAGCACAGTCTCTTATCTTGCCGTTTGTATGAGTCAATAAAAGATACAGCCATCTAGTCCTTATAATAAACCGCCACCTCCTCCAAAGGCTTGCGCATGAGCTGTGGCACATACACCTCATCGGCTGCATAGCCCACAGGCAGAAGCAAAAAAGGTCGTTCGTTGTCTGGCCGTTCTAAGATTTGTTGTAGAAAATTCATCGGACTAGGCGTATGCGTGAGCGTGACCAAACCAGCTTGATGAATCGCCGAAATCAAAAAACCACAAGCAATCCCCACCGACTCGTTTACATAGTAATTGTTGTGCTTCTTTCCATCTTCGTCCCGTTCAAACACACGTTTGAATACCACAATCAAATAAGGCGCCCGCTCCAAAAACGGCTTCACATCGTCCGTCCCGATGGGCTTCAAATCGTCGAGCCATCTGTCACTCATCCGGTTGGTGTAGCTTTCTCGCTCTTCCTCTTCCGCTGCCGCTCTAATTTTTTGTTTGAGGACTGGGCTAGACACCACACAAAAAGTCCAAGGCTGCTTGTGCGCGCCAGAAGGTGCTGTAGAGGCTGTTTTGATGATATGATCGATGATAACTTTCGGTACTGGCCGGTCTGAAATATCTCGTACCGTACGGCGACGGTCTGCCCACTCATAGTAGTCCTTGCTGCGCTGGATCATCTCTGATTCAGAATAATGATCGGGTTGATAGGCCTCATGTGTATGGCCATTGATCTGCTTTGTTTTCATGGTTTTAGTCGAGTTTATAAGCCGTGGTATATTTATCTCGAGAGAGCACAAACTGGCTCTTTACATGGGCAATATTGGAATTGACCGACAATTTGGAAAGAATAAAACTTTGATAAGCCTCGATGTCGCTAGTCACGATTTTCAACATATAATCGAAGTCACCCGCGATGTGATATACCTCCTGCACTTCTTTATACTGGTTCATCTCTTCGATAAATTTTTCCAAATAAGATCGTGTATGATTCTTTAAGGATATCGATACAAATACACCCAGCTTCCTATCTATCTTCTTGTGATTAAGGATCGCTACATATTTAGCAATGATTCCATCCTTTTCTAAGCGCTTCATTCGCTCAAATATGGGGGTAGTAGATAGGCCTAGTTTCTCTGATAGTGCCTTATTGGTGATTCTTCCCTCCTCCTGGAGGACATTCAAAATCTTGATGTCGGTAGCGTCTAAGTGTGCCATTTTGGAATTAAATGATTTAATGATGTGAACACTCGTTCACGAAAAGGATATAACACTATTTTATAGTTAATAAAAAATATAATATTCTTATTAATGATAAATACATAGAATATTAAAGCATTGAATTTAACTAAAATATAATTTCGTACAATCATTAATTAGGAGAAATTATATAACGATCAGGGTACAATCCCTAAGAGTCTCCTGTCTAACAGGAGACAACGACAAGACCCACTCATGAAAGAGCTACTAAACAAATTTGAATCGAAGCGACCAGAGGTCGTATTCGAATGGAAGGACGCGGAGACCGAAGCCGAAGGCTGGGTAGTCATCAATTCGCTACGAGGTGGAGCCGCAGGTGGCGGCACACGCATGCGCAAAGGACTCAACAAACACGAGGTGGAATCGCTCGCCAAAACCATGGAAATCAAGTTTAGCATCTCAGGCCCTCCCATAGGTGGTGCCAAATCGGGTATCAACTTCGATCCTGCCGACCCACGCAAGGAAGGTGTACTCCAGCGCTGGTATGCGGCCGTGATGCCCCTGCTCAAATACTACTACGGCACTGGCGGAGATCTAAACGTAGACGAAATACATGAGGTGATCCCCATCACAGAAGATCATGGGATCTGGCACCCACAAGAAGGTGTATTTACTGGACACTTCCACCCTACCGAAGCCCAAAAAGTAAACCGCATTGGCCAGCTCCGACAAGGCGTAATCAAAATCATAGAAGACGAAAAATACACACCAAGCACAGCCAAAAAATATACCATAGCCGATATGATTACTGGCTACGGTGTATCAGAAGCTGTCAGGCATTATTACAACCTGTGGGGTGGCGACATCACGGAAAAAAAAGCCTTGATACAAGGCTGGGGCAATGTAGGCGCAGCGGCAGCCTTCTACCTCTCCCAGATGGGAGTAAAAATAGTAGGCATCATAGACCGAGCAGGCGGTTTGATCAACAAAGAAGGGCTCTCTTTCGAAGAAATCAGAGACCTGTTCATCAACAGAAACGGCAACCAGCTAAACAGTCCTGACGTGATTCCTTTTGAGGAAATCAATGCGCAAGTATGGAAACTAAATGCAGAAATATTTATTCCTGCGGCAGCATCCAGACTGATCACACAAAACCAACTCGATCAGATGGTCAACTCAGGCCTTGAGGTGATCTCTTGTGGAGCCAATGTGCCCTTTGCTGACGAAGCCATCTTTTACGGCCCAATCAGCGAGCATGCAGACCAGCACGTATCTGTGATCCCAGATTTCATTGCCAACTGCGGGATGGCTCGCGTATTTGCTTATCTGATGTCGGGCGAAGTAGATATGACAGACGAAGCCATTTTTAGCGACACGTCATCAGTGATCGGCCAGGCACTGGTAGGCATCCACAAGCGCAACAAAACCAAAACCTTACTCACCAACACTGCCTTTGAGAATTCACTAGGGCAATTGGTGAACTAGCGATAGACTTCGTAAATTTATAAGGAACAGATTTTCGAATCTTAAACATTAACCCATTATGCCACATTATCATCAACTTGGTAAAATTCCGCACAAGCGGCATACTACCTTCAAAAAAGCAGATGGCAGCCTACATTATGAACAGCTATTCGGCACCATCGGATTCGAAGGCATGTCCTCACTCCTATATCACCTCCATCGCCCCACGATGGTCAAGGAAGTAGCCAAATCCTATAGCGTGGCACCGAAAATAGCAGAGGAGAAAAACATGCTTTCTCTGGCCATGGAAGGCTTCAAAATCTCGGCCGAAAACGATTATCTAAAAAGTCGAAAAACGATATTAGTCAACTCTGATTGCCACATTATCCTGGCAGCTCCGAAACACAGTCAAACAAACTATTTCTACAAAAACACAGACTCTGACGAACTGATTTTTGTACACAAAGGCACGGGTACTTTAAAAACCCAATTGGGCAATATCACCTTTGGTTATGGAGACTACCTACTTGTACCTCGTGGCATGATCTACCAGATACATTTCGACACGGAAGACAACCGCCTATTTATAGTAGAATCCAAACGACCGATCTACACACCCAAGCGGTATCGCAATTGGTTTGGACAGCTACTAGAGCATGCGCCCTACTGCGAACGCGACATAAGAAGACCCAGCGAGCTAGAAACCTTCGACGAGTGGGGAGATTTTACCGTGAAGGTAAAAAAACAAAACATGATGCACGAGTACATCTATGCCAGTCACCCTTTTGATGTAGTAGGATGGGATGGCTACAACTACCCGTACGCTTTCTCTATACACGATTTTGAACCAATCACTGGACGGGTGCATCAGCCACCGCCTGTGCATCAGACATTCGAGACGGATGCTTTTGTGGTATGCTCCTTTGTGCCCCGCCTCTACGACTACCATCCAGAGTCGATCCCCGCACCGTACAACCACAGCAACATAGACTCCGACGAAGTACTCTACTATGTAGATGGTGATTTTATGAGTCGCAACAATATCGAGAAAGGCAACATCACACTGCACCCAGCTGGCATTCCACACGGGCCTCACCCAGGTGCTACAGAGCGTAGCATTGGGCAAACCAAGACGGAAGAACTGGCCGTAATGGTGGATACTTTCAAACCGCTAATGGTGACAGAAGAGGCAATGAAGATACTCATCAAAGACTATCACAAGAGCTGGCTAGCCTAAACCTTACCCAAAAAGAACCCTAAAATACAATACAATGGCAACAGGACTTGAAAACACAAACTACGGAATAGAAAAAATATTTGCAGACGCAGAAGACTTTCTTCCTCTCAATGGCACCGACCATTTGGAGCTTTATGTAAGCAATGCCAAGCAGGCCGCACATTATTACAAAACGGCCTTTGGCTTTCAATCGTTGGCCTACTCTGGCCTGGAAACAGGCAACAAAGACTACGAGTCATATGTAGTAGTACAAGATAAAATCAGGCTGGTACTGACCTCTCCCCTCAAAGCTGGCACACCTGTAGGCAAGCATATAGACGACCATGGTGATGGTGTAAAAGTAGTAGCACTATGGGTAGACGATGCCGAATACTCATTTAATGAAACAGTAAAAAGAGGCGCCAAACCCTACCTAAAACCCGAAACCAAAACCGACGATCACGGTGAAGTGAAAATCTCAGGCATTCACACATATGGTGAAACCGTGCACCTATTTATAGAAAGAAAAAACTATCAGGGCGTGTTTCTTCCTGGTTTTAAGAAATGGGAAACCACTTATAACCCTTTGCCTATTGGTTTGAAATTCGTGGATCACATGGTGGGCAATGTAGGCTGGGGTGAAATGAACCAATGGGTGGAATTTTATGCCAAGGTCATGGGCTTTACCCAACTGATTTCATTTGATGACAAAGACATCTCTACCGACTACACCGCACTCATGAGCAAAGTCATGAGCAATGGCAACGGACGGATCAAATTTCCGATCAACGAGCCCGCTGAAGGCAAGAAGAAATCTCAGGTAGAGGAATACCTTGACTTCTATGCTGGCGCTGGCATCCAGCACATTGCCGTGGCTACGGACAACATCATAGAGACCGTCACTGCCATGTATGAACGCGGCGTGGAGTTTTTGAAAGTACCCGCTACATACTATGAAACCGTACTAGACCGTGTGGGTGAGATCGACGAAGACCTAGAACCGCTAAAGGAATTGGGCATCCTCATCGACCGAGATGACGAAGGCTATTTGCTACAGATTTTCACCAAACCGATAGAACCAAGACCGACAATGTTTTTTGAAATCATCCAACGCAAAGGTGCACAGTCGTTTGGTAAGGGCAATTTCAAAGCACTGTTTGAAGCCATAGAAAGAGAGCAAGAAGTAAGAGGGACTTTGTAATGCAGCCAAACTGAGGTGCTCGAAGTCGTGCAGATACGAGCACAGTTTGAGAAGGTCTTTTTATAAACAGAATAAAACACAAAAAAATGAATAAATCCTGGATTGCAGTTACAGACGAATCAGACTTTCCTATACAAAACATACCGTTTGGCATTGTGAAAAACGAACGTGGGTGGTATGCTGCCTCTCGAATTGGCAACTATGCGATCAACCTAGCCATACTACAAGATAAAGGCTATTTCAGTGACCTAGCTCTTCCTGATGGCCTATTTGAAAAGCAATTTCTCAATGATTTCATTGCCTTGGGCAAACCCATCACCAATCAAGTTAGGCTACGCATTCAAAGTCTGTTTGATGAGGGCTCTACAGACGGCTTACGTGAAAATACCATTCATCGAAACAAAATATTGAAGGAAGTGCAACAAGTCTCAATGAGCCTCCCCGTACAAATCGGTGACTATACGGACTTCTACTCTAGCGAGCAGCACGCCTTCAATGTGGGTTGTATGTTTAGAGACCCAGACAACGCCTTGATGCCCAACTGGAAGCATTTGCCAGTAGGCTATCATGGCCGATCTTCGTCGATCGTGGTCTCTGGCACGGACTTCCACAGACCAAAAGGCCAGCAAAAACCCAATACAGATGAGCCGCCCATTTTCGACCCATGTAAGCTACTCGACTTCGAACTAGAAATGGGATTTGTCATAGGCAAAGGCTCTGAACTGGGTGAAAGTATCTCCACAAAAAATGCTGCAGATCACATCTTTGGGCTTTGCTTGTTCAACGACTGGTCGGCACGTGACTTGCAAAAATGGGAATACGTACCATTAGGGCCTTTTCTCGCCAAAAACTTTGCTTCACATCTTTCCCCTTGGATTGTAACACTCGAAGCACTGGAACCATTCCGCACGAGCGGCCCTGAGCAAGACCCCAAGGTGCTGCCTTATTTGACATATGAAGGAGAACACCATTACGACATTGACTTGGAAGTCTACATTGAGACTGAAAAAGGAAAAAGTAAAAAAGTGAGCGAATCCAATTTCAAATACATGTATTGGAATATGGTACAGCAGCTGGCACACCACACGGTGAATGGCTGCAACGTAAAAGCGGGCGATATGATGGCATCGGGCACCATCAGTGGCCCTGAGCCACATCAGTATGGGTCGATGCTAGAGATTGCCTGGCAAGGCTCCAAACCCGTGCAAATGCCTGATGGTACGGAGCGAAAGTTCATCCAAGATGGCGACACGGTGGTGATGAAAGGCTTCGGGTCAAAAGAGGGTGTAAGGATAGGGTTTGGTGAGGTAAGAGCGAAAGTGCTACCCGCTAAATAATTTTAATATTTGAAACTTATGACTCCACACTAATAAGTGTAAATGGCAATTGTATTACATTCCAATGGAGTGAATGATGGTGTAATCTGATCCTCTAAAAATATGCTATTTTAAATTCTGAACCAACAAACTATCATGACTACTATCGACCCCAAAGACGTATCTACTGCACACTTTCACTCAGTACTACTCACTGCAGTGGCACCACGGCCTATTGCTTTTGCCAGTACAATCGATGAAAATGGGAATGTCAACCTGAGTCCGTTTAGCTTTTTCAATGCTTTTAGTGCCAATCCGCCCATTCTGGTCTTCTCTCCTGCTCGACGAGTCAGGGACAATACGACCAAGCACACATTGGACAATATTTTGAAAGTACCTGAAGTAGTAATCAATATCGTGGACTATCCCATCGTGGAGCAGATGTCGCTCACCAGCACTGAGTATGGTGATGGGGTCAATGAATTCGTAAAAGCGGGTTTTACGGAAGTGTCTTCTGAACATATACGACCACCCCGAGTGAAGGAATCTCCTGTAGCGTTTGAATGCAAAGTATTGGAGGTAAAACCACTGGGAGAAAATGGCGGCGCGGGCAATTTGGTTATTTGCGAAGTGGTACTTGCGCATGTACAGGATCACCTGCTCACGACAGATCATAAAATAGATCCCACAAAACTGGAGTTGGTCGCCCGTATGGGTGGCAACTGGTACACGAAAACCAGTGCAGATACCATGTTTGAAATCCCAAAACCGCTCAGTACTATGGGAATCGGATTTGATCAGTTGCCTGAATCCGTACGCCATAGTCAAGTACTCACAGGCAACCATCTCGGTCGACTAGCCAATGTGGAAAGTCTGCCAACCAAAGATGAAATATTGGCTATGTCCAAAACACCCGAAGTAAGTGCCATCTTAGAAAACTTTGGTGACGACGAAGAAGGTATGGATCGAGAACTGCATCTCTTGGCTATGCAATACCTTGAGGCAGGCCAAACCGATACAGCCTGGCAAATACTCCTACAAAGCGAGCATTATTAGTTTTAGCTTATTCCAAAATATCATTTAGCGGGTACTAAATCAAGTCTAGGTTTTTCAAAAAAATCAAAAGCTCTTCATTGAACTTCTTTTTCTCTTCACTAGAGAATTTACCGTGCAAACCGCCTTTCACTGTTAATAACTCTGTCTGAACGCCTACCGCTTGTAGCTTCTGATAAAGAGCAATAGACTGCGCATAAGGTACAATAGGATCAACATCACCATGGGTAATAAATACAGAAGGACTCTGGGATGATACATAATATAGAGGAGAAACAGATTTGACAAAATCAGGGTCATGAGCTCGATCGCCTAACCATTTTTTGGCAGACCCTAATCCACTTAGAGGTAGGAGATCGGTGACTCCATACTTATCTATAATCGCAGCAATCTGAATCTGACGATCATAACTACAATCCCCATCTAGAGACCTATTGTTTCCTAGCAAACCTGCCATGAGTGCCAGATGTCCGCCAGCAGATGCGCCCATCAAAACGACTCTGTCTGGGTCTATCGCCAGTTCATCTGCATGATCGAGTAGATAGATCAACGCACACCGTACGTCTTCTATGGCTGCTGGTGCTTTGGCTTGGGACTCTAGTCGGTATTCGACATTAGCGACTACGAAGCCTTGATCGAAGAAGAAGCCAAACCCGGTTTGGGATTCTTTGACTCCGTGATTCCACCCACCACCGTGGATATTGATCACGAGCGGGTGTTTATTGTCTTTTACTTTGGGGGTATATACATCGAGACGTCCTTGCCAGTCTTCTACTGTTTTGTAAACTATGTCAAGATGCGCCTCGTACTCTTGGGGATATGGTACGGGAGAGTAACGCTGAGGTTGAGTACAAGCCTGAGCCATGACCAGGACAGTCACAGCCAAGCTTAATACCACTTTTCTATATTGTAAACAAAAGCACACCTAAGTACTTTTAGTCATGTGAAATGGTCAACTCATAGTACTTCACTTTGGCATAAGAACCTTCGTCCTCGCTCTGAAAGTAGTTGCCCGCCTTGAAGTAGTTTTCGAATATGTTCCATCGATCAAAATCATCACCATCATAGGTCAACGTTTCGTCGTCGTTGAGTGTAATTTCCATTTTACCATCAGAGACTTTTACCTCAAGGGTAAACTTATCAAAATCCACATGTTCCTTAAAGTTGACACCGTCGTCGTCGTCCCAGGCATCGGTTTTCAGTATTTCTGTATCGGTGGCTGATGGGTCTTTCAACTCCTTGCTCTTCACTCTAACTTCACCATCCTCCCAATAGATTTTCAAGATGGGAGGTGCATTGTTGTCACTCTGACCGATGAGGTTCCTTTGTTCATTAGTGAGTCGCCCATGAATCTGCATGATAATGACTCTATGGTAGTCACCACTAGCATCTTTGGTGATGTCATCGATAGCCAGTGTACCTTTCATATAGGCACCATCTGGAAATGTCCAGTTGGTGTTGTTGCTACCTGGTACCATCTGCTCACGTAATTCGGTACGAGAGTATTTGGTGTTGGTAGTGGTCGCATCTGGATATGAGTAAAACACTAAACTCCCATCGGTTGAGTCATTGTACATAAACGGCAGTACGGTTTCGTTGGTCGCATAGTCCTTGATTGCTGGCGGCTCTACCTCTGTAGGGTTGCCTATAGGCAATGTTACTTTCCAGTGGCTCAAGTCGATATTTGGCAAGAAATAATCTACACCTTCTACCCGTCCGTCATCGGTTTCCTTCTTTTCCTCCTCTTCTTTCTCGTTGTCCGTTTCCTCTTTCTCTACTTCTTCTATGGTGTCTTCCACACTATCTTCACCACAAGATTGAAATGAAAAAACAACTCCCATGACCATCATAAACATGATCCAATTCTTCCAACTCTTTCTCTCCTTCATTTTTGTATTATTTAGATTCTCTGATTTGAAAACTATCAAATCTACATTCCACATTTTCATTAGCCATTAGGATGCCAATGTTGTCATTGTCACCCGAATTAAATTTGACCTCTGCTCTGACGTATTCATTGTTAGCTGATTGATTATCAAACACCTCTGAAACTATGGTCGCATTTTCAATCTGCGCTTTGCTATTGACATCGCCTGCCAATATAGTTGCTCTTAGTGCACCTTTTGGTGAAGTCTTGAGCGTGTAATAAAAGGACAATTCATAGTCCTTGTTTTTTTCGACACTTACAAGCTGATATGCAATTCGATCTCCTGTAGCTGGAAGCTTACCAGCTTTTTCTCCTGCCTGCACAGGTTTGGAGGTGATTTGCACCGTACCGCCCAAAGATTTATTGATCCAATGATCTCTATATTCTTGCTCCCCTGCTTGATCAAACCCTCCATTCAAAATCCGAACTTTTGAAGACTTCTCTTTCTTCTTTTTTTTCTTCTTTTCGACTTTCACTGGTGCCTGCACGTTATGATCTACTTCTAATGCATAGTATTTCACATAGGCATAGGCTTTGGGATCTAAAGAGGTGAAGTAGTTGCCTGCTTTGAAATAATTTTCAAACACGCCCCATTTTCTCATATGAATGTTTTCATAGACTTTAGGTTTACCGTCGTTGAGTTTAATTTCCATTCGCCCCTCAGTCACTAGGACTTCTAACGTGAATGGTTCATGCCCTACATATTGAGGAAAATTATACCCTTCGTCGTCTCCCCAAGCATCAGTTGCTAATATGGCTTTACCAGTAGCATTAATATCTTTGAGCACCTTAGTTTTCACTCGTACGTATCCATTGTGCCAATATATTTTGAGTATAGGTGGTGCGTTATTATCTTTTTGACCGATCAATTCCTTTTGTTCGTTGGACAAACGTCCATGAATCTGCATGATGATGGTTCTATCAAACTTGCCATCTGCTTTCTTAGATATATCAGGTACGGAGAGCGTACCTTTCATTCGGCCTCCTTGGGCAAAGGTCCAATTGGTGTTGTTGTCGCCAGGAACCATCTGCTCTCTGAGCTCCGTTCGGCTGTACTTGGTATTGCCAGTAGTAGCACCTGGATAGGTATAAAAGACCAAGCTACCATCGGTAGAATCGTTGTACATGAATGGTTTCAACTCTGCATTGGTCGCATAGCCTAGAATCTCTGGCGGACTCACTTCTATTGGTTTTTTATCGCCAATGGGCAAAGTCACTTTCCAATGAGACAAATCTATGTTCGGCAGTTTGTAATCCTTTCCAGACTGTGCCCATGCATGAGATGCTATAACCAGACAAAACAAGGACAAATAAGTCACTTTTAAGACTATAGACCTTAGGTCATTAGATTTTTTGATATTCACCATCAGAGAAATTGGGTTTAAAAGAAATGACAAAAAGGAGACTCCGAATGACTTCCATTCTGAATCCCCTTTTTTAGTTATCTAATTAGATTCCTAAAGCTTGACCACCTCCAATTTGGATAGTTTCAGCTGTAATAAAAGAAGCGTCTTGACTTCCAAGGAAGGCAACTACAGAAGCTACTTCCTCTGGCTCACCTAATCTTCCGAGCAACACACTGTTCTTCCAAGAAGCAAATATCTCTGGCTTAGTCGCCTTGATCTGTGCATGGAATGGGGTATCGATGGTACCAGGAGACACCGCATTTACTCTAATTCCATATTCAGCCAAATCCTTTGCTAGTGCTTTGGTAATGGCATGCACACCTGCTTTGGATGTAGCATATACACCTGCGCCTGGTCCACCTGCCGTCCAGCCAGCATTAGAAGTATAATTGATAATTGATGCATTCTCTCCTTTCTTTAGGAAAGGAATCGCTGCTCTTGAAGCAAAAAATACAGAGTCAAGATTCAAAGCCATAACAAATCTGTAAAATTCAGTTGTCATTTCTTCAAATCTAGATCTACCACCTAGACCACCTGCATTATTTACAAGAAGATCGATTTTACCATATTTCTCACCAATTTTAGTAATGTTTTCGGTTACCTCTGCTTCGCTTGTAACATCAAATCCGAAATACTCTGCTGTGATACCTTCGGCTTCAAGTTCTTTTACCCTTTCTGCTCCTTTTTCATCCTCGATACCGTTTAAAACAACAGTGTAACCATCTTTACCTAATCTTTTTGCCACTGCAAATCCGATACCTCCTGTAGCTCCTGTAATGACCGCTACTTTATCTTTCACCATGATATTTATATTTTAATTTCAATTATTTACTTATCTGTGGGATTTTATTCTTTTCCCAAAAGAGGGCAGCACCCATACCCAGGGTTCAAGTAGATTGCCTTTAGATAAATGGACTTCATGCAGTAGGTCGACAAAAAATAAACCTGCTCACTTTATGAATTGACTCAGTCAAATCAAATCGTGCCATTTAAATCACTCAAATCCCCAAACTTCTATCAGAGATCAACCAAGAATTAGTACAGTCATTTTCAATTTTCAATGAGACCCGTTGGCCGCAAGCCTCAATGCCAACTAAAAACGACCGACTAATTCCATAAAACACTTCAGTTTGTCTCAGAGATCAATTTGATACTACTGAGACCTCCTCTTTTATTTTTTATACCTTAACCTTCCTGATCCACAGGTTTAATTTCTTTCGCAAAAAAGTAGATCGACAGGATGCACAAAGGCACAAACAAAGCGATCATAATAAATATGGGCGTATAAGAGTATAGGTCAGTAATCACAGGTACTAAGAAGTTCATAATGATTACTGAAAATATACCTACTGTACCTCCCAACCCAGCAAGTGAGCCTACTGACTTACCACTAAACAAATCACTTGGGATCGTTTGTATATTGCTAATGACAAACTGGAACCCAAAAAGCACGAGGGCTACAATACCTACAAACTTAATAGGTGTATCTCCTGCTACTATCGTTGCGATTAGTCCTAAGAACATGATCACACAACCGATAAGTATCGTTTTCTTTCGGGCTTGATCTACTGATGCTCCATTGATAAGCAGACGACCAGAGAAATACCCTCCAGACAAACTACCCACTGCAGCACCTACATAAGGTACCCAAGCAAAAAATCCAATTTCTTTGACATTGAAGCCATAGACATCAGCCAAGTAAATTGGCATCCAGCCTACAAATAACCACCAGATAGGTTCTACAAAAAATCTAGAAACTAATACTGCCCAAGACTCTCGATGCGATAGGATCTGAGTCATGCTCAACCCTGGTTTGTCTTGATCTTCTGCTTTCGAAGTCATACCAGCAAGAATGTGTGCTTTTTCTTCGTCTGTGATCCATGGGTGTTTAGCCGGTACATTTTTGTTGATGATCCACCATGGAATAACCCAAAGCAATCCCAACAACCCCAGTACAAGGAAAGTCATCTGCCAACCAATCATCACCCAAACAATAGCTATCACTGGAGGAGCTACAATAGACCCCATGGCTGCCCCTGAATTGAATATCCCTTGCGCCAAGGCTCTTTCTTTTACAGGAAACCACTCAGCGTTACTTTTGACTGCACCTGGCCAGTTGCCTGCCTCTCCGAGACCTAGCAACACTCGGAATACACTAAAACTCAATACCCCTCTCGCCATGGCGTGGATAGAAGTAGCCAAACCCCATACCGTGATAGAAATCACAAAACCAAGTCGCGTACCTATCTTATCGAACATCTTGCCCGACAAGGACTGACCTACTGCATAAGCCACTAAGAATATATTGAGGATCAGTGCATAATCCGTCTTGGTCATCCCTAAGTCCTTAGAGATATCAGGCCACATGATCGCCAATGCCGACCGATCAATATAATTAATTACGGTAGCTAGACATACCAGCCCTATGATCCACCATCTAAGTCCCTTTATCTTCATTATCTTATCGTTTAGTCTTTATCACCAAAATAAGACACGCCGTTTCCACTAAGAAAATCCTCTCGCACTGGACTAAACGTATCAATTAATTTACCTGCTTCTAAGCATACTGCACTGTGCAAAAGGTTAGGCTCTATATAAACCCCATCCCCTGCATTTAATATCTGTTTTACACCATCAATCTCAAACTCAAATTTTCCTTCTACGCAATAAGTAGCTTGTGTATGAAAATGACTATGAGGAGAACCTAAAGCTCCTTTTTCAAATTTCACAAGCACCATCATGATCTGGTTGTCATACCCAAGCATTTTTCGGGAAACTCCTCCTCCAAGTTCTTCCCACTCCATTTGTTGCGTTAGAATATATTTTTCGCTATTTCTTTCCATTTCCTATTAAATATTCTTTTTCAAATTATAAATTCCTTGCCACTGCCATTGCCCATTAGCATCTTCTACCGTATGTTTTGCCGTTTTGCTATCGTTCAATAGAGAGCAAGCAAATTGATAGCGTTCACCTGTTTTTAGCTGAAACTGAACAACAACATATGCTTCAGATTGATGCAATATTTTCATAGTTGCTACTGAAGTGAATGAGTTCAAAGGCCGCTCTGATGCATAATCATAGCTGCCATGTATTTCATAAAGGCTTGCAAAAACTGTATTTCCACCTGTTCTGCGATGTATAAGACCAGGATCTCTGCGCAAATTGAAATTAGGATCATTTGCACCTATTCTGGTCAAAATCATTTCATCGCCTAGCTCTACCACAGAGGTAACCGTATAGAATTTCTTTTTATTAAACCAAGTCATGCTAAAAACGTCACCCTCTAGGGTAGTTTGAGCTTCCGCCCACAAGTGCTGGTAGCCCGACTCTTTACCCATTGGGGAAAGCACATTGTTCGTTTGGAATTTCTGATTGGACGACATGAATTCGCCTACATAATAAAGAGGTAAATCATACCTTGATCCTTCTGGTGCTTGTACCGAAAACAGGTCTATCACCAGTGGGCTCTCTAGTTCTTCTATTCTGACTACTGCCATGGTTCTTTGCAAATCAATACCAGGGTAAGCATTCTGTTCTTTGGCACTAACTATTTGTACGTCATCACCAGACAGAAAATAATATGGCATACCAGCCGTTTGATCCGCTTTCTTTACATTTCCATCAAAATGAGAATCTTTGTCGACGACCAGCGTATTGTGTGCCACAGTCTCTTTGGCCCAGCTGCGATTTTCTTTGAGGTATCCGCCACCGTCCTTGTGTTCAACATTTACCCAGCGGGCAGCACCATAGTCTTGGATGACTTCACCTGTTTCGTCGTATAGCAAAAAGCCCAATCGATCAAAATGCCCATGCCCCATGCCATGCTTGGCATATTTCATCACCAAAGTCAAATCATCAGCACGTAAGATCCCAATAGCCCCTTCGTCGCCAGCGGCTCCATCAGCCAACTCCATACTCTTGTATTGGTATTTTTTAGCTTTCCCTTCGGCTACCGCTTTGGCAGAGGCAAGCCCAGCATTGTTGAGTGGTACTCGGCCTTGGTCTTCCACTATGGAGAGCAACCCAGGGTCATTTCCTCCATAGTAATAGGCGATACTCACAGCGCTTACCAGTTCTCTAGACGCTAGTGACATTCCTTTTTGCGAATCATTGATTGGAAAAAACTCTCCGGCTGAATTGGTTTGATTAATCAAAGTATTGATCGCCTTGATGAGCAATCCATCCCGATAATCAAGGATTTTTAATTCGGGTTTTTTATTAGCCAACCCCTCTGCAAAAATCAGGAAAGGATACATGGCGTATCGTTGGTAGTAAGGCCCCTCTGTATAATAACCATCAGGGGAAAAAGAATGATCGATCTGCGCAAGAAACCCTGCTTCTTTCTGACCTTCTAATTTTATATCTCCTCCATCATTGTCTTTGACAATATCTCCCGGCACTTCAATATCCAAACCGTATAAAGACCAATTGATGAGCTCTTCATCATCCATGACCAGTCCGATCATACCCACTGCCGCATTTCCCCAAGTGCTGTGGTTATGAATTCGGTTGAAAAACTGAGGATTTTCAACTGAAACATACTCTGCATATGGTCTAAACAACTCTTTGTTTAACTTCTCTCTAGTAGGCACATCCAGCCAATCATAAATACAATCATATCCCTGGCTGGTATAGACCAACCAATTGGCGTCATTCAAACATTGCCAAAAAAGCTTACCACGTGCATAAGACCGCTCCGCTGGATGCTTGCCAATGGTAGGCCACAATTCGGCGTACGCCAAAAGCATATCTCTAAGGTACACGGCGTATTTATCATCGCCAGTAATCTGAAATAGTGTACCTGCCTTTTGCATGATAAAGAAATTGCTCTTGTGCCTTTCGTGCGTATAGCCACCCGCCAAATCCTTGGGCACAGGCACTTCTATGCCGTTAGCCAGCTCTGCATCTACTTCTGCTATAACATCGGATAAAGTCTGATCAAACAATGGAACCTGTCCCAAACTGGTTTTGATCTGCTCTACCCCCTGTAACGTCAATGTAAGCTGTGGATGTGCTGTGGGGTCAGTTAGGCGCTGTTGTCCTTCATTGCCTTCATGCCCGACACATGAAAGCAACATCAGGGCAACAGCCACACTAAAACCTAAACTGATATAACTAAATCTAATACTCATTGCTTGTACCCTATTTTTTCATCGTCAGTCCCTTTTGCGCTTGCGCTCAAGTTGAGTTTGCTCAATTCTGCTGTATTATCGCTGATCTCTAATTTTGATCTATCGATGCTACAATCAGAGATCATAGTGATCGGCTCTCCTACGGTATGAAAAATATTGAATGGCTTGATATCTGTAAACACCGAGTTGGTGATTGCTGTTTTCTGCACACCGTGTAGTGAGAAGGCTTTTCCTCCTTTGTTTTTCACACTAAAGCCTACTTTATCGAAAGTGCAATGATCGATGTATAAGAGCGGTCCAAAAGTGCTTTCGTCGCTTCCGCCACGATGTAGATTCACCACCTCTTTGCCAATGTTTTTGAAGCTGTTGTTGTTCATAATCACAAACTCAGCATTGTAGATCCCAATGTCATCGTTCTCTTGGTTCAGCTCTAGGATGGTACCACTTACATCTTCAAAAATAGAATTGGTAATCATGATGCTGTCCGCAAATGTGTTTTTGTAAACTTTCAAAATATTGAAAGAGTGATTGACATCGAGGTCTCTGAATGTACAATCCTCGATAAACAACTTGTAGTTTCTATTCATAGAGTACTTGCTTGTAGCTACCACAGCATTGCCAGCGTAGTCTGGCGACTCTACTCCGTCGATAGTGATACCTTTCAGTTTGAGGCTTCCACCATTTTCGATAACGAATAGGTTTGATTTCTCAAATTTGATCACGGCATTTCCAGCAGACTGAATAGTGATTGGATAGTTGACAGCTACTTTTTTCTCTAGTAGATATTCTCCATCCGCCAGCAGCACTACATCGCCAGCTTTTGCTTCTCCTATAGCTTTGAAAAGATCTTGATCTGCGGCCACTTCTATTTGCTTGCCGTAGCCAAAAGTGGGCCCGTTTACGGGTTTGGTGTACCATGATGGACCAGCAGCTGCCTTAGACACTACTGCAAATTCTTTGGTGATACCAGCGGTAACTGACGCATCTGACAACGAATAAAGGCCAGAAGCATCTTTGACAAGCTTAGCATCTACGGCCTTGAACCCTGCTCCTAGCGACTTGATATTAGGACTTAGGATATTGCCATCAAATGAGATACCTGATATGTCATCGTACGCTGTAAACACATCGTTTTTTGACTCATTCCAAAAAATATTATTTGAAATGCTGGTGCTCTGTGGCACGGCACTTCGCTCCGCATCGCTACCTGCACACAGCTGCACATAGTCGCAATTGACAAAAGTATTGCTGTTGATCTGAGAATCTTTCACTGGGTGATACCTGTTGATTGGTGAGTTGGGTACACCATTCATCACTACCAATGCACCTCGAAACCTATGCCCTGTAAGACCATAGCCGTAGTTATTGATCACTTTTTGCTTCTCGTTGATGACTCTAATCCCCCCTGTATGAGGTTTGCCATTGCCGAAGAAAGCATTGCTTTCTGCAATATTTTCATTGCCATGTCTGAAAGTCAAAGTACCTACACATTCGTCGAATACATTGCCTTTAAACAAGTTGCCGCACGATTTGTTTGAGATGATTTCGTGCTCTCCATCACATCGATCGAAGTAGTTGTTGATCACCTGTGTATTGGAGTAAGAAAGGGAATAGTGGCTGGTACCTATACGCAAGGTCTCTCCACCGTTGGCTCCTAGATTTTCTCTTGGGCCAAAATAGTTGTGATCGATCAGATGGTTGTTGTCCAGACTCTCTTCTGTATTGAGTCTCACAGCCATAGTCACGCCTCTGTTGCCTTTGCCTACGAGTGCGTTGTGATCGAATTGGTTGTTTTTACCATACATGCCTACCCAGTAGTCGTTGTCATGACGCTCTGGATTGGAATAATTTTCTATTACTGTTTGGGTTATTCTACAGTTGTTGGCTAGGTCGTCTTTTTTTATTCTGAAAGAAATCACTTCAGCAGTTGGCGTATATCCATTAGTAAAATACAAACCACTGATTACTACATATTCACCAGCTAATTTGAGATTAGACTGACCAGTAAGAGTCACCCCTCCTAGAGACTCTGCCATCACTACTATAGGTGCCTCAGCTGTACCTTTAGCTTTGATCACCAATTCAGCATCTTTCCATTCGCCATTGGCGAGTAGAATAGTATCACCAGGGTTGGTTAATGCTAATTTCACTTTCAATTCTTCTGCATTAGCTACTGTTGCTCGTGATTGGCTTGGGGTGTCACACCCTGTGGTGAATAGGACTAGCATGAGCAAACTCATAATTACTGCATTGAGACCTATCCATTTACTTCTATAAATCATTCTAGTTTTTGTTTTTTTATTGACGCAGTTTTTCTACTTGCTGCAATGCCCATTTTTTTTTTACACGAACTCTTATTTTTTTATAAATATCACCCAGGGATGGACCCTGGGTGATATTATTTATCTCTACTTAATATCAGATCATTAAGGAGTATCTACTATTGAAGCTGGAAGTATCTTGATGTTGTCGTAATACGACTGACCACCAAATGCCCACATCCAAATAGACACATTGCCACTTGCAGGAGCAGTGAATTTCCCTCTAATCGTTCTCCAACTATTACCAATATCTTCACCAGTAGCCGCTGTTCCCTGAATTTCTACTAAAGATGATCCATTAAGTGACGCAGCTAAGGCATTAGAACCATCGTCGAAGTGACCATCCAAGATCTCACCTGCTACTATAGTACCACCAGAATTGTTGTATGAATACTCGAGGTAGTACTCTACGCCAGCGCTAAGACCTGAAATCTCCTGATATGCATACCTGGTATTACCAGTACTTACATTTCCAGAAGCATCAACTGCACATCTCGATGCATCAATCTTGGCTCCTCTTGTTTTAGATTCAGTATCTGTACCATCGTACGTTTGGAAGGCTCCATCACTACTTCCACCATATGGCGTAGTAGACGTTTCACTCCCTGAGAAACTAGCTGGTTTCCAATAGTCTCTATCATCTCCAGTATCGGTATCTTCAAAATCTCCTCCTAATACTTTGGGAACTCCAATAGCTAGTGTTTCTAACTTTTCACTTTCTAATCCAGTACTACTCGTAGAAGTAAGTTTAACAATGTAAAACCCAGGTCCTCCAGTGTATATATGAGTAATGTCCGCATTTTTTTCTGTAGTAGAAAAGGAGTAACCATCACCAAAATCCCACATAACACTTACAGCGTTCACTGACTCGTCTGAGAAATCAATAGTAAATACATCAGCACCTTCAGCATAAGAAAACTCAGCCGTTACGGGATCTTGAATGTCAATTGTTGTACTAAAATCGGCGGTAAGTCCACTTTCATTCGTTCCAATTAAGCTAACCGTATACATACCGGCCTCTGCATAAGTGTGAGTTGGAGATGCATCAGTAGAAGTGTTTCCATCACCTAAATCCCACTGATAAGACTCTGCATCTATTGAAGAATTTACGAAAGTATATTCCAAATAATTTACTGCGCTCTGCTCAGCAGTGAAAGACACTGACGGTGGCACTGCACCTGCAGATCCTATTTCAATAGAAAATTCATCCAATCTAGTTTCTACATTTCCATCATTCCAGAAATAAATAGCAACAGTCGTATTAGTTCCTGAATAAAAAGAAAGCTTCTGTTGAACATAAACCTCTGGCTCAGAATCATCCTTCACTGTTACTGAAGCGATAATACCTGCTTGTGCCTCTACTTTACTAGTAATAGGTCCATGGTCTGTCACACCTACAATCGAAACTGTCGCCCACGGGTCGTCTGCCCCATCTTTCATGGTATACCAGAAATAAAGATCATAGTTTTGATCAGCATCTACTGTGATTTCCTGATAACCCTGACGAGGGTTTGATGGCTGAGGCTCCAATTTGGCTGCCTGGCTTCCGTAGGTTACAGGGCTCGCTGAAATACCAAAAACAGCATTTTCATCAGCCCAAGAGTTTCCATCTGCAGTCCACGTCTTAGATCTCCAGGCATCTCTACCATCACCAGTACCGCCATCGAGCTGACCATCTTCAAAGCCAGCCTCTAATATGACGGGCAAATAGGGTCCCTTTACTACAACTACCTCTAAAGTAATCGTATCACTTATACCCAGTCCGTCAGTCGCAATCAGTTTTACAGAATAAGTATCTTCATCGGGATATGTAAATTCTGGATCCTTAGCAGTCAAAACACTATCAGGTACTTCAGCACCAGGTACTCCAAAATCCCACTCAAAAGATATTGCTTCTTGTGAAAGGTTTGTAAAAATGATTTTTTTAAAATCTTCCGCATCAGAGGCATATGAAAAGTTAGCTCCTGGAGGAACCTCGTCTGGTTTAGAACCTGCGCCAGGCAGAACATCCTCAACACATGCGTTGATCAATCCTATAGCTACCAAGCCTAATAAGTACTTGGCTGCTTTATGTAAAGTATTACTTAATGAATTTTTCATAATCAAGTATTATTATGGGTTTTGAGTCAAAAGACCACTACTTAAATTAATTTCTCTTGCAGGAATGGGGAGCAACAAAGCTCTAGCACTGTAATCAGTATATCCCATATCAGCAGCATGATCACTCAATACTTGATCTGCTACACCAAATCGCAGTAAGTCAAAAAACCTCTGATTTTCAAAAGCAAATTCAACCCTTCTTTCTCGTAGTAGTTCGTTTTTAGATATTGACGTTACTGAAGTAGTCAAGCCTGCACGATTTCTTACCAACTGAAAAGAAGCTAAGGCAGCTGAGTTGCTTGTTGATGATGAACTAGCCATGATCGCTTCTACATGCATCAAAAGGATATCTGAATACCGAAGTATAATCCAATCATTACCCGCATTACGAGGGTTTGGACCGTAATCTGCAATCCAATCATTACCATCTGGCAAAAATTTGGCTACCTCTATCGAACCTTGCACATTAGTGATACTAGTAGCAGTTCTGCTTCCTCCAAATGCATTTAGATCAAGAATCAAATTCTCATTTGGCATATTCAGACCGTCTTGCAAGCCTTTACGTACCGCAGAAGTAAACTCTGCAGAAAACCCTTGACTTTCAAACGGGTTCGTCGGAAGGTATTGAATAGCGAAAATGATTTCATTATTCAATTCCGAATAAAACACATCATTGAAGTTAGGCTCTAAAGAATAGCTACCATCGCTAATTACAGCCTCACACAATGTTTTGGCTTGCGCATAGTCAGGTGAAGGTTGAGACATGTAGACCTTGGCCAACAAGCCTTGAGCAGCAGCTTTAGATGCTCTCGCTTTGTTTGTATTGTCCAAAGCCGCAACCGCCTCTGTCAAGTCTGCTACAATCTGTGCGTAAACAGTAGACACATCTACTCTAGTAAAAAGTGCTTCTTTGTCATCTTGAATCAGCACCTCAGTGATCAACGGCACATCACCATACAATCTCACCAAGTTGAAATAAGCATAAGCTCTCAAAAATTTAGCTTCGGCTGAGTATTTAGCTACATTGCCAGCATCAGCTACATCCATAAAATTAAGGATGTTATTTGCTCTGAAAATCACATCATACATAGAGGCCCAATAGTCTTCTGACTGCTCGTTGTCTGCGTTAGTCAAATACCTATGAAAATCTGCACGAGACCCCTCAAGTGTTGCACTTCGGGTATTATCTGAACGATGCTCTGTCAGTAGGTATTCATACTGAATGCCTCTGTTTACAGTCACATCATCACCGTCTGTATTTTCGTTTACGCCTTGAATGGCATCATAAATTCCAATAATCCCAGTCAACACATCTGCATCTGATTGAAAATAAGTATCAACAACTACTGCAGTTTCTGGTAATGGATTCAGGAACTCATCAACATCACAGGAGTAAAAAATGCTACCTGTTATTGCTAATAATATATATTTTTTAAGTTTCATAAACTTTGTCTTTTTAGATTAAAAATCAACACTTAGACCAAAAGCCAATGTTCTAAAGATTGGCGTACCAGCTCTTTGCGACCCATATTGTCTTGGGTTGTTATCATTATCGATATACTCAGGGTTGAAGCCATGGTATTCGTTTGATGTGATATAGAATAAATTCTGACCAGACGCATATACTCTTACGCCTGTAAGGCCAGCTTTAGCTACCAATTCCTTTGGCAGTCTATACCCAATGTTCACATTACGCAAAGAGACATAACCTGCATCCTGCACTACCTGGTCTGTTTGAACCTTTGGCTGAATGAAAGAAGTGTGTGATACAAATCCGTCATCCACCATTTGCTGAGGACTAGTAGTAGCACCCAACCACCAAGTGTAGAAATATTCATCTCCAATGTTTTTGATTTGTCCACCATAGCTTCCTTGGAACATGAAAGACACGTCAAATGCACCTATTTTAAACTCATTAGTTACACTCCAAAGTACATCTGCGTATGGATCTCCAAGAATTGTCTTATCAGCATCAGAGATGATACCATCGCCGTTCAAATCCACAACGACTACATCTTGACCTTGTCCGTTGATCGGAACGGAAGGAGTAGTTACATACTCGTTAGGAATAGGCTTAGATCTATCTACTACATATCCATAGAATGATGAAATAGGATTGCCGATCTCGTTGATCCATTGTGAATTTCTACCGAATGTATCTTCTAACAAGGCTCCGTTTGACTCACCAAAAGCTGTCAACTCATTTTTGTTTGTAGATGCAATGAATGTGGTACTCCAAGCAAATTTGCTAGTAACTATGTTTTTCGTTCTTAGTTCAACCTCAAATCCGCTGTTTCTCACTTCACCCAAGTTCACGATAGCAGCATTAAAACCAGTACCATAGGATACAGGGTTTTGTAAGAGCAAATTATCACTTACTCTATTGTAGTAATCTACAGATCCTGTAATTCTATTACCTAATAGTCCATAATCAACCCCAATAGAAAGTTCAGCTGACCCTTCCCATTGCAAGAGTGTATTTGCTACATTAAGCGGACTAACTCCTGCTGCTACGCTACCGTTGACAACGGCGTTATTCGTACTGTTCAACAAAGCCAAATACGGCCAAGCATTTACAAGATCATCTCCCACGTTGAATTTTTCAGTACCTGTTAAACCATAACTAGCTCTCAATTTCAATATACTCAGGATATTATTGCTCGACATGAAGTCCTCATTGTGTACATTCCATCCAGCAGAAATCGCTGGGAAACTACCCCATTTAGAATCTATTCCAAAGACAGAACCTCCATCACGTCTATATGAGGCGTTAAATAAGTATCTCTCTTTGTACGAATAATTCACTCTCGCAAAGTATCCCACTTTTGTAGTTACTATTTGGTTTTCTAATTGCTCTGACACTGAAGTAGCACCAGCCAAATTTTTCAATCGATCATTGGCATAGCCAGATCCTACTACCTCATTATAGTCATTGGTTCTTTTTTGAATCGTCAAACCAGCCATGGCACCAAGGTCATGATCGCCAAAACCTTTATTGTATGTCAATATATTATCAGAGATAATTCTTGTCCTGAATCTGTTTTGAATATAAAACTCAGCAGGGTTACTGTGGTGATACTCGCTACCATCCCAACGGGTTCTTTTACGTTGATCCAAGCTAATGCTCATACGAGTTTTTGCAGTAAGTCCGTCTACCAATTGGTAGCTCAAATAAGTAGCCCCGATCAAAGCAGTAGTAACATCAATGTGCTCTCTTTCTACATATTGTGCATATGGATTTTGATCACCAGAAGTACGAGCTGTAGCATCCAAATCACCATCACCATCTACGTCCATAGGCCCAAAATGATCTTCTCTAGCATAGTCACCTGGCTTTAGATCTGGAAAATACTTAGTAGCATTAGGGTCATCTGTATTTACTAACGCTAACGTTTCTTCAGTATGATAAATCGGCAACCATGGAGATTGTCTCATTGGGTTGTGTATTGATGTAGGGAGTCTTCTGGCTGTCGTATAAGAAGGTGTCGCACTTATTCCGAATTTTAATTTTTTATTCAGCTTAGTGTCCACTTTTATTGACCCAGTAAACAATTTGAAGTCATCCGTAATTACCACACCCTCATCATGAAGATACTTCATAGATGCACTAAAAGATGTTCTGTCATCACCACCTCTTGCTGAAAAAGCATGGCTCTGAATAATACCGCCATCGAAAAATACATCTTGCCAATCGCGATCTAAACCACCTGCAGCTTTAGAAATGATAAGACCATGTTGCGTTTGTTCGCTAAGCTCTCCAGTTTCTTCCATTTCCTTGGCAGCCCAGTCATTAATACTCTTCTTATAGTCATCGCTACCAAAAGCTTCTTTGAAACCGAAGAAACCTTCATAGCTAAACTTAGTCTTGCCTGGCTGCCCACTTTTTGTTGTGATCATGATTACACCATTGGCACCTTCACTACCATAAATAGCTGCCGATGCAGCATCTTTCAATACTTCAAAAGAAGCGATATCGTTCATATTCATGTTTCCAAGGAAATCAGAACTAACCACTACTCCATCTACTACCACAGCTGGCCCCGTATCAGCATTAACCGATCCAAATCCTCTAATCGTAATTGTAGGTGCAGCACCTGCCTCGGCGTTAGTCGCCTGAATATTCACACCCGACACTTGACCAATCAAGGCATCGTCTACTCTAGATACCGCAATTTGATCCAAATTTTCGTTTGTTACTTTAGAGATCGCTCCTGTTACTGTAGACTTTTTCTGTGTACCGTATCCTACTACAACTACTTCTTCGAGTTGCTCAACGTCTGGCTCCATAGATATATCTATAGTAGATCTGCCATTTACAGACACAGATTGTTTTAAATATCCAATAAAAGAAAAGTCAAGTACGGCATCAGAAGGAGCCATAATAGAGAAATTTCCTTCTATATCCGAAACTGTACCGTTTGTAGTTCCTTGGATTATAATTGTAACACCTGGTAGAGGCTCATTCGTTTCGGAGTTTACTACCCCTGATATTTTAGTATCCTGAGCGAATACCGGTGTTATTATCATCGCATTCAACACTATCAGCAGCGCAGCAAAAGCTCGCTTCTGGTAGTTTTTTGATAATAGTAAAGTGTTTTTCATCTTTAATGATTTTGTTCATACTTAGTATATAGTAAGGTGCTGATGCGGGGAGATAGGTAGAAAAAGACGCACCATGCCTGTTGAGTTACAGTTACTTGGTTATCTTTGTATCAGCACGTGATTTTTTTAAATGTAAATACCGATGGCCAAATTGATATTTTACACATTTAAATAATCGTTCCCGCTACGGATGGGTTAACCCTTGGTTAATCCATCTTTGTTTTTATATAGAGGTCATTTCATCATAGTCTGTTTTTCCTTTTTTTTAGTTATATAATTGTTCTACTTGTATCGTTTTCGAATAGTCAAGGATATCACCTAAATGCTCTCTCATCACTTTGCTCACCGCTACCGTATCCTGACTCTTTATATATTCTAAAATCTTCTCATGTTGCTCTACAGCTCTAGTGGATCTGCCATCACCACACACGTCATGCTGTTTGAAATACGACAAAATATCTGGTGTTATTATCAACATCAATGATTTCAAAACTGAGTTTTTACTGGCCTCTGCAATTTTGAGGTGAAACATGAGATCTTCTTCTACTGCATGATCACTTTGCTCTATTTTCGCCCTATGAGCGAATAATGCTCTTTCAATCTCTCTAATATCATTACCCGTCCTACGCTCGGCAGCTAGCACAGCACTATTAGTCTCTAGTATTACTCTGGTCTCTACCAGCGAGCTAAAATCATCTCCTTCCAACTTCAATACATCTGAAATCAACCCTTCCAGTGCAGTGATACCCATACCTGCCACTACCGTTCCGCTCTGAGGTAATGTTTTGAGGATACCATAAAATTCTAATTTCTTAATGGCATCTCTGAGGTGCGTTCTTCCTACACCTAATACATCACACAACTTTCTTTCGGAAGGAAGTTTATCCCCTGGCTTCAATTGACCTGAAGTAATGAGCTGCTTAATCTGACTGATAATCTGATCTACTGGCGACTCGATAACTATTTGACTAAAATTCTTTAGTAATTCCATATTACAAACATTTACTATAAAGATTGGTTGACCAATTTATATTAAATATTTTACTCCTCCAAAAAATACATAGAAAAACCTGCGATATCGCACAATTATTTTTCCATCTAAATATTACCAAATCATCATCATTACGAACAAAATACTGCTTAAAATAGAAAAAATGCCATAATACAGCTTTCATATTACCATTATCATAATGTATACATTTTTTAAGCCCTTGATCCGAAAGCATTTGTTTTAAATATGGATCTACTGTTTTAATATGATTTATTATAGCAATATCTAATTGGTTAACCAATCATTAATCAATCAATGTACACCACTAACTTGTTCTTATAAAAACGAAATAAAAAACTCCACACGTATCTTGAAAAACCCATTACTGGCTAGCTGCACCCAGCATAAGATGTGTAGTCGACAATTTGAAGATTTAGACTGACTGGATATATCCAGATCAATCCGCATTTTTTTATAAAGACGATTCAACCATCCTTATAGGCCAACTCAGGTTGAGTCTATAGCAATAGACAACTCACAAAAAAGGGCTGTTTTCGCATAAAAAACAGCCCTTTCTATTTCTTTCAAAAACAAACCTTAATTATCTGCAAAGGCTACATTCTCTTTTGTAAGAATATCTAGGGGCATGTATTGCGAAGCATTGATTTCAGAGTTGAGTATAAGGTGTCTATATAAAGTCTGAATACTGAGTGTCCCCTGTGTTTTGGGATTTTGATGGATGATAAACTCAATTCGCCCTTCATTCAAACCTTCTAGATTTTTCTGAACCAAATCATACCCAATCACTCTATACTTATTAGGCTCAAACACAGCCGCCGCTTGCGTGGCTACTTGGTGCGACCTAGAATTGGGTACAAATATGAGCGCATCACCTACTTGTCTAGTTTTAAACCATTCACGCAATGCCGCCTCATCCAAACCTATTTCCACCTCTTCTATCAGGTCAGTATTCAGGTGGTGTTCTTTATAAAATTTTCTAAAGCCAGCAATACGCTCATCAATCGTTTTGTTTAGGCTATCAAAATCTCTAAACTTAATCACCAAAGACTGATGTCCTTTTGGATGACCTATATTCAAAAGCTTGGCCGCCAAGTATCCACTCTGCACAGAATCCTGTCCAATAAAGGCCAACGGCGAGGCCGATTGCAAATTAGAATCCACAAACACATAAGGTATTCCTACCAGATCCAACTGTCCGCAGATCTGACTGGCTTCTTTCTCTAGCAAAGGAGCCATCACCACAGCATCTGGCATCGATTCCATAGCTCGTTCAGACTGCGCTACAAATGAATCTTGATTTTGCCTATCGAAAGTATAAAAATCCAATTCCACTCCTAATGAAGCGTACTCCATAGCAGCTGTTTCTATTCCTAGCCTCTGCGTCTTCCAGTATTCGTTATCTTGAGGCAAGATGATAGCAAATCGATAGGTTTTATTGAGCTTTAGATTTCGAGCAAATACATTGGTGGAGTAATTACCGTCCTTGGCGATTTGCTTCACCAGCTTTTTAGTTTTATCTGCCACTTCACCCCTGTTGTGCAAGACACGATCTACTGTCCCTACTGATACGCCAGCTTTTTTGGCTATTTCCTTTATGGTAATTCTTTTCATGGGCGGCAAATATTAAAAAAAAGCTCGAATGATTTTGTGTTTACCAGCAATATACTACATTTGTATTCATCGTTAACGAACACGGTATACAAAACCTCTTCTCTGGGGTTTTCTTTTTAACAAGCCCCGTTAACGAACACGGTAAAAGCAAAACATTATAAGATTATGAAAAAGGTAGTAACATTTGGAGAGATCATGTTGAGATTGGCTCCACAGGGATTTTTAAGATTTTCTCAGGCCAATAGCTTCGACGTAGTATACGGAGGTGGTGAATCTAACGTGGCAGTATCGCTTGCCAACTATGGTGTACCCGTTGATTTCGTGACTCGACTACCTAAGAATGACATCGGCGAATGTGCATTGATGGAAATGAGAAAAAGAGGTGTAAACACCAACAACATCGTATTTGGTGGTGACAGATTGGGCATCTATTTTCTAGAAACTGGCGCAGTAAGCAGAGGAAGTAAAGTCGTATATGACAGAGATCACTCTGCGATGTGCGAAATCAAGCCAGGCATGGTAGATTGGAAGGAAGTATTCAAGGATGCTGGCTTTTTCCACTGGACAGGCATCACTCCTGCAATCTCTCAGAGCGCAGCAGACGCTTGCCTAGAGGCAGTAAAAGTAGCTTCTGACATGGGAGTTACTGTATCTACAGACTTGAACTACAGAGCTAAACTTTGGAACTACTGTGATGCTAAGAAAAGAGAAGAAATCATGAGTGAGTTGACTTCTTATTGCGACATCGTACTAGGCAACGAAGAAGATGCTGAAATGCACTTTGGCATCAAGCCAGAAGGCATCACGGTACAAACACAAGGGCATGACGTAAAAGCAGAAGCCTTCCTATCTGTATGTCAGCAAATGATGAAAAAATTCCCTAAAGCGAAAAAAGTAATCACCACCCTAAGAGGAAGTATTTCTGCTTCTCACAACACATGGGCGGGCGTATTGTACGACGGTACTAAAATGTACGAGACTCGTCAGTACCAAATCACAGACATCGTAGACCGTGTAGGTGGTGGAGATTCGTTTATGGGTGGATTGATCTACGGACTATTGACTTACCCTCAGGACGATCAAAAGGCATTGGATTTTGCAGTAGCAGCGTCTTGTCTGAAACATACTATTAAAGGAGATGCTAATCTGGTAACGGTAGCAGAGGTTGAAAAACTGATGGGTGGAGACGCATCAGGTAGAGTAGCCAGATAGCAAAATAAGAACGGGCGATCTATATTTTTTCCTAGAATATTTAAACCGAGATCGCCCTTCTTTTTACCCCATACCCACAAACTAAAAACTACATGTCCATTCCATCCATTGCAATAATATGCGGCGGCGGCCCAGCTCCAGGTATCAATACCGTGGTGAGCACCATAGCCAAGACTTTTCTCAAGGATGGCTATCGCGTACTGGGCGTGCATGGGGGCTACAAGGGCATTCTTTCGGAAAACCCTGAGGTCACCGACTTTGATTTCGCTTATGCGGATCGTATTTTCAGCAGAGGAGGATCTTCGCTTGTAATGAGCAGATTCAAACCTAAAGAAGAAGATTTTAATGCTAAATTTTTCATTGACAACAATGTAAAATTACTCGTCACCATAGGGGGTGACGATACAGCGAGTACTGCCAACCGACTAGCTAAATATCTAAAGAAAAGTAAGGTAGATGTGAAGAATATTCACGTACCTAAAACAATAGACAATGACTTGCCTCTGCCCGATCGGAATCCTACTTTTGGATTTCATTCGGCCAAAGACGAAGGTGTAAAGATCGGTAACACAATCTACGAAGACGCCATCACAAGTCAAAATTGGTTTATCATGTCAGCCATGGGAAGGTCGGCGGGTCACTTGGCTTTCGGGATCGCCTCAGCCTGTCACTTTCCCATGTTGATTATCCCTGAGATGTTCGACAAAACCAAGGTGACACTCGACAAGGTGGTAAACCTGATCATTTCGTCGATGATCAAAAGAAAATTAGAAGGCATCAACTATGGTGTAGCACTAGTAAGCGAAGGGGTATTTCATGTGATCGATGAGCAAGAGCTCAAAGACTCAGGCATCCTATTCACCTACGATGCACACGGTCACCCAGAGCTCGGCAATGTGAGCAAGTCCAATATTTTCAATGTATTGGTGCAAGAAAAGCTCAAAACGTTGGGTATCGAAATCAAGAGTCGACCGGTAGAGATCGGCTATGAGCTGAGATGCTGCCGCCCGATAGGTTATGACCTTACACTTTGCACCCTTTTGGGAATAGGTGTAAAAAAACTATATGATGAAGGCAACACAGGCTGTATCGTAACGACCAATTCACGTGGTGATATCAAACCTATGTTTCTATCAGAATTTGAAAATAGTGACGGGGTGATTCCTCCTCGTTTGGTGGATATAGAAGCTGAAATTTATAAACTTAGCCTAAACAATCTACATTTCTTAGAGGAAGCTGATTTGGCGAAAGCCGAAAAAATAGTACCTAACCCTGAAACATATGATTTCAACAAAATATTAAACTGGAAATAAAGTTATGGCACGATTTACAAGAATAGAAGTAGCCCAGCAAATGGGAGCCACAGGCATGGTACCTGTCTTTTATCACAAAGACATTGAAGTATGTAAAAAAATACTAAAAGCCTGCTACGAAGGCGGAGTAAGAGTTTTTGAGTTTGTAAACAGAGGCGATTACGCCCAAGAAGTTTTCAACGAGCTCAACAAGTTTGCAGCTAAAGAAACACCTGAATTGATTTTGGGCATTGGCTCTGTAGTAGATGCTGGTACTACTTCACTTTACATCCAGAATGGAGCCAACTTCGTGGTATCTCCTATCTTGAATGCTGACATGGCGAAGGTTTGTAACCGAAGAAAAATTGCTTGGTCTCCTGGATGTGGTTCATTGACTGAAATATCATACGCAGAAGAACTAGGTGCTGAAGTAGTGAAGATATTCCCTGGTTCACAAGTAGGCGGTCCATCATTCGTGGCAGCTGTAAAAGGCCCATTCCCATGGAGCAGCATCATGCCAACTGGCGGGGTAGAGCCTACTGAAGACAACCTAAAAGGGTGGATCGACGCTGGCGTACATTGCGTAGGTATGGGATCTAAACTTTTTGTAAAAAACTCTGAAGGCGAGTATGACTACGCTGGACTGACTGCTAAGGTGAAAGCGACATTGGCGCTGATCCAAAAGCTAAGAGGTTAAAAATAACGATTAGTGTGTTTATTACGATTTAATCCATTGCCCGATGGATTATGCATCAATGAAAAGCCCTCGTAAGAGGGCTTTTCTTTTGCCTCCCTTTGACTATCACTAAAAAAATCGACCTGCTAATCTCCGTATCCTTTTTATAAGTCAGCCGTTATTAGCATTTTTGAGTATCCATTTTGAATACCGTAAAAAGAGTGATTAGATTAGAAAAAGGAGAAAGATATTGGAATATCGGATTTGGTCTGTTTTCTATCCTATACATAGGATACTTATTCGATTTCGATTACCTCACCCCCATCAACCCTCCGCTCGAATTTTTTTCCATCATTACCAATCCATTAACAGCAGTTTTTTACTTGGGCGCTACGCTAATCGCTTTTAGACATAGCTATATGCTCATGCGATTTGTAGCTCAAAAAACGCCACAATTATCCTTAGCATTCTCGATTATTTTTGCCGTAGTCATTTTAGGCACTGCGCTATTGACATATATGAGCTTGGGGGTTGATACCACTGTCCTCACTTATCCTTTCGAATGGTACATCATGGTCTCCTTAGAGTTTGTAGTACTATTTTGGCTACTCATGATCGAGGTTCTTTTATTGAAAAACCTCACAAGAACTTCTAAATAAGACTATTCATATTTCAATGTCCTAGCAGGGTTGATCGTTGCGGCCTTGAGGGAGTGTATACCTACAGTAAGCATAGCCACTGAAAAAGTAGCGCCTCCTGCTACTAAAAAGGGCCACATCACCACGTCTATTCGATAAGCAAAGCCAGCCAACCACCAATCTATCATAACGTAGGCTACTGGTACGGCGATTATAAAAGACAGACCAACCAATACCATAAAGTCTTTAGAAAGCAACAAAACAATCTCTCTTGTTTTGATTCCCAATACCTTCCTGATACCAATCTCTTTTGTTCGTTGTTCCATAGTAAATGTAGCCAATCCAAACAAACCTAAACAAGCTACTAATATGGCTAATCCAGAAAAGACAGTCGTAATCATACTCAGTTTGGCCTCTGACTTATAAGACGCTGCCAATCGGTCTTCCAAAAAGAAATATTCGAATGGACGACTCGGTATAAACTTCTGCCATGTCTTCTCAATCACCACCAAAGAAGCTGGCAAATTGTCTCGATCTACTTTCACAGCCATGTATTTCATAAATAGGTTAAAAGTAAAAGGAGCGGTCCAGAGATCTACCGCAATGGGAGACATCGGATGATGCTTGGAGGTGAAGTTAAAGTCCTCCACCACTCCCACTATTTTACCTGAACGACCTTGAAGCTTCACAGACTTACCAACTCCTTGCTCTGCTGCGCCATAGCCTAGCTGCTTGATCATCGTCTCATTTACCACGAGCGCCAAGCTATCGTCAGTCACATAGGAAGGATCATATGCCCGCCCTGCCAGTAATGGGATATCGAACGTCTTCAAAAAATCGTGCCTCACAAAAAGTCGAGGATATGGCCGTGATTTTTCTGTTCCTTCAAACTCATAGTTCATTACCTGATGCTTGGCTCCCAAGACTTCTTCTAGGGCCGTCACAGACCTGATCGTAGCATGCGACAACATTTCACTTTTCATGTTTTCATAATGCTGCGCAATAGGTGTCTTGATCACTGGTATCATTACTACAGCTTTCTGATCAAACCCTAAATCACTGTCTTGTAAATAGTTTAGTTGTAAAATCGCCATTATGGTGCCTGCTATCAAAATCATAGAAATGGAGAATTGTAGTACTACCAATACTCGGCGAAATTTTATGCCGTGATTGTTGAGCTTGCCTCCCTTTATCACCTCCGTGGTCTTGAATGATGACAAGACAAAAGCTGGATAAAAACCAGCAATCAAGCCTATAAATAAAATCAGACCCAACATGGCGCTGATGTACAAGGGCGACCAAAAAGTAAGCAGCGTAATGGATTTTTCAGTGAGAGCATTAAAACTCGGCAAGAGAAAAACAATACCAATCATCGCTATAGCAATAGCAAATACGGTCTGCAACAGAGACTCAAATACAAACTGACAGATGAGCTGCTGACGCAAACTCCCCAAGGCTTTGCGGATACCAACTTCCTTGGCTCGCTTAGTGGCTCGAGCTGTAGACAAGTTGATGAAATTGATCACAGCTATGAGCAAAACAAAAACAGCTACCGCTGAAAACACATAGATATTATTCTCATTGCTATTGGCTTTTATTTCATAGTCCAACTTTGATTTGAGGTGAATATCTGTAAGCGGTTGCAACTCTAATGCAACATCATCTCGAACCCCTTCATCGAAATACTTCTGCACAAAATCAGGAAACATACTAGTGAGTGTAACAGCCTCAGACTGATCCTTGAGCACCAGATAAGTCCAGCACGGATTCCAATACCAGCCTTTTATCACTCTATTGGGATATTGTGTCCGGAGGGTAGCAAAAGAAATCAAAAAATCATACTGAAAATGTGCGTTCAGTGGCGCATCCGCCAGCACACCCTTCACCACTAGATTTTGTTCTCCTTGAAACTGAAGGTTTTGTCCTAATGGGTTTTGATCACTAAAATATTTCTTAGCCATAGATTCGGTAATCAAAATGGCATTTGGCTCATCCAAAGCCGTATTTTTATCCCCAACAACTAGCTCATAATCAAAGACATCGAAAAAAGTAGAATCCACAAAAAACACATTTGGCTCGTTAAAATTTCTATCCAGCGTTCGATTAGCCAAAGCCAAAAAAGGGGATTGAAAGTTGAACAAACGTGTCATATACTCTACTTGCCCTGGATATTCGCTCTGTAGAGTGGGGCCTACAGGAAATGGTTGACTAGCAGAATGCTCACCGACTCCATCGCTTTCGAAATGTTCAATAACACGATAGGTTCGGTCGGATTTGCTATGAAAAGTATCATAACTCAATTCATCATGGATGTAGAGAAAGATCAAGAGAAAACAGACTACACCTATGGCTAACCCAGTGGTATTGACCAAACTATACACACGCTGACGCATAAAATTTCGATAGGCAATCTTGAAGAAATTTTTGAGCATTTTATGATTGAGTTTTTGAGTTCTAACTTACTTACGCAATAAAGTTTCTTCATACGGCCTTCCCCGACAGACCTACTTACTCCCCCCTAAACAACCATTTACTCTGACTCGAAGGTCAATTACTTATTAGGGAAAGTAAGTGTAAAAGTAGTGCCCTTACCTTGCACACTACTCACGTCAATCGTACCACCATTAAGTGCCACAAACTCACTCACCAGCACCAAACCCAACCCTGTACCCTTTTCATTGTTGGTGCCATATGTGGAGTGTGTCAGTTCGAATATATCACTCAACTTGTCGGCTGATATACCGATACCTTCGTCTATAATTTTGATTATGGTCTTTTCATGATCATAGGTATACCTTACTTCAATAACAGATCCTTCGTTCGAAAACTTGATGGCATTGTTGAGCAAGTTTCTAATCACAGTAGAAAGCGAGTTTCTATCCGCATTGATCAGACAGCCTGACACACCATGAAGAGTAATCGATATACTCTTAGATTTAGCTGATTCTTTCAGAATAGAGATAATCTCTTTGAGAAAAAAATCAATTTTGATCAGCTCTGGATTCACCTTGAAATTGCCAGACTGATTGAGCGCCCACGTGAGCAAGTTATCCAATAAATGACGTAAGCGCTTGACCGAGTCCGACATATGCCCCACAAGCTCATCGACCATTTCTGGCTGCTGTTCTGCCTGATAATGGTGAATCAAATCCGTAAGCCCCTGCAAAGAATTGAGTGGACTTCTTAGATCGTGTCCAATAATAGAAAATAGCTGATTTTTCGTATCATTGGCATTTTGCAAGATCACACGTTGGGTTTCCAAATCTCTTTTTTGCGCTTCCACCTCAGCAGTACGTTTTGACACCTGCTTTTCCAAACGAACTTTTGCTTGCTCTAGGCTGGCCATTCTAATCCTGAACACCCCATATATAATTCCTACAAAAAGAACCATAAATCCGAAAAAGGACATTTTAGTCAAATACCACGGTCGTTCTACATAAAAATGAAACGCATCGGCTTTGCTGATTTGATTTACTGCATTTTTAGCTCGTACCTCAAAGGTATATTCCCCTGCCTTCAGACCTGTATAATCTTTTTTGGACTCTCTCGACCATTTAGACCATTCGTCATCACTCCCCACCAGTCTGTACTGAAAAGTCTTTTCTTCACTGGCATTCACTTCATTAGTAAAGAAAGCAAATCGAATATCAGTTTTATCATGAGGCAATACAATAGGTGCTATGTCAGCACCATGCTCAAAGAGCAGTGAGTCTTTGTCCCATACCAATCGATCGATATGACAGGTAAAATCCCCTACTGGGATGGTAATAGGTATTTTCTGATCATATCTCACCACACCTCCATCTCCTATAAACCAAAGTACGCTATCTTGATCTGCATAGGAAGAGTTTACATGAAAATGCGAACCAAAGGCCACTCCCGTAGCATTCATTTTACCATTGCCCATCACTACATATTCATTATAATTGATCCGCTCTTCGTCCTGATAACTGACCCACAGTTTCTCATCACCCACAGGCACCACTTGCATGATTTTAGTGGGTTTGTTTGACAAAGCCAACTCACGAGGCTCAGAGATCCAACCTGTGCTATCCATAAAATACCACCCTTCTCTCGCCACCACCAATATTTTGTCTCCACAAGGTACGATAGCCGCATTGCCTACCTGATACTCCTTTTCGAGCTTTAGGTAATGTACTCCTTGCGCCACTCGATGTGATACAACTCCAAGGGTACCATATTTAGACACAAAAACAATCTTATCTCCAATCTCTTCAATTTTTTTGATCGGCTCGTTAAAACCATTTAGTCGAATTAATTGATAGGATTCGCCTTCTTGATAATACACCCCAAAGCCCATTTCCCCCACGCCCACATAGATTTCCGATTGATCTTTAGATACCTTGGCGTAATGGATTCTTCGTTCGTCTAGAAACCTGAATTTCTCATCATCATAGGCTATGAGCCCTCGCTGACAAGCTATAATCATCTCATCATTCATGAGATCGAGCGAATAGATTTCATAAAAATCCTCTGGGTTAAATTTCCTAAACTGGCCTCCAAACCCTCCTTTTTCTAACAAAAATAAATCTCTCAATGTGGCAGCGTAGATATCTCCTTTGTATCGGACAATATCTGTTCCTACATCCTTTATTCCTCTATTTTCATCAAAAAAAGACAAAGGAGAAAGAGTCTTAACTTTGGTGGTTCCCACTCCATTGGCAATCCAAAGATTGTTGGCATCGAACATACCCACAAACAAATACTGAAAGTCTATCAGTCCTGAATTTTCATCGAGCATTTCTAGCAACTTGCCATTTTTATCTAAAATAGCCACTCCCTTGGTGTATGCTGCAAAGGCATAATTGCCATCGTAGGTTACACAGCCATGATATATTTTATACGCTTTCAGGAAATCGTCTACTTCCGTTTTCAACGCTTCCACTTCACCATTTTTCAACACATACAACCCGTCGTATCTCGATCCAATCAATAGATCTTCACCGTATGGCAAGAAAATATTTACCTTCATGTCTGCAAAAAATGCCCCTCCTTTTTTCAGTTTCAACTGATCGCCATCGAAGTACATGAGGCCTACCCCTTTATTCCGAGTATAGACCGTATCTCGCACAGTAAAGGCAATATCAAATTCGTTGTGTGCCGGAAAAAACACTTTCACCTCATTGCCTACAAGTCTAAATATGTATTTTTTGGATCTAAAGACTACTTCTTTGCTCGTACAAGCCACTTCCCATACCGCACCAAAGTCGTGGTACTTGGCATCTACTTTGTCCATCAAAGACACGTAACTGAGTCTGCCGGTTTTGGATGCTTGTAGATAGCCAAACTCGCCATCTGCTCCAACGTAAATCGTTCCTTGGCTGTCTTGCTGTAGCCAATATACGGATTTCTCTCTGGTCACCTTGATGAGGTTCCAATCCACACCATTGTACACCAGTACACCGTCATCATTAGAAAAATAATAAATCCCTAAAGTATCTCTGATTACGTTAAAATTGAAACTACCTGCTCGATAATCTGAAGGAGAATAATAGTCTATAAAAGGCAGTCCTTTTTCGCTGGATTGTGCACCAACCTTAGGAAGTAATGAAAGCACGAATGCGAAACACAATGCTGCTGACTTTATATAACTCATTGAATAATATTAGTTAAAAAAAAGACAGGCGGATAGGGTACTTTAAAGTAATAGATTCCGAACGACTAAACCTAATACGGCTAATTATAAAAGTAAAAAATACTACAAAATGAGTATCATTTATCAAAAGAAAAGGGTGAAGAAATGATTTCTTCACCCTTTTCTTTTGGAGCACATCCTGATTAGCTATAGAAACTCTGCTCCTTTTTCTTAATGAACAATTGGCGAAAACTATTACCTGAAAAGGCACCTAATGCACCTGCACACCCTCCAATAAGAGCTGTGATTATAATTAGCATATTGACATCATCAACGGGGAGCAATGCGATCATTTTAAGTGACATAATAGAGTTGACATCTAAGTCTATTTTCCATGCCATGACCATCCAAATCAAACCTGCTCCTAAAAAACCACTGAGGAAAGCATTCAAATTATTGCCAGGAAGGAAAAAGGCAATTGTGGCAGCACTAAATATGACCATCCACCATGGCGTAAACCAAGCGAACAGATAAGTGAATAATGCGATAAGTATAAGTCTGAATATGAATAGCATTAGTTTTCTGATTGAAGGGTTTGTGAAAAAATAATATGCTCAGTTTGATCTGTAGCAGATTTTAAATAATGCAAAGGCGCATAGTTGCCACTTGCCCAGTCTTCTATCATATCGCCATAACTAGGATGGCCTGGGTTTCCACTTTGGCTACCAGGGTATATCCCCCAAGCCTTTGGCCCATTGGCACTCATTTCTACTATCATTCGCCAGCTGGGGCCATGCCGTCCACTCGCTGCATTTACGATATTTCTGTCGCCTCCTATTTTAACCTTTTCAAACGAGAAAGGCTCGAGCCCAAGCAAGTGCTTCACGCGTGTGTTTTTATAGAGATACCAAATATATTCTGAATCATTCTCGTTTTTCCAATCTTCCAATTTGCTCATGGCTGTAGCATACGAAGCATTAATCAAGTCATTAAGTGTCTCTGTTTTTTTCGTAGATTCTATATCAAAGAACTTACTATCAGCTTCATTGGTCATGAGATAGATCGTATTGAACACGTGCGGTTTTGACATAGCAAGCTCTTGCTCATCAAACTCATCCCAAACCAAAGCATACAACTCATCCCACCAGACCTTATATATAGTAGGTGCGATCCACTCTGGCTCAGCAAAGTAGTCCCATTGTTTCAAAAGGAAATAGGCCTTCTTATGCGTATCAGTCAATTTCATTGTATCCAAAGCATCTAGCATTATTGGTAAACTTTCAGAAGCTCTATAATTATAGTTATCATTCTGTAGGCGAATCATGTCTTTGACTGTCATTCGATCAAGCAGCCTAAGCCTATCGTTTATTCTCCTATTGCGATAAAATTCATAATTGTAATCGTATACATAATAGGGATAGGTAGAGTCTACTGGATGCTGATTGGCAGAGCTAACAAATCCTTGTAATGGGTTTTTGGCTGTTGCGTTTTGCTCAGGAGGTATAATAGCTTGCCACTCTTGTCTAGCATCTCTCCCATCCAACAAAAATTTACCTTGTCCTTGCCACTTTGCAGGGAATTTACCCTGAATCGTCATAGCAATATCTCCTTGAGCGCTGGCAAAAGCAAAGTTTTGTGGTGGTCCCGAGTAATATTTTAGCGCCGACATAAAGTCGTCATAATTTCCAGCTCTATTCAATTGATAGAAGGTTTTAAACTCTTTAGAGCCCTCATGTGCCGTCCATTTCATTGCCAGATTAATGCGATCTCCATCTCCTAAAAAGTTTCTATCATAGGCTACAGGCCCATAGTGGGTATATACAATAGTATCATAAAAACTCTCTTCCTCTCTTACCTTAAACTCCTCTATGACTTTTTCTGTTTTAAGCCATTTGTTGTCATACTGATACTCTTCCCTTTTATCATTTCTGAACTTGATATAATACCAATCTACCACATCCCGTTTGGCATTGGTTACGCCCCAAGCAATAGAATCATTGAACCCAACCACCACACTAGGCACGCCTGGCAAAGAAGCCCCCATCACATTGATGCCTGGTGCATGAAGCTGAATCACATACCATATCGATGGCAGGTTCAAACTCAAATCTGGTTCATTGGCCAACAGTACTTTTCCATTGGCTGTCCGATCAGCAGACACTACAAAATTGTTAGACCCGTTTCTAGGGTCTGGATTTTCGATCACTTCTTTGGTGAAAACCTGAGGAAAGCTGACGGCTGGCTGGTCTACAGAAATAGGTTTAAAATCCCATTTGGTACCTGCAGGTATGACAGGGTCTATGTTTTTATAAGTTTCTGGAAATAACTTATTGAAATCTTCCAACCCAAAAACGCTCAATGCATTGGTATTTTCCAAGTCATTTTCTCCACGAGAAAGCATATCAGCCATATTTTTGATCATAAGCATTACTTTCAAATTGGTCCACGGTTCGGGTGCATAATCTAGCAATTTGTACTCAATGGGATAATCTTCATAATCCAGCTGATCGACCCAATAGTTAATCCCGTCGGTATAGGCCTGAATCATATTGATCACCTGTGGATCTTGCTCCGCCACTTCCAGTGATCGCTTAGCTCCGTAGACCAAGCCTTTTCTTCGCTGTATCCGATCAAAATCCAATTGGCGCTCACCCACAACTTCGGCAGTGCGACCCGCCGCTGCCAATACCTGAAATTCCATTTGCCACAAACGATGAAAGGCTGTGACATAGCCTTGAGCAAAATACAGGTCATAGTCATTTTCTGCGAAGATATGAGGCACCTGATTTTCATCAAATTTGATCTGTACTGGGGCTTTCAGCTGATCGACATCTATTTCTGCTGGAAGGTCAATTCCGTCTAATTCACCATTCTGCCAAAAGCCCGTAAATGGACTCAGAAAATGACCTAAAGGAGGTACTTTGTCTTGCTTATGATTGAGATAAAAAAAGAATAGCAGTGTAAGCCCGAGAGCAAAAATGAATCTTAGAAGTTTCATATAATGTGTTACCAAAATGCCAGATTGAAAAGGGCACTAAGATAAAGTACATTGCTGAGGCAAGCAAAATTGTTTTGAAGCTATGGTGAATTATATTTTGTAAATTACGGACGCTAAAAAACTATGATCTCATCACGATTTATTCGAATGTATGTCTAACAAAGCGATCAAGACCTACTCCATCAAGGAACTTGAAAAACTTTCTGGAATCAAAGCTCACACCATCAGAATTTGGGAAAAAAGATATCAACTCGTAATTCCAAAGCGAACACCAACCAATATTCGGTACTATACAGACAAAGACCTAAAGAAAATATTAAACATCAGCTCATTATTAAAACAAAACTACAAAATATCTCAGCTGAGTTTGATGAGCAAATCCGAACTTAATCAAGCACTAGAACAATTCAAGAATGGCTTAGAATGGAATGAAAAAGCGAATCATTATATCCATGAGTTAATCACCATTTCACTCGATTTTGATCAATATAAGTTTGATCAGGTATCTACTCAAATCATAGCAGAAAAAAATCTCGAATGCGCCTTTACAGACATCTTCTTCCCGTTGCTTGAGAGAATAGGAAACCTATGGGCAAGAGAGCAAATAACAGTCTCTCACGAACATTTTCTATCTTCTAACTTCAGGAAAATTCTTTTCTCACACACAAAACCTCAAACCAAATCATTTGAAAAGAAAATCATTTTGTTCTTGCCTCAATGGGAAGAGCATGAGCTCTCCCTACTACTGACCCATGCACTCCTTTCCAACTTGGACGTTTCCCCTATATATCTAGGGCCTAAAGTCCCTCTCGAAAATTTATTAGAATCTATTCAGCAGGTCAAACCTAGCCGACTCATAAGTTCAGTAACACTAAGCAACTACAACGAAGAGTTGGATACTTATTTGCAAACTTTAGATACACTTAGTATTCCTATCGATCTATTGGTTAGCCCAGGTTATTATGACCAAGCAGAATCTATCGCCCAAAAGCATAACGTAACCATTCACACCAGCAAATCAGCACTTCTTCCCAAGATTAATTTTGTTTAACTTTTTTTATTTATAGTTAAACATTTATTAAATTCCCAATATGAAGAAAGCAACAGTATTGGGAGCTGGAATGAGCGGATTAGCCGCAGCGGCTGTTTTAGCCAAATATGAGGTGCCTGTAGACGTTTTTGACAACCAAGAAAATCCTGGAGGAAGGTGTAGAACATGGCAAATGAATGGCTTCACGTTCGACATGGGGCCAAGTTGGTATTGGATGCCAGATGTCATGGAAAGATTTTTTAACCGATTTAACCGATCTGTTCATGACTATTTCGAACTCAAGCAGTTAGACCCAGGCTTCAGAGTCTTTTTTTCTCCTGATAATTATTTCGACATTTCTGCCAACACAGAAAAACAAGCTGAGCTTTTCGAATCTATAGAAAAAGGTGCAGGAGCTAAATTGGCTAAAGTGCTGTCAGATGCTAAACTCAAATATGAAGTAGGTGTAAATAACCTAGTGTATAAAAAATCTTCATCCATATTTGAATATACCTCCATCCCTCTCTTGGCTCAGATGATCAAACTTGGTGCATGGAAACCCTTTCATTCATATATCCGAAAGTACTTCAAAGATCCTCGCTTACTAGCACTCATGGAGTTTCCCATCTTATTTCTTGGGGGAACGGCCAAATCTACGCCTTCACTGTACAGCCTCATGAACTACAGCTGCTTTACCCAAGGTACCTTTTACCCTATGGGAGGGTTTAGTCAATTGGCCACTGCCATGTACAAACTATGCTCTGACTTGGGGGTTAATTTTCATTTTAATGAAACGATAAACCATATAGGCATCAAAAACAGACTCATTAACGATGTAGCAGGGGCTCCTACAAATGGGCTTATCTCATCTATAGATTATCATCATTTTGACCGACACATACTCAACGGAGGGAACCAAAATTACACTGAAGACTATTGGGACAAAAAAGTCCTATCTCCTTCAGCACTCATTTTTTATATAGGTGTGAAAGGGAAGATAAAAAACCTCAGTCATCACAATTTGTTTTTTGATGAGTCTTTCGACCAACATGCAGAGCAGATCTATACTCATCCTAAATGGCCAGAAAAGCCTCTGTTTTATGCTTGCTGCCCTTCAAAGACTGATCCTAGTGTAGCACCAGAAGCTGACGAAAATCTTTTCTTACTGATGCCATTGGCTCCTGGGCTAGAAGACACCAATGAGCTAAGAGAAACCTATTATGATCTGCTTATCAAAAGACTAGAGTCTATCACAGGAGATAGCGTTGCTAACAGGATAGTGGTAAAAAAATCTTACTGCATCAAGGACTTTAAAAAAGACTACAACTCCTACAAAGGCAATGCCTACGGACTAGCCAATACACTAAAGCAAACCGCATTTATGCGTCCGCAAATTGGCAACAAAAAAATCAAGAACCTCTTTTACTGTGGTCAGCTCACTGTACCTGGCCCAGGTGTACCTCCTGCTATTATTTCTGGTCAGGTGGCCTCTGCACAGCTATTATCCCATTTCAACAACCACCCTTATGAAACATATATATGACGAAGTGGCTCTAGCCACAAGTAAACTAATCACCAGAAAGTACAGCACCAGTTTTTCATTAGGCATCTATTTTCTAGATAGAAAAATTCATAATGACATCTATGCCATTTATGGATTTGTGCGTCTTGCAGACGAAATCGTAGATTCATTTGAAGGATTCGACCAAAAAGGAATGATGGACGAAATACGACAAGACACACAAGCTGCTATTCATAATAAAATCAGCATCAACCCAGTGCTCAATGCCTTTCAAGACACTGTAAACCAATACAATATCGAATGGGAACTGATAGATACCTTTTTGAAAAGTATGGAAATGGATTTGACCAAAGCCGCATATGACGCTCCTTCTTTCGATACCTATGTATTGGGATCGGCTGAAGTGGTCGGTCTGATGTGCCTTCGAGTATTTACCAACAACGACACCCAACTCTACGAAAGCCTAAAAGAGCCTGCAATGAAACTAGGTTCTGCTTTTCAGAAAGTCAATTTTTTACGTGATTTAAAAGCAGACTATGAAGTACTAGGCCGAAGCTACTTTCCCGAAATCGATTTAGCGTCCTTTTCTGATACCGACAAGACTCATATAGAAAATGGCATTTTGGCGGATTTCAACGAAGCGCTAGTAGGTATCAAAAGGTTACCTAAATGCGCCAAACTAGGCGTGTATCTAGCTTATATCTATTACCGATCGTTGTTTAAGAAAATCTCAAAATTGAGTCCAAATAAAGTCATGCACGAACGTATACGAATTCCTAATTATTCTAAATTTGGATTGATGTTCGACTCAATAATAAGGTACAAATTGAATATCATGTAATGACGCTAGCCTATGCACTTATTTTCTTGTGGTTTTCATCGCCTGAATTAGAAAAACTCAGGCGACAATATCTATTGGCCGCTACTGACAAAAAGTACATGTCCGAATTAGCAACTACCTGTCAAGAAAATGCAAATCAAACCCATCCTACAAATCAAGGATATTGCATTATGATACATTTTCTTGAAGCCAAACACGCAATCAACCCCTATAAAAAACTAAGCGAATTCAACAAAGGAAAAAGCTCACTGGATAGTCTAATTATTTATCACAACACCAATATAGAACTACGATATTTGCGATTATCTATGCAGGAAAGAGTACCTGTTTTTTTGGGTTATAGCAATCAGATAGAGAGTGACGAAGATTACATTACAACAAACATCCAGTCGATCTCTGATTCTTCGACCTATCAATTAATTTACAATTATTTACAAAATAGAAACGACTAAATACATGGAAGAAGTGGTATTGGTAGATGAACAAGATAATGCGATAGGCACATCTGAGAAATTGGCGGCTCATAAGCAAGGTAAGCTTCACCGTGCATTTTCCATTTTCATATTCAATACTGATGGAGAAATGCTCCTTCAGCAACGTGCGATAGATAAATATCACTCTGGTGGGTTGTGGACCAATGCCTGCTGCAGTCACCCACGCCCCAACGAAGTTACCCTAAATGCTGCCAAACGTAGATTATCAGAGGAACTGGGTATGCAAACCGAGCTTTCTCATCTGTTTTCTTTTTTGTACAAAGCTGATTTTGAAAATGGGCTGATCGAGCATGAACTAGATCATGTATTTGTGGGAATAGCCAACGAAGTGCCTGCACTAAACGAACAAGAAGCGATGGCTTATAAGTATATAAACATCACAGATTTGCTCCATGACGTACAAAATCAGCCTAATCAATACACTTTCTGGTTCAGAAAAATAGTAGAAGAAGTGATCGAAAAACACAAAAACTCATGTGGGTAAGAAACATCATCATACTACTCACCACAGCAGCGTTTATGGAATTCGTAGCTTGGTTTACCCATAAGTATATCATGCATGGATTATTATGGTTTTTGCACCGAGATCACCATATCAAAACCTCGAAGGGGTTTCTTGAAGACAATGACTTTTTCTTCCTACTCTTTGCTATTCCAGGCATTGTGTTGATCTATTATGGGGTAGACAACCCTGCTCATGATATTCGCTTATGGATTGGACTGGGCATTACACTCTATGGCTTCCTGTACTTCACCGTCCACGACATATTCATACATCAGCGTTTCAAATGGCTAACCAGGTCCAACAACTCCTACCTAAAAGCCATCAGAAAGGCTCACAAAGTTCATCACAAACATTTGGGCAAAGAAGATGGTGAGTGCTTTGGCATGTTGGTAGTTCCAAAAAAGTACCTAAGCGAACAAAAGAAAACAAAATAGATGCGTGCCTATACCTATCTAATGATCGACTTTTTTACGATTCTTGTCCCATTCATTTTCAGTTTTCACCCCAAGCTGAGATTCGATAAGAAATGGCGCTACTTTTTCCCTAGTATGGCCATAGTAGCTCTTATTTTTCTAATATGGGATAGCTATTTTACTCACATTGGAGTTTGGGGTTTCAACCCCGATTATCTCATTGGAGTCTCCATCTTCAACTTGCCTATAGAAGAAATCTTGTTTTTCGTTTGCATCCCTTATGCTTGCGTTTTCACCTATCACTGCTTCGGCGTATTAGGCATCCAACCCCTACCGCCGATCACCAACCAGTGGATCACTATTTCACTGGTCTTATGCCTAGGCGGGCTATTCCTATTTTATTATGATCGATACTACACCAGCAGTACTTTTTTCCTTCTGATCGCCTCTTTGATTTATTTACAGTGGGTTCTAAAAGCTGACCTGTCTCCTTTTTACTTCACTTACCTCATTTTACTGATCCCTTTCTCCATTACCAATGGCCTTCTGACAGGTTCGTTTATAGACAACGAAGTCGTCTGGTACAATGACCAAGAAAACCTAGGACTCCGCCTAGGCACTATTCCTTTTGAGGATGTATTTTATGGTATGCTGTTGATTTTATGGAATGTGAAACTGACCCACTATCTATCATCCAAGTATTAATCGAACAGCTCAGCTGCTGGCTGGCCAGTACAGCCTGATGGCAACTTGATATTAAGCAACATAGAGACAGATGGGGCTATATCTGTAACTGAGTGATAGTTGACAGAACTCCCATTTTTGATGCCCCAGCCATAAAAGAGCATAGGTACATGCGTGTCGTAGTTATAGCCAGAACCATGAGTAGTCCCTCCATTTTTTTGATGCCACTCGCCTAGCCACCCTGCTCGTTGGGCAAAGATCACATCTCCCGACATGTGAGCATTGATCCCAGCTGCCATTAGTTTGATATCGCGTTCATCTCCATTGTAGTTGGCGATCTCTTGTGTATCAAATGCTGCGGTAATCCCTTCCATTTCCACCAAAAAATTAGCCAAAACTGCTTTTACCTCTTTGAAGTCTAATCCTTTATTTTTGATCTCCTCTCTATTCAAAAAGATTTGATTATTTCTCACATTTTCGATCAATTCCGCAGAGTTAAAGGTAGTGATCAACTTTTCGTTGACCATCTTCAGATAATCGGTCTCATTCACATAATCCGTATCATGCCCATTTTCTGCCATATAAGCTGGTATCTCAGACACAGCATGGTCGGCGGTCAAAAACATCGTCCATTGCCCTTTGCCTACCTGCTCATCGAGTGCCTTCATCAGCCTGGCCAAATCCAAATCCAATCTGATATAAGTATCTTGAACCTCCTTTGAATAAGGACCAAATGCATGACCTACATAATCTGTAGATGAAAAGCTAACTGCTAAAATGTCTGTCACCTCATCTCGTCCTAAATCTTCGGCAGTCAATGCCGCTAGTGCTAAATCTACAGTGAGTTGATTGCCATAAGGAGTATATTTAATTAGTTCATTTTTGTTTTTTGATTTATCAATTTCACTAAAGTCATAAGGAAAAACAGCCTTCAATCCTCCCAATTCTTTTGACTCATAGGGGCGATCGTCTCTGGCACTTTCTACATAAGCTGCTATTGGCTTGTAGGTTTCCCAGCCTTTTTTCATATACTTCTCAGCTAGCTTTTTCTTATTAAACTTCACCAGCCAATCAGGCAATGATTCGCGATAAAAAGTACTGGTAATAAACTGACCCGATTTGGCATCAAACCAGTAAGCGCCGTTGGGCTGATGCCCACCAGGCAGAATGGCACTACGATCCTTGATTGATAGGCTGATTACTTTAGACCTGTTTTGAGAAAACAATCGGAGCTCATCTGTGATGGTCGATGTTTTCAGATTTTTTGGCGAACGCCGACCAATCTTACCTTCACAATCAACCCCTTGCACCTCATCATCCTGCACACAATATCTCATCTGCTTTGCGTACTTGTCATACCAGTCGTTAGCAATAATGCCATGTACACGAGGAGTAGTACCTGTATATACTGAAGCATGGCCTGGGCCAGTATAAGTAGGTACATAGTTGAAGTGAGCATTTTTAAATACAAAGCCTTCATTCATCAAACGCTTGAACCCGTCTTCTCCGAAGTGGTTGGCAAACCGGTACAAGTATTCTTGTCTCATTTGGTCTACAACCACTCCTACCACCAGTTTTGGCTGACTGGCTTGTTGGCCATATAAAAATAAAGAGGTAAAGGTTAGTAGGAATGCTAGAATAAATTTGCTCATTATGGTTGTTTAATTTGGGCTAATTTTTAAGAAATCAAAATTAATTGAACAATGACAAATCGTATTATCTCATTATTAAGAAATTAAAATTAATTTTGAAGCAAAGCTTATTTCATTGAATTTAAAATCACACCTCTTACCGGAAGAAATCTTTTCCACGGTAGCCAAGTGCGCCACTAAAGTCAACCTTGATGCTTACGTGATTGGTGGGTTCGTACGCGACATCATTCTCAATAGACCTTCCAAAGATATAGATTTTGTTTGTGTAGGCAGCGGTATTCAGCTAGCTAAACGTGTAGCCCAAGAATTAAAAACAAACAACCTGTCTGTATTCAAGAATTTCGGCACTGCCATGGTGAAGTACGGTGATCACGAATTAGAATTTGTAGGAGCTAGAAAAGAATCCTATCAGCGAGACTCCAGAAAGCCTATCGTGGAAGATGGAACCCTTGAAGAAGATCAAAATCGAAGAGATTTCACCATCAATGCCCTAGCGATTAAACTCAATGATGGTGCATATGGGGAAGTAATCGACCCATTTGATGGGTTAAATGACATCAAGAAAAAGATCATCCGCACACCACTAGACCCTGCCATTACTTTTTCTGACGATCCATTGCGAATGATGAGAGCAATCAGGTTTGCCAGCCAACTCAATTTCGACATAGAAGCGGACACTTTCGAAGCCATTCTAAAAGAAGCAGATCGCATCAAAATCGTATCAAAAGAAAGAATAATCGATGAACTCAATAAGATCATTCTCTCTCCTACACCTAGCTACGGATTCAAACTTTTGTTTCAATGCAAACTGCTTCACCATATTTTTCCTGAAATGGTAGATCTGCATGGTGTAGAGACGAGAGAAGGCAAGTCTCATAAAGACAACTTCTACCATACCCTTCAGGTTCTAGACAACATATCAGATAACACGGACAACCTCTATCTCAGGTGGGCAGCTATCTTGCACGACATTGCCAAACCACCTACCAAAAGATTTCATAAAAAAGCAGGCTGGACTTTTCATGGTCATGAAGACAAGGGTGCCCGAATGGTACCCATCATCTTCAAACGCATGAAATTGCCCATGAATGAAAAAATGAAGTATGTACAAAAACTTGTACGCCTTCACCTTCGCCCAATCGCTTTAGTGCGGGATGAAATCACTGACTCTGCTATCCGAAGACTACTCTTTGAAGCTGGAGATGATGTAGATGATTTGATGACACTTTGCAATGCCGACATCACAACTAAAAACCCGATGAAGGTAAAACGCTATTTAGCCAACTTCAAAAAAGTAAAACTAAAATTGATTGAACTCGAAGAGCGGGATCAGTTACGTAACTTTCAACCACCAATCTCTGGTGAAGAAATCATGGCTCGCTACAATCTCCCTCCCTCTAGGATCGTTGGTGATATCAAAAACGAAATAAGAGAAGCTATTCTCGAAGGAAAAATAGACAACGACAAAGTACAAGCAGAAAAACTAATGCAAGAAATAGCCATTGCCAGAGGGTTGGACAATTAAGCTTTAGTCGCTAGCTTGCACGCTTTCAAAAAATGATTATGAAAAAAATAATATACATATTGGTTGTCATTGGAGGAATTCTCCAATGTAACAAGACAAATGCCCAATCGGCAGATTCTTTGAATTTTATAGATGTAGATGTACAAAAAAACATGGCTATCTACGAACTAGCCATGCAGTTTAATGACCCTCCAGTAGCTCGAATGGCACTGTACAATTTACTTTTTTACAGCAACAACCAATCGGCAGTTTTAGATTCGCTAGCTATGATGTACTACAATCTGAACCAAATGCCATCAGTAGCTCTAGTCACCAAGGAAAACCTAGTATTAAACCCCGACAATCAGGTAGCACTTGAGTTAAGTGCTATTGCATTGAATCAGTTGGGAGCCAAGGATCAAGCCCTAGACAATTACGAAAAATTGTTTCTGAAAAACAACGACAGCCGCACCCTCTATCAGGTAGCTTTCATGCAATACGAACTCAAACGATACACAGAGTCTTCTACGTCTGTCGATATTCTACTCAAGCGATCCGACATAGACGAACTCAAAATGAGATTCACAAAACTGGACAAAACACAGCAAGAAGTATCCATGCGTGCTGCTCTACTCAACTTGAAGGCACTATTGGCTCAGCAAGATGGAGATATCCCAAAAGCTAAAGAGTTGTTTTTAGAAGCGCTGAATGCAGCACCTGGATTTGAACTTGCGCAAATCAACCTCAGCAAAGCAGGAAAATAAAAAACAATATTAGGCAGTTACAATAGGCTGTAGAAAAACTCCAAGAATTGGGTTTTTCTGCAGCCTATTTTTTTAGTCGTCAGGACGACAACCTATCCGCTCTTTGTGACAAACTTCCCTCAAATCCGTAGCTTCATAAAGCTATCATTAAGCAGGTCGCAAACTGCCTAAAAACCCTTTTACCCATTATTATCTAACAATAGCCCTTTTAAGGTTAAATAGAATTTTATCGATGATTACCTTTAATATTTTGATATGAAAATTAAATTATTGCACTTTTTCAACATTTTATTTTATTTATTCAATATGATTATCTACATTTGAATTATAATAATTTACAGAAATGTTAAACTAAACCACAGCGCCATGTTACAAGCACTATTTTCTCGAACCAAAGACACTGGAAGAACATTGAAACTAAAATTCAATAAAGAGGATCAAAACTGGGTCGTACTGAAAGGTCACAGCATTATGTTTATTGGCGGTGAGGATCAATGCAAAACCTATATCAATAACTTCTCATAAGAAGAAAAACTAAGAGTATTTACCTCTCTCTTATTTCTGTAGCATAGGCCATGGATTAAAAATATGCGATATTCTTAATCCATGGTAATATAAAAATCGAACGCCCCTATACCTCCCTAACCTAACATTAACCCTCCATTACACACTACCTGCACTATAAAAAAGTATTATTAGCTGCACTCAAATCCCTTAACTCGCTTTTAACAAAAAGACTCTTTCACTCTCAACATCCCAAAACTATTGTAACCCAGCTGATGAGGTAAAAGTCTATCTCTTCAAGATCACTTTTACAATCCGATATAAGCTTTTGTTTTTTGACATGAAACTTTCAGCCCCTTCATAATTATAGATTAATCCAAAATTTGGACAAAAAAATAGAGGTGAAAAACACCTCTATAGTAAATTTTTAGCCCGCTAAGCGCCAAGCTATCGTAAGATTACTAGTCCTAAATCAACCCGTATTGCGCATAGCACTTGCTATTGCATTGATCGTAAGCATAAGTTCACGTTGCAGCTTGTTCACATTTTCACCATTGGCTCTGTCTTTTCTCCAATGCTTGAGTAGGTCAATTTGCTTCTCATGCAAATGTGCCATAAGCGGTGCTCGAAGGTGATTAGAAAAATGATGATTAACTCTACGCACTTCAATTTCCTCCCCTAATAGATCTAATAATAAGGCTCTAGTCAACTGCAACTCTGAAAGAAACATATTCAAAAATTCAGTCTTCACTTGATCATCCTCTACCAACTGGGCATAGGCCGTAATGATGGACTCATCTGTAGCAGCCAAACTAGTATCCACATTAGTCAATACATATCTAACGAATGGATCTGTTCGTGTAGCTTCTTTAAATCGTTTGTAGCTCTCTATGTTGGACTTCTTCAGGTTGCTCAACGAAGAACCTACTCCATACCAACTTGTCATATGAAAGCGAGACTGACTCCAAGAAAATACCCATGGAATAGCTCTCAAATCTTCTAATGAATTAGCGCCTGTACGCTTAGCAGGTCTCGAACCGATCTTGCTCGTTTCGATGGCATCGATAGGTGTAGCTTGTCTGAAAAACTGAATAAACCCTTCGTGATGTGTCAATGCCTCGTACTGTGCTTTACTCTGCTTGGCCAAATCATCCAATACATCCGCTAGTGGATGATACTTTCTTTCTTCACGCTCGTCAAGTATGGTTTTCGACAAAGAGTTCGCGACCAATAGTTCTAAGTTATACTCTGCGTTTACTTTGTTTTCGTATTTCTGCGCAATAGTTTCTCCCTGCTCAGTCAACCTCACATTACCTTGAATGGCCTGGTAAGGTAAAGCCTTAATAAAATAGTGTGTAGGGCCTGAACCTCTACTGATTGTTCCTCCCTTGCCATGGAAGAAAGTGATTTTCACACCTGAAATTTCACCAATCTCACTCAATTTGAACTGAGCCTTGTACAAGTTCCACTGGCTGGCAATGATACCGCCATCCTTGTTACTATCACTATAGCCTACCATCACCTGTTGACGGAGGTTTTTGTAATTTCTTACTCTTCTGAAATAATCTAAACTACGAATGGTGAAATCATGTGTAAGGAATCCTTCCAAAATTTCTGGCCCATTCTCCAAATCTTCTATAGTCTCTAACAATGGCACCACTGGAATTTGACAAACCAGCCCTTCTTCAGTCTGAATGGTCAACCCTGCTTCTCTTGCCAGTAAATAAACCGACAATAGATCTGACAATGAACGGGTCATACTCACGATAAATGAACCAATGCCCTCGCCTCCATATTTGGACACATGTGCCTCTACTACTCTATAGCATGACAGTACTGCTTTGGCATTTTCTCCCAATTTAGCACTTTGGTGTGTGAATGGCCTGTTCGATTTGAGTTCCTTATTCAAAAACGCTAATCGTTTCTCTTCGCTCCATTCAGAGAAATTGGTTTCTTCAAATTGAGCCGCTTCTAAGAGCTGCTCAATAGCCTTATCATGAAAGGCACTGTTTTGACGAACATCTAACTTAGCCAAGTGAAAACCAAAGGTTTGTACGTTTCTAATCGTAATATTGACATCATCATATGCAATAGATTTGGCTCCGAAATTTAACAAACTTTGTTGAAGCAATTTCAAATCTTCTATCATTTGATCAGCATAGATATAGCTACCCGCATGCTCAGACAACTGAGTGGCGTGGCCTCTTTGAGTATCTACAGGCAGCTTAGCCAATACCAAGTTAGAAAACTGACGAAAGGCTTCTCCTTTGTTTCTTCCCAAAGCCTCTTCTCCTATTTCCCCCAATTCCACGAGCATTTCCTCTATTCTGGCTTTCAATGCAGGGTTGCACTCATCCAATTCACAAGTAAAACTCAATTGTTTAATCAGGGCAATCAATTTTCTCCTAATAACAACAAAAGCATTTAGTCGAAGCTGTTCTAGTGTCTCTGCGGTTACCGTATCTGTGACTAGTGGGTGCCCATCTCTATCTCCACCTACCCAGTTACCAAAACTGATTTTAGGGAAACTGTGTCCTTCTAATAATTTTTCTTTGGAAAGGCCACATGCCTTCCACGCTTGAATCAACCTTCTATCCAAAACAGGAATTACCTCTGGAAATACATTCACCAAGTAGTGAATAATGTTTCGAAGTTCCGAACTCAAGTCTGGCTTCTCCATGTATATTTCACCTGTCTTCCAAAGCCGGTACAAGGTCAATTTGATGTTGTGACGAATATTCATCAGCTCTTTGTTCGAATACATCTTATTCTCTAAGCTGACCAACAATAGGTATAAATCTCTATGGTGATCCAAAACCGTTGCTCGTTTGGCTTCGGTCGGGTGAGCGGTGAGTACAGGTTCTATCTGCATCTGAGGCATCTTGTCCAGAATCACGTCTTCGCTTACTCCAATATCCAACAACCCTTTGATGTTGTTGGCAAAGAGTCCGCTTACTGAAGAAAATTCCTTCTCATTTTCAACCGCACGTCGATGCTGCACTGCTCCATTTACCTCTGCCATATTTACCAGTTGAAAAACGAGCGAATACATTTGTATATGCTTGTCAGTCATCTGAATCCCATTTTCAAAGGGGTATTTATTGATAAAGGGAATTTCATTAGCAATGGCTTCTTCGCCATTTTCTATCAAAACTTCTTTCAAACTTTCCAGTAAAAACTCAAAATCCTCATATGGTTTTCCCAGTTTGTCCTTTACTTCTGTCAATATTGAATTCATTCCCAAATAAATTATAAATATTCTAAAAAAATAGGTCTATCGTTGTGAAATAGTCTTGCAATTTAGGTAAATATTATAAGTACACACAAGATTATTCCGTTTTGTTAAATATTGAACACAACAGAATTCCCTTGCTAAAATATCAAGACTCTCTCGTAATTTATGAAGGTAAATTTCAATTAGTAAAATAAATTGGTTAAGATTGAATTGCGATTTCAAATAAAACTACACCACCAAAATAATCCATGGAGAAATATAGATGTGTTGCGATAGATGATGATTTAGTTTATCTCGAAATTTTCAAAAAACTAGCCGAAAAAGTAGACTGCATAGACTTAGTAGGCACTTTCAGCAGCGCAATAGATGGAGCCGTTGGCGTATCTAAATTAAAACCTCAAGTTTTGTTTCTAGACATAGAGATGCCCTACCTAGATGGGTATGAAACCATCTCTACGCTAGAAGAGAAACCTAAAATCGTCATTGTATCCTCTCATCTCGAATATGAGACAGACGAGCTCAAAATAGACGTGAAGAAATATGTTCGAAAACCTTTTGAAGGTCCTGAGCAATTAGAAGCAATAGTAAAAGAAGTGATGGAATCTTAATCCATCACTTCTTTTTCATTTTATCCTAAACTTTTTCTCCCAAGTGGTTTGCGCATTGCCTCCCACATAGACAGAAAAGACACCAGGTTCGAGCACCCATTCATTAGCGTTTTTATAAAACCTAAGATCATTCGTAGACAAAACCAGCTCTACTTTTTTAGTTTCGTTTGGGCTTAGGCTCACCCTAGCAAATCGTTTCAACTCCTTTATTGGTCTTGTCAGGCTAGCTACATGATCGCGCATATACAATTGTGCCGTTTCTACGCCCGCTACTGTTCCAGCATTAGTCACATCGAAGGTAACTTTGAGCGTGTCCCCCTCACTTAGTACGTCTTGGCTAATGTTTAGATTTGAATAGGAAAAATTGGTATATGACAGACCATAGCCAAAAGGGTACTGCGGAGTAAATCCATCGTCGAGATAATGAGAGTCATTGCCCAATGAACTTTGCCAAGCGCCTACAGGAATATTATCTATCCCTACAAAAGAAGCGCTATCCGCAGGGCGACCAGTATTTTTATGGTTGTAATATATAGGAATCTGCCCAACCGACTTTGGCCAAGTAACTGGCAATCGTCCAGAAGGATTGAATGCTCCCGTAAGTATATCTACTACTGCTGGCCCTGCCATCGTACCTGGATGCCACGCCATCAAGATAGCATCTACCTGATCAATGATGTTTGCTAACACTATCGGTCGACCTGCCTGTATAATCAAAACAATGGGTTTGTCCGTCTGATCTTTAATTACTCGGATCAGCTCCTCCTGTACACCTGGCAGATTCAAATGAGCTCTACTGTGCGCCTCACCAGACAAAATAGCTTCCTCTCCTCCGAAAAACAAAACCACATCACTCGCACGTGCCGCTCGTACAGCTGCTGAAAACTGATCCTTGGATCGGTCTCTACTGTATGCTAAGCCAGCTTCTACCCTCAATCGTTCCGTCTCCAACTCCTCTTTGAAGGCTTGTACTGGCGTAACTGAATCCTTCTGATCGCCATCAAATATCCAAGTCCCTAGCTGATCTAATGGGGCATCAGCTAAAGGGCCAATCACCGCTATTTTTTGCGACTGTGTGATTGGTAATGTTTGCTTGTCATTTTTCAGCAATACCATACTTTGGGCAGCAATTTCTTTGGCTTTCGCCAAATGATCTTGTGACAAGATAGCCCCCGACCGATCCACCCTATATGGCTGATCAAACAAACCCATACGAAACTTTACTCTGAGAATAGCACGAACCATACGGTTGAGCCGAGCTAGGTCAATCCTACCCTCCGCTATCAATACTTCTAAATATTGCTCATAAGCTTGACTGGTCATTTCCATATCCAATCCCGCCATCGCAGCTTTGAATGCTGCCTCCTTTTCGTCGGTACAGTAGCCATGATCGATCATTTCAGTAACAGAGTTCCAATCACTCACGACAAACCCATCAAACTTCCATTCCTGCCGAAGAACCTCACCTAATATCCATTGATTCCCCGAAACAGGCACTCCATTGAGTTCATTGAAGCCAGACATAAAAGTCTGCACACCAGCTTCTACTGCTTTTTGAAAAGGGGGGAAATACACATTGCGCAAAAGCGGCTCATGAATAATAGCCGTATTGTAGTCTCTACCTCCTTCGGCTGCACCATAGCCTACAAAATGCTTGGCACAAGCAATCATGCTACTTGGGTCGGTCAGGTCGTTGCCTTGAAACCCTCGCACATATGCTGCCGAAAGTACTGAGGCTAAATACGGATCCTCACCTGGCGACTCCGCAATCCTGCCCCAGCGCGGATCTCTAGCGATATCCAGCATGGGAGCAAAAGTCCAACGCACACCATAGGTACTGGCCTCGATCGCAGCTACCCTAGCTCCTACTTCTACCAGCTCGGGGTTCCATGTAGCTGCTTGTCCAAGTGGAATAGGAAAAATAGTTTTGAATCCATGAATAACATCTCTCGCAAATATGAGAGGAATACCATTTGGGCTTTCTTCTACAGCAATGTGCTGCAGTTCATCCACAAAGCCTTTGTTCATCACATTGATCATAGAACCAATGCGACCTTCTCGCACAGCTGTTTTCAACGCTTCAGATAGTCCACCTTTCACCCGGCTAGAGGTGCCTCGCTGAGCAGTTTGCCCTATTTTTTGGGCTAAGGTCATCTGAGCTAATAAACTATCTACTTTTTGTTCGATGGGATCATTAGAGACTAACTTATCTACCTCACAAGCAAAAAACGATAAAGGCGGTATAAGTAATAATAGGATTTTATTCATGATAATTTCGTTTCATCAAAAATCCTATAAATACCCTACGACCGACCATGAGAAATATCACATAAAAAGGGGGTAATTCGTCCGCTCCCCTTTTATTAAAAGAGGATAGATCAAAAATCGTATCTCAATCCATTTTGTATTCCGAAAATTGTCTTATTAATTGGAATAACGGGCTTGTTTTCATAGTGTATGTTTCCTTCTATCACAAAAGCAAAATGCGCTGAGATATTGAACTCCAACTGCAACTGGCCACTGATGCGCTGTCTCACTTCTTCTATATCCTGATCATATCCGAATTGATAAAAAGACACAAAAGCCAAATTAACTTGATCTGAGAGATCTATATTGGATTTGATATAACTCGATGACTTAATCATCTCATTGATAGTCTGTGATCCATCACGAGCCAAATTTCCCCATTTTTCATATTCATAGAAGGCACCTGTTCCTATGTCAAATTCGAAAATATCGGTTTTGAATAATCGATACTTAATCCCTCCACCAGACAAATACCTGAGATTCAAATGTCTACTATGATCGAATAACCATTGGGCGTAAATTTCATAGGACAACCTCTGTTTCCTTAAAAAATTTACACGCACGTGCGTATTTCCTGTACTGATCACTGGATCTCCTGTAGCTTGATAGTGATTGAGTTGACCTGCAAGGTAGTATGCATGCATATCTGACACATACACCACGTCAAGGCTCGACTCCAATGCCAACATAGAGGCCTCTTCGTCTGGTGTGGGACTACGATTGTCCATTTCAAAATTAAAATTTAATTGACCCAACCAATAGTTAGAGGAGTCTGTGGTGACGTCATGTATATTGATATTTAGGATTTGAGCTTGTAGAGTAACGTTTAGTAACAGACAGCCCCACAGAAGTAAGTATTTAAAAAACATATTGGCAGATATTATTTTTTTGAATCATTGAAATTATAAATTGTGGACTGAACCCCCAAGGTTTTCGGCAGATAGCCGACAGAAACTTTTACTTTTGGCGAAATGATTGAAGAGAAAAACATGTCAGCAGCCAAAAATTTGGAGATTCTATTTCAAGACGAACATTATGTGGCGATCAACAAACCGCATGGGCTTCTCGTACACCGCTCCAAAATAGCTACTAACACCGATGAATTTGCCGTACAGCAGCTCCGAGACCAGCTCGGACAACACGTACATCCCGCCCACAGACTAGACCGAAAAACCAGTGGTGTACTCCTATTTGCGCTAAGCAAAGAAGCACTCACAGCCATACGAGCTACTTTCGAAAACGAAGAAATGGAAAAAAGATACTGGAGTATTCTTCGCGGATACACCGAGCCAGAAGGGCTGATCGACTACCCACTAACAAACGATAAAGGCAAGAATCAGGAAGCACAAACAGCTTACACTACACTAAATCAAACAGAAGTAGAAGTGCCTTTCGGCAAACACCCTACCTCTCGATACTCTTGGGTAGAAGCCAGACCTAAAACTGGCCGAATGCACCAGCTGCGCAAGCATTTTGCTCACATATTTCATCCCATCATAGGAGACCGACCCCACGGATGCAACAAACAAAACAAACTCTTTCTCGATCGCTGGCAAATGGGCACCATGCTTCTACATGCTGTAGCGTTACGGTTCATTCACCCCATTACTAAAACAGAGATCTCTATAAGTGCACAGCCACAGTCAGAATTTATAAGAATGATAGATGTTTTAAAATTTGACAAAAATCTACTGGCCTAACTTACCTGCAACAAATCCTGTAGACCATGCCGCCTGAAAATTGAACCCTCCTGTAATCCCATCAATATCTAGCACTTCCCCAGCAAAAAATAACCCTGGGACTTTACGACTTTCCATCGTATTGAAATCCACTTCTGATAGATCTACTCCGCCGCAGGTTACAAATTCTTCTTTAAAAGTAGTTTTACCTACTACCGTATATTCGTCATTAAGCAGCACATTGATGAGACGATTTTTATCCTTCTTCTTCACATCGGCCCAGATGGTATGAGCATCCAGCCCCATGCGATCTAGTAAGTACTCCCACAGTCTGTTCGGAATATCTATCGGCTTGGCATTAATGATTTTCTTTTTGGCTTGGCTTTCGACCGCTTGTGCTACACCCTCACGCAATTTTTCTTCATTGATCGCTCCCGCCCAATTGACTTGTGTTTTGAAATTGTAATTGAACTCATGCAACTGACGTGCACCCCAAGCTGACAGTTTCAGCACAGCTGGCCCACTCAGCCCCCAGTGTGTCACCAGCACAGGCCCTTCCTGCATCATTTTAGTCCCTTGTATTTTGATCACTGCATGTGGCACTGCCAGCCCCATCAGTGCTTTCAGCTTAGCTGCCTCAGGGATATTGAAGGTAAACAGTGACGGCACTGGCGCTACGATCTCATGACCAATTTGACGCAACCACTCATAGCCAGCACTTTTAGAATTCCCTCCTGTGGCAATGATCAGATGATCGTACGTTTGGCTTTCGCCAGAATCGAAAGTCAATTCAAACAGATCGGCTTTATGCACCAGCGTAGCAATCCCCTTTTTCATCCAAACTTTCACGCCCAAGCGATCTACCTCTTGGCGCAAACAGTCTATGATGGTCTGCGAATCATCTGTAATAGGAAACATCCGCCCATCGGCTTCTGCTTTGAGCTGTACACCACGGCTTTCATACCAATCGAGCGTATCTTGTCTATTGAAGTAGTTGAAAGTCTTTTTGAGTTGCTTTTGGCCTCTAGGGTAATGCTTAAGAAAATCGGACTGTGGCTCGCAAACATTGGTTACATTGCATCGACCACCACCCGACACCTTTACTTTAGCGAGGGTTTTCGACGACTTTTCGAAAATAAAAACTTCAGCGTTTGGGTGATGTGTTTTACACGAAATAGCAGCAAAAAAACCCGCTGCGCCTCCTCCTATTACTGCTACTTTCATATCCGAATTAAATTTTGGTCTATAGGCCAATATTAGAACTAATTTTTCTTTTGCCCATTAAAAGGGATAACTTTGCGCCTTCAAAAGAAGGCAGATATGATATCAGTAAATAACGTTTCTCTACAGTACGGCAAGCGAATTCTATTCGACGAGGTCAACATCAAATTCACTCAAGGCAATTGTTATGGGGTGATCGGCGCTAATGGCGCAGGTAAATCCACTTTCCTAAAAATCTTATCTGGCGAAATTGCACCCAACTCTGGACAAGTCGTACTGGACCCAGGGAAAAGATTGGCCGTATTGTCTCAAAATCACCATGCTTTTGACGAAGAGACAGCCATTCATACTGTCATGCAAGGCCACACCGAGTTATGGTCGATCATGCAAGAAAAAGACGCACTTTATGCCAAGCCTGACTTTTCTGATGCTGACGGTATTCGCACCTCCGAACTCGAAGAAAAATTTGCAGAGATGGACGGATGGAATGCCGAACCCGATGCAGCAGCACTTTTGAGTGGTTTGGGCATTGTAGAAGATGATCATTATCGTCTGATGAAAGACCTAAACGGCAACCAAAAAGTACGTGTATTATTGGCACAAGCCCTATTCGGCAACCCTGATGTACTGATCCTCGATGAGCCTACAAACGACCTGGACATTACGACCATTTCATGGTTAGAAGATTTCTTATTAGAATTTAAAAATACAGTGATCGTAGTGTCTCACGACAGGCACTTTTTGGATACAGTGTGTACGCACACGGCAGACATCGATTTCAGTGCGATCAACATCTTCACAGGCAACTACAGTTTCTGGTATGAGTCTAGTCAATTGGCCTTAAGCCAAAGAAGTTCGGCTAACAAAAAAGCAGAAGAGAAGAAAAAAGAACTGCAAGAATTTATTGCCAGATTTAGTGCTAATGCTGCAAAATCTAAGCAGGCTACCTCAAGAAAGAAATTGCTGGAAAAAATCAACATCGAAGAAATCAAACCATCATCGAGAAGATACCCAGCCATCATTTTCAACCAAAATAGAGAAGCTGGCGATCAGATTCTTGAAGTAAAAGGCCTTTCTAAATCATTGGATGGCAAACCCCTTTTTGCCAACCTAGATTTCTTTGTGAATAAAGGCGACAAAATTGCATTTTTAGCCAAAGACGGATTGGCAACTACTGCGCTATTCAAAATCTTGAATGAAGAAATGAAAGCCGATGGAGGCGAATACAAGTTCGGGCAAACCATCACCAAGGCATTCTTACCCAATGAAAATGCTGAGTTTTTCAAAGAAAAAATAAATCTGATCGACTGGCTCAGACAGTACTCAGAAGGCGAAAAAGACGAGGTATATATTAGAGGTTTTTTAGGTAAAATGCTTTTCTCTGGAGAGGAAACCTTCAAAACATGCAACGTCCTCTCTGGAGGTGAAAAAGTACGCTGTATGCTCTCTAAAATGATGCTAGCTGGCGGCAACGTATTGATCCTAGACGAGCCTACCAACCACCTCGATCTGGAATCTATCCAAGCCTTCAACAATGCGTTGAAAGACTTCCCTGGCACCGTACTATTCACGTCTCATGACCATGAGTTTGTACAAACTGTTGCCAACAGAATTATCGAATTGAAACCCGATGGCTATGTGGACAAACTCAGCACGTTCGACGAATATATGAGCAGTATCTCTGCAGCACAATAGTATTGATCATCAAATAAGCTGGCTCAAACCTGTAGATTGACCGTTTACCAAATAGTTGCAGAAAAAACACTAAAGTAAGTTTTCTTTTGTGACGATTTAAGTAAACAAACAGCATTGATCCAAAAGCTACTTACCATTATTTTCATGGCCTGTATCGTCCTGCCCTCTTTCGGGCAGGACTTGGTCTACCGTATACAAAAAACCGACGTCACCATCAGTGTGGACGGTGTACTCAACGAACCTGTGTGGCAGTCGACTGATATAGCACAGGGGTTCAACCAGTATTTTCCAAACGACAGTTCAACGGCTAATTCCCAAACAGAAGTCCGACTGGCCTACGACGATCAGTTTTTATACTTTTCTGCCAAGATGTATAACCAGTCCGACAATCGAAAGTATGTGGTACCCTCTCTTAGAAGAGACTTTGAAGGAGATGCCATCGATGGTATTTCACTTATTTTTGACACTTTTCAAGACAATACCAATGCTTTTCAATTTGGCGTCAACTCCTACGGAGTACAACGTGAGGGGCTCATAGCGGGAGGTTTTGGAGACACCTCATGGTCGTGGGACAACAAGTGGTATGCTGAAGCCAAGCAATACTCTGGCTACTGGGTAGCAGAAGGTGCTATTCCATTCAAGTCGATTCGATTCAAAGAAGGCAAAGACCAATGGAATATTAATTTTTACAGACTCGATAGCGAAGCAGGCGAACAATCCACTTGGCAAAAAATACCTCGAAACTACGACATCAACTCACTGGCCTTCATGGGTATCTTACAATGGGATCAGCCTTTGGAAAAGCCTGGCTCTAATATCTCAATCATCCCCTATACTGCTACTGAAATAAGTAGAGACTATCAAAACAGCCAACAAAATGGCTCCATATCCAAAGTCAACTTTGGGGGAGATGCCAAAATAGCCATTGGCTCAGGGCTAAATTTGGATCTTACAGTAAATCCCGACTTCTCCCAAGTGGAAGTAGATCAACAAGTAACTAATCTGGATCGCTTCGAGCTATTCTTTCCTGAAAAACGGCAGTTTTTCTTAGAAAATGCCGATCTATTTGCCAACTTCGGGCACCCCTATTATGCCCGAACCTTTTTCTCCCGAAGAATAGGTATCGTCAACGATACGATCAATGACCTAATTCGCCCCAACAAAATCTTATACGGCGCTCGCCTCAGCGGCAAACTAGACAATAATTGGAGAGTGGGGCTACTCAATATGCAAACCGAAGCCATAGAAGACATCAATCTACCAGGATTCAACTACTCAGTAGCTGCCCTGCAGCGCAAAGTATTTGCCAGGTCTAATATAGGTGCCATCTTTGTAAACAAACAGAGTTTTGATGCCCCCAACGACAACCCAGATTTTGCCCCTGACCACTACAATCGAGTACTCGGATTCGATTACAATTTGGCCTCAGCCGATAACAAATGGGTTGGAAAAACCATGTATCAACAATCTTGGGATAGCGACAGTGTAGATGGAGGCGATTATGCTCATTCTTTTTGGCTGGCTTATCAGGGTAGAAAATGGCGAGTAGAATGGGCACACACAGCTGTAGGCGAAAACTTTAATGCCGAAGTAGGATTTGTACCTCGTAATGGTCTCTTTAGGATAGAAAACATAGCTGCCCGCAACTTTTACCCCACCCGTGGTGCGATCAACTTTCATCAGACACAGGTAGTCATGGAAACCCTCTGGGGTGACACTGAACCTACGAGGCAAAGGGTAAAATCTGATCAAATGATAAGACTCGATGAGTATTTTCAATTTCAAAACACCTCGCAGCTCAATGCTTCTCTTCGCAGGCAATACACCTATCTACTAGACCCCTTCGATCCGACCAATACAGATGGCCAAGAGCTATCCAAAGACAGCCAATACACCTACCACTACCTCTGGATGCAATACGACTCAGACCTTAGAAAGAAATTGACCTATAGTGTAGTAGGTCAATTGGGCGAATACTTCAATGGCTATAGGTATAGACTTGGTGGTGATCTTAGCTACCGCATTCAGCCTTTTGCAGCCTTTAACATCAACATCAACTACAACAAACTCAATATGCCCGAACCCTATACCAGTGTCGATCTAATTTTGATTGGATCAAGGGTTGATTTTACAATGACAAAAAAACTCTTTCTTACCTCTTTTTTACAATACAATACACAAGCAGAAAATTTCAACATCAACACCCGGCTCCAATGGAGATTTAAACCTGTATCTGACCTATTTATTGTCTATACCGACAACTACGCCACTATGGATAACAATCAAAATTTTGACTTACAAGAAAAGAATCGAGCACTCGTAGTGAAACTCACATATTGGCTAAATCTATAAGCCTATAAATTAAATCCGTTCAACCTATACTATCTACTGATAATCAGATTTGTATAGTGATTTAATGAATAAAAACACACAATACACGTCGTATGCTATAAGCAAATCCCCTAAATCGCATACTGCATCCTCTTAATTTGTCTCAAAGAGCTAAAAAATAGGACAATTCCATCACTATTTTTACTAGGTTTGTTGTAGCAGCAAGAATTCCAGCATGGCATGATGAAGTATTTATTAATAGTAATAGTGGTATTATGTGTGTTTCCCAACCTGGTGGCACAAGATTCAAACAAGAAGCTTAGCAAAAAGCAGCTCATAGAGCAGGCAGACTATTATTTCTTCAAAGAAAATTTTCCTAAGGCACTTGAGCTATACAAGCAAATATTAGAAAACTATCCTAAAAACCATTATGTGCAATATCACTCCTTTGTGGCCAACCAGCTATCAAAGGGACGTGGGTCTGACATGTCTTCTCTGATAGAGTACGAGAAAAATGAGGGCGTTACGGACAAGTTTTACAATTATTGGCTTGGTAGAATACACTATGGCAGATACGAATTCGAGTTGGCAGAAAAGCATTTCAAAGCTTTCTTAGACATGGATGTGTACCGAACTAACGAAATCAAAAAAGAATCTGAGGATTTGCTAGAACGCACCAAGAAAACACGAGCATTTTACGCCGATCTAAATGATTTTGAAATAGAGCCACTACCCCAGCCCATCAATTCTGCCTACGACGACTTGTCTCCGGCCTTTTATGCCAACCATGACGAACTACTTTTTGTATCCGCCAGACCAAACGGCATAGAAAAAGGTCAGTATCAAATTTTTCATAGCATAAAATCCAACGAGCAATTTAGCCAACCCAAGCCCTTGCCTAATCTGGGAATCTTTGATCAAAACAATTCCAAAATAGAAGTAGTCAACAATGATGGTCGTTTATTTATGTACAAAAACGACAATGGCGGTGATTTATATTTTTCGGAGCCCTTATCCTCAGGGTGGAGCAATCCTCAAGAATTCGACTCTAAATTGAGAGATCACTTGGTTGAATCTCATTTTTTCATCAACGATGACGAAACGATCATCTATTTTTCTGCCAAGGACAACAATGGCAAATTGGATCTCTTTCAATCCACCTTCAATCCTGCAAATGACACTTGGTCTGATCCGCTGCCTTTACCTGGCCTGGCCAACTCTGCTTACAACGAAGATGCACCTTTCCTTTCGCACGATAACAAGACGTTATATTTCAGTTCTGACAGGCTTGAATCTGTCGGCGGTTATGATGTATTCAAATCAGAGATAGACCCTGTGACAGGACTCTGGAGCAAGCCAGAAAACATGGGATTTCCTATCAATTCTATCGACGATGAAATCAACTTCCAACTCAACGAAGACAATATTTCAGGCTTCTTTAGCTCCAACAGGCTTCATGGGTATGGCGACTACGACATCTACTTTTTTCATAAACAAGGTAAAGTATTAGCAACAGGCAAAGTCTACAATCAACAAACGAACGAACCCTTGGCGAATGCCTTGGTTTCCTTTCATCCACTAAAGTATCAAGATGAATCATTTGATATAGTTACCGACAACTTTGGCAACTATGAACGAGAGATTTTTGAAGAAGAGGATTTTATAGCTGTAGTCAGCTTAGGCTCACAGCGCCTACACAGCACACAAATCAGGTCCACGCACGACGAGCATCATAAGACATTCGAAAAGGACTTTTATGTGGTCGTACCAGAGCATATTGATCTTGACACAGATTTTGCTTCCATATACAAAGGAGCCAGCTCATCGAGCAAGTCGTACGATAAGCTAGAAATGATGGGCAGCAAATTCAGGTCTGGTGATAAAGCCATTCTTAACAATATTTACTTTGACCTACACTCCACTACCTATCAGCAAGAATCTATCCCTACCCTAGAAAAGATAGCTGCATTGATGAAAGACAATCCAAACCTAAATGTAGAAATAGGTGGCCATACCTGCAATATAGGCTCACATGAAGCTAATTTGAGTGTATCAGAAGCCAGAGCCGAAAGTGTAAAAAAATACCTCATCACACGTGGTATCTCTTCAAAACGTCTCACCACTAAAGGATATGGAGAAACTCAGCCCCTCGCCTCCAATGACGATGAAGAAGGTGGCAGAGAACTCAATCGACGCATCGAGCTGCGCGTATTGCAGTAATTAACCCTTGCTAAATCAGGATAAGCAAGTCATTCGTTTGGAGTATACCTATAGGTTCGTAACTTTGCCAATATTTACTCTCTATGACACAGCGCCTGTTTTTTGGTCTTTGCCTATTTTCCTTTCACTTCTCATTTGGCCAGAACCAGGATACCGTTTTTATGAAAAACAATCAGGTTTTGATTGGAGAAATAAAAGTGCTCGAAAACGGTGTAATGACTGTAGAGACAGAATACAGCGAAGATGATTTTACCATCGATTGGAGCGATGTAAAATCAATGAAAACAGAAACCGATTTCATTATTATGCTTTCGCATAAATATAGATTCAACGGAACCATATCCCCCGACCCAAACAACGAAGACTATCTGATTATCTACCCAGATCAAGGATCAAAGATGTTTGCCAAATCTTTAGATATCGTATATCTCAAATCTCTGGAAGCAGGTTTTTGGGACAGGGTTTCAGCCAATATTGACGCAGGGTTTTCATTAACCAAAGCAAGTAATACTAAGCAAGTAACTGTATCAGGTGCAGTTTCCTATCTGTATACAAGACTCAATATAGACTCCTATATAAACACGCTATACAACGTGGTGCAAGACACCATTGCAACCAGCAGAAATAACTACGGTGCCAATATTAAGGTCTTTTTTAATCGAAGCTGGTATATCCTTGGCGCATCAGACTTCCTGAAAAGTGACGAACAAAACCTCGCCCTTCGTACGACTATACAATCGGGAGCTGGCCGCAACATCGTAAGAAACCACAAAATGTACCTCGTCAGTGCAGTAGGGTTTGCTTTAAACACAGAGCGATATGATCATGAAGAACAAGTATCTGAACAAAGTATTGAAACCTTTGGAGAAGTAGAACTAAACATATATGGTATCAAAAATGTAAGGTTAAGCTCTAAATTTCAATACTTTGCTAGTATAACTGAGGAAAACAGAAACCGAGTCAACCTAACCCTTGATTCCAAATTTGACCTACCAAAAGATTTTTATATTGGAGGTAATATAACCTACAACTTTGACTCAAAGGATGATACTGAAGGTGCCAAGTCCGACTATGTTGTGAAAAGCACTGTTGGTTGGAGTTTTTAGTTTAAATCCTCCAACCTACCTATATAACCCTAATCCATATTTTTATTATAATTACAGAAACTAAGAACCTATTTTTTATGAAGTATTACCTTTTACCCCTTATATTATTTTTCGCCTTTTTCCAATTGAAAGCTCAAGACACTGTAGAGTTAAGTAACGGAGATAAAATAGTAGGAAGTGTAAAACAACTAAACAATGGGGTACTTGAAATAGAAACCCCCTACAGCGAATCTAATTTCATGATGGACTGGGAGTCTGTAGTCAATTTTACATCTACAAGCACTTACATGATAAACATGGCCAATGGCAAGAGAATCACTGGTCAAATCACCATGAAGGAAGGAAGCATCACGATTCTAACAGACGAAGGTGAGACCATGCAATACAATCACTTACAAATGGTTTATCTCAAATCTGTCAATAGCGGCTTTTGGGATCGTATCAGTCTCTCTTTGGATGGTGGCTACACACTTTCAAAAGCCAATGATAACAAACAACTAACCCTGAGAGGCAATGCTTCTTATTTGTCCGAAAAGATAAATCCAGATGTTTATTTCAATTTTGTAAACAGCAAACTAGACGATGGCACAAGTCAGATCTCCACTAAAAGAAATAACTATGGAGCTAACCTGAGAGTCTTTTTTGTACGATCATGGTTTGGTATAGCTGGTGCCGACTACCTGACCAACGATGAGCAATCGCTTGAACTTCGAAGCACATACAAAATTGGGGTTGGTAATTTTCTGATTCGAAATCACAAAATGTACCTTTCCACTTCTCTAGGCTCCGCTTGGAACAATGAAAATTACGATATTCAAGATCAAGAAAACCTATCTACGACTGAGGGTTACCTCAGCATAGACTATCAAGCCTTCGGCTTGAGCGACTTTACGGCCACCACAGGTGTACAAGCCTTTCATGGTCTCAACGACTCGAACCGAACCCGTATCAATTTCAACATTGATTTGAAATTTGACCTGCCAAAGGATTTTTATATCGGTGCTGGCTACACCCTAAACTACGACAGTAACCCTCAAGTTGACGACATACCAAACAGTGATTATGTGATACAAACTACCGTAGGCTGGAGTTTGTAATAAACATGCAAAAAATCAAAGAGCCGCATATCTAATAGATATGCGGCTCTTTGATTTTAATCCTTCAAGAAGGCTATGGGTTATCTCATAGACACTTGCTTCAAATCTCTGTCAATTTTCTTGTAGTGAAAGTCTGTATTCCTAAACAAGTTGAAATTCAACGACAAGTAAAACACATTGCTATCTAAGTTCTTGTATGGCATCACGCTCACCCCGTTGACTACCTCAGTGTACGACTGGTCATGAAAATTGGTCAAATAATATTTGAATTTCAGGCTGATGCCCGAATAAAACTGCACACCAGCAAATAGTGCGTGATATACAGGAGGCACTCTCCCACTAAAATAAACATTGAATTTATCCTCCTTCTTCTCATTCACAAAAGTCTTTTCTTTGTAATTGAATGGTATTTCTAATTCATACCCTCCGAATAGCATCATCCCATTCATATCACCAAACTTGAGACCTACTGGGATTCCAAGGTTGTACGTTCTGAATTTTTTTCTGATCTGGGCACTATCTGGGTCATCCCAGATAAAACCTACATTACGAATGGCTAACCCAGAATAAAAACCAAACTTATCGCTTACATCTTTATTTACATTGATTTGAAAATTGACCACTGGACTGAATCGAACAGCTCCGTCATCACCAGAACCGCCAAAGGAAAATATCCACTCTCCTCCCGTTGTCACGTAGGTTTCACCTCCTTGCCCATAAACCATCACTGATGAGCTAAGAATAGTGAATACAAGTAATGTTTTAGCAAAGTATTTCATAAGATCTTTTTGATAATAAAAAAACAAAGATAAGTACATCATATACTTCTTTGCTGAGCATAGATAAATAATTATCCTGACAAAAAACATAATATATTCTGCGAAAACAATAGGAAAATTACCTATAAACAATCCGTGCAAACACGTAAAGTTTAAGTATTTATGATCATTTGTATTGCATCTGCAAATTATTATACAAAGATTGTGGCGGTTATTGAATAGGCGACCTAACCCCTACGCTAATCAAAAACACTACTTTATGAATAAGGCCACCTCTACTTTGCTTACTCTGGCACTTATACTTCTCACGCACGCAGGAGTTTTGGCTCAGACAGAAAATTACAAACAAGGGCTCTCCGCCATCAAAAACAATCGCTACCACGATGCCATGATCAGTTTTACGAAAGTGGTAAGCGATGAAAAATATGAAATTAGTGGCAAAGATTTATCTCTGGCCTATGCTTATCTAGCTATAATACGAACTGCATATTTAAATAAAGACCTCGAAAATGCTGATTTCGCTCAAATATCTAATAGCCAAGGTCATATAGAGCAATGCCTACAAGAAATGGCTCGCGCCATACAGTTTCAAGACAACTCAACCAAACCTCTAATTGCTGAATCACGAAAAACGCTATCAAGTATTTCTCTAAGGGCGCTTGAGATCATTGGAGACTCGCTACTTACCTATGATGAGTCTGAGCCGAATAACACCTCCATTTACTTAGCCAATTTTGCAGTGAAGAGGTTTGGTGAATTAGAAAAAATCATTGATGACAACTGGCAGATGTATGACATTTTCGGTCTAGCCTACTTTCATTTAGGTGACATGGAACGATCTATGGCCGAATTTGACAAAGCCAGAACACAATTTGCAAAATTAGAATCACAGCCCATCAGTCAGTTACATTTAAAAAACTACATCCTCAGTGGCAATTACTTTTTCTCTGAGAAGAATGATCACAAAATTGCTTATAAGATATCTAATGAGGGTAGCGCATACACTTCAGTGCTCATCAATGGGCTAGGCGACGACCAAATGACAGATATACTTCGGTTGAATAAGATTGAAAATCGTTTTCGTCAATACATGACTCGCATAGACGAATCTGGAAAATAATTTAATTAGATCAGGTCTTGGTCCTCTATGACCTTAAATCTCACAATAAAACTCGTGCCTATACCTAGTTCGCTAGCGCATGAGATTTCAGCATCCATTGCATCTACAAACTTCTTCACAATAGACAAGCCCAAGCCAGTAGACTGTTCATTATCTGTAGGTTTAGCACTTAGTTTTTGAAACTTGGTGAATAATTTTGGCAAGTCTTCTTCACTGATTCCTGGCCCTTGATCTCGGACAACCATCACCTCTCCATCATCATTTTGCTCTGCTGTCAGATAGATGTTTTTATTCGATTGAGAAAACTTGATGGCATTCGACAGTAAATTTTCTATTATCTGCAGCAGATAGTTATAATCTGCTAAGATATAATGTTTCTCCGTAGCTATTTGGCTATGAATCTGAATCGACTTTTTGCTAGCCAACAACTCGAAATTGCCTGCCACAAAATTCATGGCCTGCCCTAAATCCACCTTTTTCAAATTCAGGTTGACCTTCATATCCTCCACTACACTCACGTCTAGCACCCGATCTATCATATCGCGCATACGCTCCATGGTGTCGTCTAGCAAATGAAAATAATGACTTTGCTCTGGAGACAGATTCGTATTCTCCATTTTCACTAGCGACATTAGCCCTTTGATGTTGTTAAGCGGGCTGCGCAGATCATGAGCTACTACACCCATTAGGGTGTTCTTCTCTTCGTTGAGAGCTGTAAGTTTTTTGTTGTGGTTTTGGACCAAATAATACGATCGTCCCATAGCAGCCACAAGCAAGAGAGTCAGCACCAACACCACCAAAATACTATTCTGATAAGTTTGCTTTTGCTTAAGTTCTTCATTCAAAAGCATTTCGTCTCTCATTTTTTCATACGCTAACGATTCCAACTCTCTTCTGAAATCATATTCTGCTGTCATACGAGCAATTCGCTCAGTCGACTCTGCATTGAATAAAGAATCTTTGATATTGCTAAACATCAAATGATACTTCAAAGCCTCCTTGGTCTGGTTCGTTGATTGATAATAACTATAAAGCTCCTTGGCAGATTGTTTTATCTCTGCACCATAGTGAGAATTAATACCTAATTCGAGAGACTTTAGAAGATACTTTTCAGCTTTAGGTAAATCCCGAACTCTTTTAGCCAACACCCCCATACTCCTATATATGCTAGTCTGACATCCCACCAGTTCACATCGAATAGCCCAATCGAGTGCTTTCTTAAAGTAAAAATCTGCAGAGTCCATTCTGCCCTTCCAAGCCATAGCCTCACCCAGTCCCTCACAGGTATAGGCCAAGTCACACTGCTGATCCAGCTTGACCTGAAGGTCATGTGCTCTCCGTAGTGTTTTTAGTGCTTTGAGCGTGTCACCTTCTTCGCTATAGATGATCGACAGATTATTTAAAAGCATAGCTTCTTCATACTTCTTTCCATTCATATGTGCCTCTTCCATGGCTTTAGCATAATAGCTATGTGCTTCTTCTAACTTACCCAACTCATGATAGATCAGCCCCAAATTATTCGCTAAGAAAATCATTCCTTCCTGATCGCCATGCGCTACTACCAAATCATAGGCTTTCAAATAATATTCTAATGCTTCTGGGTATAAACCCATTTCATTATAAATCACCCCTAAGCTATTGAAAGCTATCCATGCACTATCCATATGAGCTGGTCGGTCGTAGTATTCATTGGCCATTTGCACATGCCTCAGGGCAGATTTTATATTCCCTCGCTGTGTTTCTAAGTTGCCTAGTTCCAAATGATACAATGCTATACCTGAGGCATCGACTGCATCTTCGGCGAGTTGTATCGCTTTATGATAAAAAAATAGTGCCGAATCGAATTGTTGGTATTTTTCCATCCCATCTGCCAGATAGAAATAACTACGTGCCTGACCTTTCAGATTGTTGTTTAATTCGAATAATGCAATGGATTGGTTCAAGTAAAATTCACCTGAATCACGTTTATTTTTGAACAACCATCTCCCAACTTCCTGATCACAAACAGCTGTCGAATGCAAATCCCCTAAGGTTTGAGATAAGCGTAAAGCCTTTCGGGCGTAGACTAGCGACTGATCTGGATAGTCCGAAATGCGAGATAGCCTGAGGAATATATCAACTTCACTCTTCCTATCCGTAGTTCTCTTCAATACGTTTTTTAAACGGTCAACTTCAGGTTGTCCATAAAGCTGACAGGTACCCAAGATCCACAATAGCACAATGAACCCATAAGGGCTAATATTTTTTATCATTTAGTAGTTGGTTGAACGCTGCTTTTAAAAAGACCTATTTCTGATCTTTCTTTTTTCCTCGACTTTTAGTCCAATCAAGGGCTCCCTCATCAAATTCCTCTGCCACATTCCTATCTAGTCCTCCGATTTTGGTTGGATCTACATTCGTAATTTCACTATTATCCATGTCTTCGAGTGGATTGTCTATTTTATCTACTTTTTTACTCATAATTATTGCTTTTTCTCTAATACTTATATCCAAACCTTGGCATCAGATACCAAGATATTCTTTTTTTAAATTTTCCAAAATAGGCAATAAGACAACAAACTTAGTTCCCTTATTCACCTCACTCATCAAACTCACTTCTCCTTCTAGTTTCTCTACAGCAGACTTCAAGATAAACATCCCCAAACCTGACCCTTGTACTTCATCATTGGCTCTATAAAACATATCAAACACCTTCGTTTGATATTCCTCTTCTATCCCTATCCCGTTGTCCTCTACGATCACACACATGTAGTCCTCCGCGGTCTGTTTGACTTGTATTTTCACGAAAGGATTGTCGATATCTTGCCGAGCGTATTTTATGCTGTTTTCGATCAGGTTCTGGATGATGGTATTCATCAAACTCCTGTCCGATTCTATTTCCATTTCTTTGTCGAGTTCAATGTCAAATTGGATTTTATCAAACCCTGGCAAATAACTGAATGATTCTATACAGTCGGCCACCATCTCATCAAAATCAATTCTGGTAGAAGACAGTTGCCAATCTTTGACTTTAGAAAGCTCCAGTAGATCTATGATGGTCTGGTTGATGCGAGTAATTCTATGATGATAAAGCTGAAAGTACCTCAAAGCATTCTCATCACTGATTTCACTCCTTACTACATCATACAATCCCATCAATGAAGAAATCGGTCCTCGAAGATCATGCGATACTCGAGAAGAAAACTTATCCAACTCCTCATTTTTCTTTTCTATGGCATAATTATTTTCTCTCTGCAAACGGGCTTCGGACTCCAAAGACTCCATCTTCCACATCGACTCCAAACTTTTAATCTTACTCTTGGTTTCGGAGTTGAGCACCTGCTCTTTATAATTGTGATATTTGATATGAAAAGCCAATGCTTCAGACTCATTGCTATCATTCATGGCAATGTCGAACAATTCATAATAGGCTTTATACATCAATTGTAAATTGTCAAGTGATTCCCCTAGTGCTATAGCCTCATGAAAATACTTCTTGGCTTCTGAATATTGATTTGTCGATTTGCATACTTGCCCCAACTTGGTCATACTCATACCACACCCCATCTTATCCCCCACTTCATTGTGCACCTTCAAACTTTTCAGGAAGTATCCTCGTGCCTCTTCATATTCTTTAAGGTGAAGATGGATTTTCCCTTTGCCATACCATGCAAAAGCCAACCCTCGTTTGTCGCCCGTTTCTTTTTTGAGTATGATACTGGTATTGATGGTCTCTAGCGCATTCTTATAATCACCACGCTTTAGATATATACCAGAGAGCGGATTGCAAGCATTAGACTCTCCATTCTTATCATTATTCAAATGACTGAGCTCACGACATTTCTGATACGTCTCTAACGCTTTATCGTATTCGTTAAAAGCTTCGTAAATAAATCCTATCGCTTTCAATGTTCTTGACTCCCCCACGACATCTTTGATCTCTCGCTGAATCCGTAAACATTCGTAAAAACGCTCTAGTCCCTTGTGATATTTTGTGGATTTGTATTCAATGCTACCTATGTTGAATAGTGCATCAGCCATACCCTGCTTGCTCGCCAACTCTGTAAATAACTTGAGGGCATCTTGTGAGTACTCGAGCGCAGCCAAATGATCACCAATGATCATATAAAACAATCCCAATTGGCAAGAACACTGCGCAAGACCCTGCGCATAGTTTAGCGACACGCACTTAGCCTGTGCTTGAATAGTGAGATCTATAGCATCTTTGACACTACTCACTCGCGACTCCATCGCATATTTCAACATGGAGTCTACACGCTTTAGTTGAGCTTCATAGTCTAGGGAAGGCTCATTTTGGATGTTGGGTTGCATTATTTTAAAATTTGGAAGATAATCTTCAACAAGTTTTAATAAAATAATACAGGCGGACTCTAAAGATACGAGTTTAATACCGACCTATCAAACGGATCTTGAAAATATTTATTGAAATACTTCAAGTCAATACTCTAATTATTCAATTAGAAGCACATGAAACCGTTGTACACAACAATATAATGAAAAATTAGTCTGACCTTCAGAGTATCAGCGTCTACGTCCACCAGATCTGCCCGAACGGCCTCCGCCACTATTAGAGCGTCCGGAACCACCTGATCTACCAGACCTTCCTGAGCCGCCGCCTCCAGAACCACGTCGTTTTCTATCCTGATAGCCTCGTTGCTGAGCATGACCAGACCTAGAAGACTGCTCCTCTTCATTAACTCTGATTTCTCTACCTTCAAACTCGTAGCCTTTGAATTTGCCCATAACATCATTGGCAATACTTTTCTCCACCTCGAAATAGGCTCTTTTTTGCTGCAGTTCTATTTTACCAATCTTAGATTTGTCTGCACCAGAGATGTCACAAATCATATGGAGCAATTCGGCATTAGATATATCATCAATTTTCCCTAGGTTGATAAACAATCTGGCGTGTGTGCCACTAGATCGCTCTCTACCCCCTTCTTTAGATCTACTATTTTCTGTTTGATTAAGGTCTCCACTGTTAGAGATATTAACTTTTGATAACTCTTGAGCCAAAAGCTTATCTACCAATTCTTCTTTAGATAGAGCGGTAAACATTTCCTGAGCTTGCTTTCTCAAGTCTGCAGGCAACTCACCTTTGATTTCATAATCAGCGATCAACTTCAAAGAATTGTCCATACGAGAAGACATCACCTCGTCAGCCGTAGGTATCAACTCTTTTTCGAATTTGATTTTCAATCTTCGTTCTATATCTCCAATTCGCCTTACCTCACCTTTGCTTACCAAGGCTATAGAGATTCCTTTTTTACCTGCTCGGGCTGTTCTACCACTTCTATGGGTATAAAACTCCAATTCGTCTGGCAATCTGTGGTGAATCACGTGTGTCACGTCATTTACATCTATACCACGAGCAGCCACATCGGTAGCTACGAGCATAGACAATGACCTGTCCTTGAATTTGCGCATCACAGCGTCTCGCTGCTTCTGGGTAAGATCTCCATGCAAGGCCTCTGCTCTATAACCCGCACGACTAATGTCATCAGCTAGGTTTTGCGTATCAATTTTAGTTCGGCAAAACATAACTCCATAAAAATTAGGATTGACATCCAATACTCTTTTGATAGCCTCTAGTTTGTCACTCATCTTTACTACCAAGTATTGATGAGATATATTTTTGTTTACTTCTACGCCACTTTTTACCGAAACCTCTTTCGGATTGTTCATGTAAGTACTTACAATGTTGGTGATGGCCGAAGGCATGGTGGCAGAAAACAACCAAGTTGTTTTCTCAGCAGGTGTATCTGCCAATATCTTGTTAAGCTCTTCTTTGAAGCCCATGTTAAGCATTTCGTCAGCTTCGTCTAGCACCACATAGCTCAACGAACTCATGCTGATCACTTTGCGATTGATCAAATCTACCAATCGACCTGGTGTAGCTACTACAATCTGAGGCTTGGCTTTGAGTGCTTTGATTTGGTTGGTAATGGCAGCTCCTCCAAATACCACTTCGATCTTCAATTTACGTATGTTTTTAGCGAAGCTATTCAAGCCTTCTGCAATCTGCTGTGCGAGTTCTCTAGTAGGTGCAAGTACAATTGCCTGACAGGTATTGGAGTCTTCGTTGACTACCTGAAGCAAAGGCAATCCAAAGGCCGCGGTTTTTCCGGTACCCGTTTGTGCCAGACCAATAAAGTCTTGCATAGAATCGAGAAGTATCGGAATGGCCTCCTGCTGAATCTGGGTGGGTTTAACAATGCCTAAATCGTTAAGAGCATCGACCAACCTTGGTTCAAGCCCGAGTTCTGAGAAAGTATTCAATCTGAAAATTTTATGATAAGTCGCAAAGTTAGGCAATTAAAAGCCCTACCCTACCATATGCTCATAAGATTCTTAGTATTAAGAAAATTATCCTAAAATAGTTTCTTTACGGTAAACTACGCCACGCTCACTCAGATAATGTAAAATAAAATCAAAACAACCGTCATGGTTGCTCACTTGCTCTGGAGGAAACACCCCTATTTCGCCAAACTTCCCCTGAAGCAATAGATTCACAGCAGCTGTTGCGGTGTAGCCCGTCGTCCGTGCCATTGAAGACGTTTGGGTATCTGCACAGTAGGAATCGTGTAGATGATAGATGATGGTTTCCTTATCTCCTGATTCATTTTTTCCTGACACTGTGATACGCATCACGGTCATTTCCTCTTCGGTTTCCCCTAATTTCCATTCATCAAAAAGTACTTTTGAGGTAAAATCCAATGGATTGACTAGTACTCCTGTACTTACTTCAATGGGCTGGGTCTCAAAAAAACCACTAGACTTGAGGACTTGGATATACTCCACATGCCCAGGGTAACGGAGAGTCTTTTCTATCATGTTTGGAATATGACCCATCGTAAACAAAAGCGAACGCAGCCCATCCGAATTGAAGGACTCTAACGTACCCACTGCATCAAAATCATGGTGGGCTACATCCGATAAAGCTGGTTTGGTTAGGACATGGCCGTTTTCCACATATCGTGCTGGCCGGGTATACTCTTCGATCACATCCACTGGCGAAAAAGGTGCTTTGTAAGCAAATGGCCACTTTTTCACTTTGGGCAATCCTCCGACCAAACATTCAAAATGTTCGATGTTCATGCTCTCATTGTGATAACCCAAGACAAGATTGCTCATACCTGGTGCTACACCACAATCTACAATGGCAGTGACTCCACCAGCCTCTGCTAATGACTTCAGCGTCAAAGCATCTTCAGGAAAAAATGAAATATCCACTACATTTTTTTGTGCTTCTAGTATCCAAGTAAGCGTTTGATAGCCCAAAAACCCAGGCACAGCGCAGACTACCATATCAAAGGGTTCTATGGACTTTTTCAAATCAGCTTCTTTGGTCACGTCAAGAGCCTGCACCTGAATAGCCGGAGACTTGGCCTGCAGTTTGACTAGCACTGCCTGATTAAAATCAACTACAGTTACTTTATTGTTTTTAGCTAAATCGATGGCCATGGCGCTACCTACCATACCACCACCTAATACGATGATGTTATTCATTTTTGAATGTTTTTATATAATTAATCATCCTTATAATGGGCCATTCTTGATGACTTACTGAATATACCGTTTGGCGTATCGGCGAAAAATACAAGGAACGAAACAGCTACAAACCTGAGAGGGGTACCCATGGTTCACTTCGTATTTCTGGGGGTGAACCTAAATTTACATCTAGTTTAAGTAATTTCGATTACCACCAAAAAACCTGGAGACTCATCCTTTTTCTTGATAAAAAGGATATTTTGATTGGGCATCAATTATCGATATAGTAATTCCCCCAACTTTACAAACTAATCCCTGAATAGCATGCCAATAAAATTGAAACAAAAAAAGTCCCGATAAATCGGGACCAAATACCTTTAATAAAAATTAGATATTAATTAAGCTTGTTTTACGTCAACCGCATTCAAACCTTTTTTACCTTCTTTTAAATCAAACGTCACCGCATCTCCTTCTTTCACTTGGTCTACAAGACCAGATATGTGAACGAAATACTCTTTTGAATCTTCATCATCAACGACAAATCCATATCCTTTAGACTCGTTGAAGAACTTAATTTTACCTTGTTTCATTGTACTATATTAGAATAATTTATACTGTAAAGTATGTAGGTTCTTTGATATTACAAAAAAATGATAAATTATTTTTAACTAGATTTCCATGAAACAAACAACCACAACGATGAAACCAATACCCCTTCTATTCACTCTCTTGTCACTTATTAGTCAAATATTGCCAGCTCAAACGCCATCAGAAGCTGAACAAATCGCCGCTACCATACAAGCTGGACCAGAGGAACTACGCGCCGACGCCACCGTCTTGGGATACAATGAAAAAAATGAAATAATAGCACTTCGAAAAGGAACGAACGATCTTGTATGTCTCGCAAACGATCCAAGCATTGCGGGTTTTAAAGCCGTCTGCTACCACAGCAGTCTGGCCGATTTTATGACTAGGGGTCGTGAACTAAAAGCCGAAGGAAAGAACCGAAAAGAAATTGAAGAAATCAGATCAAAAGAAGCCAAAGCGGGCACTCTCAATATGCCAAAGCAACCGGCCACACTACATGTACTCTACGGCAAAGAAGCAAAATACAATTCAACTACTGGCCTGGTAGAAAACGCCCAACTTAGATATGTGGTCTATATCCCTTGGGCTACTCAGGAGTCTACAGGTCTACCCCTCAAACCCATGGTACCTGGTGGACCTTGGATCATGTTTCCTGGCACTTACAATGCGCACATCATGATTACGCCCCCAACAAAATAGTCAAGACATACGCTATTTAATGGACACCATTCAAGAATACTTCTATGGCATCGATGACCTGACGAGGCTCTTCGATGGTAGAAGAATGGCCTGCTCGCTTGATCGTAGCCAAGTGTGCTTGTGGAATTTTCAATTTGATGTTTTTAGCCTTTTCTACGGTGGTAGCCACGTCTTCATCCCCTACTATGACGAGTGTAGGCATAGATACTTTGCCCAGTTCACTACTGATTGCGTTTCGCTGAATCACACCTGCCACCGACTTGGTAATGGATTTTTCATTGGCCAGTATTTCATTTCGCCAATAATCTACTTCTTCTTTTCTGATCGGGTCTTTCAAGAAAGTCTGACCAAACATGATGGGCATTACCTTATTGATCACGGCTTTGACGCCAAATAAATTGACGATGGTTTTCAACACATTATACTTAAACTTATTAGGCTCTTCTTCTGCTGAGGTCTCCACCAATAGCAAGGATTTGATATATTCACTATGATGAACTGCCAACCGCATGGCCACAAACCCTCCCATAGACAATCCTACCATATGACAAGGTCCAAGCTTTAGAGCTTTAATTAATTCAATGGCATCCATAGAAAGAGATTCCATATCGTATCCTTCGGCAGTCACCTCACTTCTACCTTGCCCACGATGATCGTATATCACACATCGATAACGCGCTTTGAAATAATCAACCTGCGCCTTGAACATCCTGCCATTCATGAGCAAACCGTGACTAAAAACAATTGTCTCTGGCCCGATCCCATGAATTTCGTAATAGATATCTGCTCCGTTTATTTTAATAATTGACATACTGCGTGGTTATGAATAGTGGTTAGGTTTTGGTCTTGCGACTGTCAACCAAAGGTAATCAACTCCCTCAGGGCATGGACTATGAAATGTTCAATTTCCAAAAAACAAATTCCGAGTTCTTATTTATGAAATGAGTAGACTAACGCATGAAACGAAGACAGGCCATCAAAACCAATTATCATTTCTTTTTTCCTTCCAAAGGAAGAAAAGTTCTATTGACAGGAATCCTTTGTATCTTCATTAGTGCCCATCGGTTTATGGCTACATTTGAACTACGAACAATGAGACTCCTATGAAACGAACAGCCATTCTTTTATTTACTGCACTATCGTCCATAATCATATTGCAATCGGCCCAAGAAATCCAGCATGACACCACCTACAGCCGTCTAGACAGCCTGCGAGGATCTATCACTCCAGAGCGCGCTTGGTGGGATCTCACCTACTATCACCTAAGCATGAACGTAGACCCTGCCAGCAAAACACTGGAAGGCACCAACCAAGTAGACTACAAAGTATTATCCGAATACCAAGTCATTCAAATCGATCTGCAAGCCCCTATGGAACTGAAAGGTGCAAGCCAAGATGGACAAAACCTAAAATTCACTAAAGAAGGCCCGGCTCATTTCATCGAATTAGTAAAAAAGCAAAAAATAGGAGAAGTAAACAGCCTCCTCCTCAGCTATGGAGGCCAGCCCCTAGAAGCGAAAAATGCGCCCTGGGATGGAGGCATCACTTGGAACAAGGACAACAATGGCAACGACTTCATAGCATCGTCATGTCAAGGCATTGGTGCTAGCCTCTGGTGGCCGTGCAAAGATCATATGTACGACGAAGTAGATAGTATGCTCATGAGCATCACCGTACCCAAGCACCTGATAGATGTATCCAACGGCAGACCCCGCGGCGTAGATGACAACAAGAACGGCACCAAGACCTACCACTGGTTTGTCAACAATCCGATCAATAACTATGGCGTAAACATCAACATTGGCGATTACGTGCATTTTGGAGAAAGCTACGCAGGCGAAAAAGGCAAACTAGATCTAGACTACTATGTACTGCGGGACAACCTAAAAAAAGCAAAAAAACAGTTCAAAGATGCCCCTCGAACATTAGAAGCACTGGAATATTGGTTTGGCCCTTATCCTTTTTATGAAGACGGTTACAAGCTTGTGGAAGCACCATATCTGGGCATGGAGCACCAAAGCTCCGTCACCTATGGCAATGGCTACCAAAACGGCTACAAAGGCACGGATCTGTCTGGTACAGGATGGGGCCTGAAATGGGACTACATCATCATTCACGAAAGTGGGCACGAGTGGTTTGCCAACAATATCACCTACAAAGACATGGCCGACATGTGGATACACGAAAGCTTCACGACCTATTCCGAAGGGCTATTCACCGAATACTTCTATGGCAAAGCGGCTGGCGCCGAATACATCCGTGGGCTGCGTGCAGGTATCGACGACACCATGCCCATCATCGCCGACTACGGCGTGAATGCCCATGGGTCTGGAGATATGTATCCCAAAGGGGCCAATATGCTACACACCCTACGGCAAGTGGTGAACGACGATGCCAAATGGCGCAACATCCTACGAGGACTCAACGAAACCTTCTACCATCAAACCGTAACTACCCAGCAAATAGAAGGCTTCATCAGCGAGCAAGCGGATCGAGATTTTCAATATGTATTTGATCAATACCTGAGAAAAAGTAGTCTGCCTGTATTTGAATATATACTAAAAGATGATCACATTCTTTATCGCTGGTCTGGCGTAGTCGAAGGCTTTGACCTACCAGTGAAAGTATCTGTAGATGGTGTAGATATATGGCTCGAAGCCAATACAGGCTGGCAAAGCATCGAAGTCAAGCAACCAAAATCACTCCATATCGACCCCGACTTTTATGTATCTACACTGAATGTAATGGGCAGCTAACACAAGAGCATGATCTTTCCGCATCCTATGGACCAATGGCGTTGTGGCTATTAGACTTCTGATTATTGCTTTTGGGCAAACAAAAAACACCGCTCATGTAAAATGATCAACCATACAGGCTCACCTACGTTGTAGGTTGTAATCAAAAACTCAAACTCATGCTAATAGACTACATCAAGGTAACTCTCAGGAGTTTATCGAAGAACAAACTCATCTCATCTATAAACATTCTTGGCCTCGGCATTAGCCTTTCGGCTTTCATTTTTATCACCTTATACATCAAAAAAGAATTGAGCTACGACACGGGTCATGCCGATTCGGAACGAATCTATCGTATCCATGAAATGATAAAAAGTGACAACTTCACCGAAAACTCATCGAGCTGCCCACCCAATACAGGCAAGTTTCTACTCAAAGATTTTCCCGATGATATCGAATATATGGTTCGCTTTTTTGATTTTCAAAACCCAATTGTAACCATCCAATTAGAAAACCAAGAGCTCTACAACGAGAAGCACGTGTACTTTACCGACTCGTCGGTTTTCGATATGCTCGACTTCTCCTTGATACAGGGGAACAAGAACACCGCACTGACTGCGCCCTGGACGACTGTTGTCTCAGAAGGTCTTGCCAAAAAATACTGGGGAGACGAAAATCCGATAGGTAAAAAAATCACTCGTGTGGGTTTTCAAAACCCATTTGAAATCACTGGCGTCTTTCGACAAAATTCGGTTTCGCACATCAAAGCTAATATGCTGCACTCGATGGCTACTACAGATCCTTTTCCTTTCTTGCAGCGCAACTGGATATGGAACCCCGCCTGGACATACATCAAATTGGCACCCAATATCAACCCCGAACAATTTGAAGCCAAGCTACCTGGCTTTATTCAAAAGTATTATGACGATCGCACCAAGCATCAGATCTCTCATCAGTTGATGCCTATTGAAGACATTCACTTACAGTCGCATTTAGAATTTGAAATGGCACCCAATAGCGACATCAAATATGTCTATATTTTTGCTTCGTGTGCAGTCTTCTTACTGATCATAGCAATGGTGAATTTCGTAAACTTATCCACTTCCTATTCTCTCTTGCGAGGCAAAGAAATAGGCGTTCGGAAAGTTTCTGGCGCCACCAAAAGCCAACTCATTATCCAGTTTTTAGCAGAGTCTATCATCATTGCTTTTATTGCTTATCTCATTGCATTGGTACTATCGGTGATCTCTATTTCTTTGTTAGAGCCTACGCTCGAAATTGGCATCTTCGAGTTGCTAAACTTAAAAATGCTCTCGATCATGACAGGTATTGTCTTTTTGATCGGTTTCCTATCTGGGGTATATCCTGCTTTTTTCATTTCGTCATTCGATCCTTTGGTCGTATTCAAAGGAAAAATGATCTCACAAGGCAGTGGTAAAATACTCCGAAAAGTACTCGTGATCGCGCAGTTTACCATCGCCATCGTATTGATCATTTTCACCTATGTGACTTACCATCAACTGGCCTTGCTCAACAATAAAAACTACGGGTTTGATGCGGACAAAATCATGGTTTTGGATGTATCTAGTACTCGTATTGGGCAATCCTACGATGCCTTTCGAACCCAGCTCATGAGTAGCTCGTCTATTGAAAACGTAACCGTAATGAGTGACATCTTGGCGGTAAACAACAACAATCACGAGTTTAATCACGAAGGCATGACTGCCGGCGAATGGAACTACTACCCTGCTCTAGTTGTGGATGAGGAGTTTGTATCCTCAATGGGTATGAAAATCATCGCAGGTAGAGACTATTCTGTCAAATATGCTCGTGAGGACTCGCTCTCGATGCTGGTCAACAAAACGATGGCTAAGACACTAGGCTACTCCAACCCACAAGATGCCATAGGCCAACGCATGGTCTCTCGCGGCGGCAATGAAAAAATAGTAGGTGTTGTTGAAGACTTTAATTACAAATCATTGCATTCGCCTATTGGGCCATTTGCACTGGATGTCCGTCGAAACAGACAAAACAACAATGGCAATTTCTTTGTTCGCCATGTGGCCATTCGGCTAAATAACACAGACGCCACCACGATGGCTCATTTAGAAGAAGTATGGAAAGCCCATGTCAACAACGTACCATTCACTTACAAAATGCTCAACCATGAACTAAAAAAACTCTATCAAGCAGAAAACAACATGGGATCGATACTGGGTACGTTTGCTGTGCTTACGGTCATCATTGCTTGCCTTGGACTGTTTGCGCTGGCTTCCTTTATTGCGCAGCAAAAAATGAAAGAAATAGGAATCAGAAAAGTACTGGGAGCAAATTTTCTCAAGTTGTTTTATGTAGGCTACAAAGAACAATTTTTCCTCATCGTAATCGCTTTTGCTACAGCCATACCATTGAGCTATTACTTCGTAGAAGGCTGGCTCGATGACTTTGCTTATCGCATCAGCATTGGCATTGTGCCCTATTTAGTGGCAGGTTTATTGGCTTTGGTCATTTCTTCTCTGACCGTACTGAGTAATTTTTATAAAGTCATTATTTCAAACCCTTCGGAAGTATTGAGAGATGAATAAGCCTAGCTTTTATTAAAAAATCTTGGTGATGACGAAGCTCATTTGATCATTTACAAATCTCCCCAATGATCAGATGGCTTCGTTCTTTTTAGTGTGAAAACATCGCTATTGCTAATACGCTCGATTTTGAGTAAATTATTAGGGCAACCAAATTCTTCTAGCCATGGTAAAAAATTATAAAGGAGCACAAATCACAAAAGAAGACACGATAGAAACACAACCCGTCTCGGTGAGTGATTATATGTCTACGAGACTCATCACCTTTCACCCTGATCAGTCGATCATGGAGGTAGTGGAGCAACTACTCAAACACAAAATTTCAGGGGCACCTGTGGTCAATGACCAAAAAGAACTCTGTGGTATAATATCAGAAGGGGATTGTCTGAAGGAAGTGGTAAAAGGCAAGTACCATAACCACCCCATCATGGACGGTAAAGTGAGCGATCATATGGCAAAAAACGTGATCACCATTCATCCAGGTCTAAACATCTTTGAGGCTGCTCAAATGTTTTTGGAGAAAAAAATCAGACGATTTCCCGTACTAGACGAAACTGGCAAGCTCGTAGGGCAAATCAGCCAAAAAGACATCATGAGAGCGGTACAAAACATAAAAAGCGAGAACTGGAGATAGTTCTCGCTTTTCATCCTAATGAATCGGCTTATTATTTCAACTCCGACTTCCCAACAAAAACTTTGTCTAAAATAGCCATGTCTTTGAAATAACCAGACTCATTGGTAGACGAGTGAAACACCCACTCATCCTCTAACTGATAACCATCAAACAAGACGGTATAACCATCATTCATATCTACAGCAGCCGACATGACTGGCACGGTCAATTTGTTTTCTTCGTCCATATACTCTTTGCCCGACACATAATTGAGTCCTCCCAAATATTTGGCAACAACCGCCGAATCGGCTGGCTCACCATTGACTTGCCATGCAGTCCCTACTCGCTCCAGTCTAAACGATGAGTCAGCTTGATAATTAAAAGTAATCGATGCCACAGAATCTTTGTTGATTCTCGCCAATACTTGATCTCTATAAGCTGAAGGATCTGCCGAAACTGAAAAGCCCATAAAATCCTTGGCTACATATACTTCTTTGTCGTCGTAGAGCCTCACATAGGTATGGTATGCTCGCTGACCTTCCATTCCAAACCGGCCAATCACTAGATCCAAAGTTTGGTCCCCTCCTTCAAAAACTTTCACCCTAGTGCCCGTCGAGTCCACTTGGTAGTCTTTCCATTTGGCTTCTGATTTGGTTGCTATTCTCGACGGCTTGATGCTATTCAAAGCAAAAAGTGCATTATCTACCGCACTAGGACTGGCCAATACCTTTTTGTCATTGGGCAGGGTAAGCTCCCATTCCCCTTGTACTCGATCTAATTGCACCTGTTTACCTCTGGCTCCATCTACATAGATTTGGGTCACCTTGGCCGTATCTATAGATACTAATTCTGACTTTAGTGATTTGCTTTTACTTTTTCCTCCCGTAAAGTCTACAACGAAGTAGATTAGACACAAGGCCACCAACACGCTTATTAATTTGATATTAGATAATTTCTTCATGACTCAGCTGATTAAAAATTTCCTTCCATCCATTGTTGTTTTTTGCTTTTGTATTGCTGCCTGCGAATAAACGCATAGATGAGTACAAGTAAGATCGGTATGAGTACGTTACCGTATTTGAGCATTTCTCTGGCGCTATCTTCTACTGATTCTAGCGGCCTATTGGTAATGCCTTTGGTTCGCAATTCGATCAACCCTGTATCATCAGACAACCAATCGATGGCATTGGAAGCGAAGTTAACATTATCCTCACTGATTTGCTGTGGTGGATTGCCGTTGACAACAAATTGACCGTTAGCCACCACAATCAATTTCGACAATTGATTGCCAGCCAAGGCCCCTTCTAGTGCCACTGCCAAGGTCTGTGGTCCTTCTCTAAAATCATTTTGTGTCCATTTTTTTTGTATATCTACACCAGATGGTGTCGGGGCTAGACCAGACATCTCCGAGGTCAGCAATAATGGGCTATAAGATACTGTAGAGTCATTGCCTGTATAACTAACTCCACTCACGAAAGGCAACATCAAAGCCTCCAAACCATTTGTTGTGGGGTGTTCTGGGAAATCATTTACCAAAGGAAAATAAGGAAATTTGATTTGTGACCTATAAGTAAACATCCCATTGTTTTGCTGAACAGTGACCGAACCGCTCTGAGCATCTACTACAAACTGGCTACCTAAATTCACTTTTTTACCTCTTAGCCAAGCCTCCAAACCAATGTCCGCACCTTTGCTCAAGCGACCACTTTGAAGATCTCCATTCATATTAGAATAGGCTACAAACACGGCTCCTCCTTGACTCATAAATTGGTCGATCCGAGAAAACTCAATAGCCGAAATCGTGTCACTAGGATTGATGATAGCGAGTGTTCTCACGTAGGAAGGCACCTCTGTTTTTTCAGTCAAATTGATCGTTTCTACCTCATATAGCACCGATAGCTGCTGTGCCAATTGAGACACCTCTTGTATAATCGGCTCCCCATGCCCTTGCAACAAAGCAACTTTAGGTTTGTCCGTGACAGACAGTTTTTTGATCGATGTTGTCAAACTGTACTCCATATCCACCCCAGGCTGTACCACCGATATAATTTCCTTTTGGTCACCTTTCAAAAGTACCGCTCCCATATAAGCCTTGAGCTGCTGTACCTGATCTTTTTCAGACACATTGATAATAACAGGCTGAATGCCGTTTTGCTGAGCTTCTGCCTCTAGTTCTTCACTTTCGTTGGGGCTGATAAATTCATAAACAATATTGCCCTTACTCCTATTCTCATACTCAAGGAGCAAATCTTCAAAGTCCTGCCTATTACTGATCAATTGCGTAGGCAAGTCTTCTGAAAAATAGGCCTTAACAGTGATAACATCATCCAAATTGGTCAAAATATCGTCCGTAGCCTTACTCAACGTATAACGCTGATCTTCGGTAAAATCCAATCGAAAATACAGCTTAGAAGAAATCATGTTTATCACTACTAAAATGAGTGCAAACACCATCAACCTGATTATTACAGTATTTTTCTTCATCTTTTAAAATTCTTTATCCTTTAAAATTACTTACACTTGGCATTTAGGATTGCCAATTTCTTCTGGAAAGCATAGCCTGTGCGAAGGTGAGTCCTATACTTATGACCGAAAAGAAATAAATCAGATCTCGACTATCGATCACCCCTCGAGACAGCGAGTCGAAATGTGTCCGCATGCTTAGGTAGTTGAGCACCTGCCCTGCTGCTCCTCTCAGGCTAAAACCCATGATGTCGAAAAGCAAGTGAAAGAAAACACCAATCAATAGTGCAATAAGAAAGGCTACGATCTGGTTGTTGGTGATTGAACTGGCAAATAATCCAATGCTGATATAGCCAGCCGAAAGCAGCACCAAGCCCAAATAGCCCCCCACTACAGCTCCATGATCTATAGACCCAAGCTGGCTCACCGTAGCATAATAAGGAATGGTACATGTAAGCGCGATAATGACCAGCAGTAAGCAGGCTACAAACTTGCCCACTACTATTTCCCAATCAGAAATGGCTTTGGTACTGAGTAGTTCTATCGTACCCGAACGCGTTTCTTCGGCTAGCATCTTCATGGTCAATGCTGGAATGAAGAAAAACAATGTCCAGAATCCGATCTGAAAAAACACTTGCAAGCTAGCCTGCCCCATTAGAAAGACATTATTGCCTGTGAGCCAAGTAAAAAAACCAGTAAACCCCAAAAACATAATGATGATTACATAGGCAATCAACGAATCAAAAAATGAGGCCAGTTCTCTCCTTGCGATAATCCAAATTTTGTTCATCTCTAGTTTTTTTTTAGTTCGTCAAATCTCTAAATACATCTTCTAACTGTGTCTCAATGCCAGTCATTTCCATCAGGTACCATTTTTTGCTTACGCACAAATCGAAAATGGCTTTTCTGGAAGCATGATCAGGCTTGCTCTGTACAGTAAAATACCCCGATTTGCCGTCTACGGGTGTCACTGATTCTACCGTAGCTAGACCGAGGAGTTCCTTCTTCACTTCGTCGTTGGTGGCTTCTATCTGCACGGTCAGCAATTCCTGACCTTGTGATTGTTTTCGCAAAGTCTCCGACGAACCGTCTGCCACAATTCTTCCTCTATTGATAATCAAAATACGATCACAAGTAGCCTCCACTTCTGAAAGAATGTGCGAACTCAATATCACTGTTTTTTCTTTCCCTAATTTCTTGATCAACTTTCTGATTTCGATGATCTGATTGGGATCCAACCCTGTGGTAGGCTCATCCAAAATGAGCACTTCGGGATCATGTATCATGGCTTGCGCCAACCCTACTCGTTGTCTATATCCTTTTGAGAGCTCATTTATTTTTTTATGCTTTTCCAACCCCAAACCACACATCTCGATCATTTCGGCAATTCGAGAAGAGATTTTGGATTTTGCTACGCCCTGTATCTCTGCGGCAAACCTCAGATACTCTACAATAGGCATATCAGTATAAAGTGGGTTGTTTTCTGGCAGGTAGCCAATCTTTTTCTTTACTTCTTCGGGCTGATCCAAAATAGACCGATTGTCTAATCTCACATCCCCAGCACTAGGAGACATATAGCAGGTGATCATCTTCATGGTAGTACTTTTCCCAGCACCATTAGGGCCTAAAAAACCAACTACCTCTCCCGTCTTAATCTCAAACGAGATGTTGTTTACTGCTTTTTGTTCTCCGTACTTTTTGGTCAGATTTTCAATTACTATCGACATGTATTCATACAGATTAATTGCTACAAATATTTACACTGAGGTCGCAATTATAAAAATCCAAATGTAAATTTTCAAGCCTTGGAAATCCGATGATGTTAAATTTTGTTAAGCTTGTATGAATCAACTCTAAAAGTCACTCAAACCAGCTTTTAGCAATAGCATGAGCAACACCTGACTGTGCGTGGTCTAAGCTATGCAGCCAGCATTTTTGACTATCGTCAAAATAAGACTTGGACACAAATGCATCTCCGTATTTACCTTCATGCTTGAAGGTAATGTCTATCTTTTTTAGCGCATGACGCTCCAAGTACTCTCCCCCTAGGCTATCCAATACCCATTGGTAGTATTTGATATTATTCACATGATCGTTGAGGTCGATATCAAACCAAGACACCTGAACAGCTCTGGTATGTGTAGTCTTAGCCTGTTCGTACTTCACCTTATCGGCAATAGGAGGCACATTATTTCTATCTGTCACAAATTTAGCCTCATGGATGTATTCAGGAATGGCGATTAGCTTCCGAGTAACAATATCCATCACCAGCCAGTTGGAAGTAGCCTCTACGAGCAATTCATCCTGAGCACCCCAGACCCTAAAGTCACGTTTGGTGAAATACTTATCCATCCCAGCTGGCCAAGTCTCTACTTTCACGTGCTCCTTATGACTAGGCAGTCTATGGATTTCTACTCGCATCCGGTTCATCACCCACGTAATCCCTTTTTCCATCAGGTCTATGGTAGAAAAGCCCAGCGACGTAGCATTTGCCCAAGCAGCCTCCTGCATATGATCTAGCAGATTAGGTAGTTTGATGGTTTTGTGCTTGGTACAGTCTTTTGACGAAACAGTGAAGGGATGATGGTAGATATCGTTGTCCATTTGATAGAGCTCATTCAATTGATTAAGTAGGATCAGACTGCTGGATCACTCCGTATCTGGGGGCGAATCTGAATATATATCCAATTTAACTAATATTAATTACCACCATTAAAGCCATGGAGGCTCATCCTTTTCTTGATAAAAAGGATGGTATTTGAATTTGACAATCAATTATCGATATAGTAATCCCTCATCTATACAGACTGATCCAGGCTACTTATAGGCAAGCATCTTAAAACTATCCAAAATTGAGCATAAAAAAACCATCCCGTATATCCACAGGATGGTTTCTTGAGTGTAAGCGTGATGCTTATTATTTTTCTTCTTTGTCTTCTTTCTTAGGAGCAGCTTTTTTAGCCGCTGGCTTTTTAGCCGCAGCTTTCTTAGCTACAGGTTTGCCCTCAGTTTCAGCAGCCTTTTTCTTAGGAGCAGCCTTCTTAGCAGGAGCTTCAACTACTGCAGCCTCAGGAGCTTTCGCTTCTTCCTTTGGAGCTTTTGTTGCTTTGGCGGCACCAGATTTAAAACCTGCTTTTAACTCTTCTATGTCTACTTGCTTGATTACAGGAGTAGCACTCAATCTTTGGATTCGAGCCACTTTACCCTTTGCAACCACTTTATTTCTTCTTCCTTTTCTTTTTAATCTTGTTACAGCCATTGTTCTGCTATTAAATTTCGAGGTGCAAATCTATAGTAATAGATTTTTAATTCAAAGTAGACCTCTGTGATATTTGAATTATTTCAATAATGATCTTCCAAAACACAAAAAAAGCCGAACCACCTTGAGGCGATCCGGCTTTTTATACATTGAAGAAAACCTTAGGCAGTTTCTCCTGATGCGTTTTCTGTGTTCATAATTTCTGTTTGTCTCTTGATAGAGTTGTCGTGAATCAATTCGTACAAATGCTTCACAAAATCTTCTTTCAACAATACGCTCTTGCCTTTCTTCACTCTGTCGTTCATGATCTCTTCGTATCTACCTACTTGCAAGATGGTGATGTTGTGCTCTTTTTTATGCATCGCTATTTCCTCAGCTACTTGCATTCTAGCACCCATTACTTCGAGTAATTCGTTGTCGATTTTATCGATTTTAGATCTCAATTCTTTCAATCTCAATTCGAAATCAACGTTCTCAGTGTTTGGCTCTCTGATGATCAATCGATCCAAGATACCTGCCAATGTCTTAGGTGTGATTTGCTGTTTAGCATCACTCAAAGCATTGTCTGGGTCGATGTGAGACTCAATCATGATCCCGTTCATTTGCATGTCGAATGCCTTTTGAGAAATCGGCTCGATCAATGTTCTGTTGCCTGCGATGTGACTTGGATCACAAACGATAGGTAGGTTAGGAATGATTCTTTTCAACTCGATCGGAATCTCCCATGATGGATCATTTCTGTACTGCGAACCACTCATTGGCGAGAAGCCTCTGTGGATACCTCCTAGTTTGGTGATTCCTGCTTGGTTGATTCTCTCCAATGCACCGATCCACAATTGTAGGTCTGGGTTGATTGGGTTTTTCACCAATACTGGCACGTCATAACCTCTCAAAGCGTCGGCTACTTCCTGCACTGCGAATGGATTCACAGTCGTACGAGCACCTACCCAAAGGATGTCTACACCGAATTTCAATGCTAGCTCTACGTGCTCAGCAGTAGCTACCTCTACAGCAGTTAGCAAACCAGTTTCTTCTTTGGCTTTTTTCAACCACTTCAATCCTACCACACCGATGCCTTCGAATGCACCTGGTCTAGTTCTTGGCTTCCAAATACCCGCTCTCAATACTTTGATATTGGTGTATTTTTTCAATTGTCTGGCAGTTTCTAATACCTGCTCTTCGCTTTCTGCACTACAAGGCCCAGAGATCACTAGTGGTTGTTCGAGTCCCTCGATCCAATTTTCTAGTGGGGATAAAGTTAAATTTACGTCCATGTCTTTATTACTTAAATAATTTGATTCAGTGTTTCTTTTTTATTCGATTTGTCATTGATTCCATCCAACACGCGTCGAATGTCATTGGCGTTTTTCATGCAATCGATCATGGCATCTTCTTCGCCACTGTCAATCATATTTTTGAATGCCTGTAAATTTTCTATATACGCTCCCAGCGAGGCTGAGATATGTTTTTGATTTTGCTTGAATATTGGCGCCCACATCTGAGGTGAGCTTTTCGCTAGTCGCACGGTAGATTCAAATCCACTACCTGCCATATTGAAAATAGTGGCTTCATCCTTTTCGATCTCCAGTACGGTTTGTCCCAAGACAAACGAACTGATGTGCGACAGGTGAGAGACATAGGCAATGTGCAGATCATGCGACTTGCTACCCATCTCCACCACATGCATATCGAGCGCTTCCAAGCAGGCTTTTGCCAATAAGAATGATGCTTGCTGGCTTTCATCTGCATCACAAATGATGCCTGTTTTTCCGTCAAATAGCGAATCAAACGCCGCCTCTGGCCCAGAGTTTTCTGTACCAGCGATGGGGTGAGCCGCCACAAAGTTTTTCCTATTGGGATGACCCAAGACCGCCTCACAAATACCGCTTTTGGTAGAACCCAAGTCGATGACTGTCGTACGCTCATCAATACGATCCAGCACGCTAGGCAGCAGTTTTCTAATCGAGTCTACCGGAATGGCTAGTATCACCAAATCGGCAATCGACAATGCCTGAGGCAAGACCAAACAATCGTCCACGAGCCCCATTTTTTTGGCCATGTCCGCATGTTCATCATTGAGGTCTACTCCGATCACCTGATCTGCAAATCCACTCTTTTTGAGCTTCAAGGCTACTGATCCTCCGATCAATCCCAAGCCAATAATAGATACGATCATGCCTTTACCATTTCTAGCCTTTCGATGGCTGTATTAAACATTTCTTTATTGGCGCAAAGCGATATTCTCACATATCCTTCGCCATTAGACCCAAAGATGGTTCCTGGTGTGATAAACACAAAACGCTCTTGTAGAACCTCTTCTATAAAATCTTCACTCTTTTGACCTACTGGTATTTTTGCCCACACAAACATGCCAGACTGCTTAGCGTCATAGGTACAACCCAGTATATCTAAGATTCGTTCTGCCAATTTTCTACGCTGAGCATATTCTAAATTCACCTCATCAAACCACGAATCAGGCAAATTGAGTGCCTCCACAGCCGCTTCTTGTACAGGCTTGAACATCCCCGAATCCACATTTGACTTTACTCTCAAGATGGCATTCACATATTCTTCGCGTCCGCAAACCATACCTACTCTCCAACCAGCCATATTGAAGGCCTTGCTCATGGAGTTGAGCTCTAGGCAGTTTTCCATCGCACCTGATGCCGACAGCAAGCTCATGGGTTGATCGTTGAGAATGAAACTGTATGGATTGTCATTCACCACAAGGATGTTGTGCTTTTGCGCAAACGCGGCCAACTTCACAAACATCTCTGCAGAAGCCTTTTGTCCAGTAGGCATATTGGGGTAGTTCACCCACATCATTTTGGCAGAAGTCAATACTTCTGGATCTAGGTTTTCCAAGTCAGGAAACCAGCTATTTTCTTCTTTCAGATCAACATATACGGCCTTTGCTCCCATCATATCTGCTGCCGTACGGTACGCAGGATAGCCAGGATTAGGTATCAAAACGGTGTCTCCAGGGTTTAAAAAAGCCATGGAGATGTACATAACGCCTTCCTTCGACCCCAAGAGCGGCAGCACCTCGGTGGCACTATTTAATTGCACATCGTAATGCCTGCTGTAGAAGTCCGATATGGCGCTTCTCAGTTCTGGAATAGAACGATACGACTGGTAAGCATGTGTATGGGGCTGACTGGCACTTTGTACCAATTTGTCCGTCACCTGCTTGGCAGGTGGCAAATCAGGACTACCAATCCCTAGGTTGATCACATCACAGCCACGAGCATTCATCTCTCTGATCTCGTCGAGTTTTTTGGAGAAGTAATATTCCTTTACTTCCGCAATTCTATTTGCTACCTCTATCATACCGTTGGTATATTTCCTTTTATATATTCTCCATGCACTTTCACCAATTCTACTTTACTATTCAAAGCGTGAAGCGCATCTTTATAATTGTCATAATCTTCCCATACCACATCAATATTGAATGCATATTGGTAAGGTTTGCCTAATATGGGCATAGATTGAATTTTTGTTAAGTTGATCCCATGGAGCTTGAATATCTGCAACACATCTGCCAATGATCCTGGATCATGCTTGGTGATCACTCTCAAAGATGCCTTTTGCGGCTTATGATCCTGACCATTCATACGGCTTTTCATAATCAAAAAACGCGTATAGTTCTTCTTATTGGTTTCTATATTGGTATTCAATATCTCCATATTGAATAGCTCTGCTGCTCTTTTGCTGGCGATGGCTCCTGCGTTCAGCAGTTGCTTGTCGCGAATCATGCGCACACTGTCTGCGGTATCATCGTACTCTGTCAGCTTGATCTGCGGATAGTCTGCCAAAAAATCTGCGCACTGCAACAAGGCCATCGGATGAGAAAACACCTGATCCAAATCTGCTGCTGTCTTGCCTTTATGCGCAATCAAGGTCATTTCTATTCTCGTATAGATCTCACCTGTAATCTTTAGGTCGTACTCGTTGATCAAGGCATAGTTGGGCAAGATGCTCCCAGCGATGGTATTTTCTATAGCCATCACTCCATAGTCGAGCTGCTTGGCATTGATTGCCTGAGCCAAAGACCGGAAGTCATGAAATGGTTGGATCTTGATTTCTTTGCCTTCGAAGTATGCACTAGCCGCTTCGTTGTGAAATGATCCCTCTACCCCCTGTATGCCTATTTCCATTTGTCGTTTTAAAAAATTTCCAATTTTTGGTAAAAAAAAAGCCCCGAATAATTCCGGGGCTTTGCTATATTTCTTCAAAAACACTAAAGAACTATTCTTTCGACCCCTTTGCTACCGCATAGAAATAAAAGTAATAATAGTTCCAGAAAAATGTTCTTGTGTTGTTCATAGTGTCATTTAACGTCTCAAAAGTGCCAATCAAATTTTTAATATCAAAACATCTACAAGAAAAAAATATAACATTTTCAATTATTCAAGAAAACACTATTGAATTTTACAATTATCCTATCGTTTTCTAACGACTTACTCTAATTTGCAACCTTATTTGAGGATCATGCATTACACTTTACAGTCCTTCTTTATGCTCATTTTAGCAATTCGAGAAATTCAAAACGGCGTGCAAATTGCTATAACTTCTCACGATCGCTTGAAATGACAAAGAAAGAACTATTGAATACTGAGACTTCCTTTACTATCTAATCATAACATCGCCTATGTCGCTATCTAAGCACCTTGTTGTTTTATTTATCCTCACCCTGAGCTGGCAAGTATCTAGCGCACAAGGCATCATCAAACGTGATGCTCTCACGAGTATGGATCGGGGTGTGGAAGCCATGGAGAACGGCTATTACGAAGCGGCGGATCAGTTTTTCAGAGATGCGTTAAGCAAGATGACCAAGCTGCCCAGCAATCTGGCCTACTACTTTGGCCGAAACTCCTACCACCTAGGCAAATACAAACAGGCTATCAACTGGCTAAACAAATACATGGAACTGAAAGGCACCACAGGCCAGTATTACGACGAGGTAAGCAACTATATCGAGCTAGCTAATGAAGCTTTTCGCAAGCAACGAGAAGACGAAATAGACCGCACACAAAAACAGCTAACTACCCAGGGCTACTTCGACTGCCCCTCTGACTACATGCACTGTCCGCTATGCAATGGCACGGGCGTATTGATCACTCCAGGCAAATTTGGTGCGGTGTATCAAACCTGCCCCTACTCTGGATTGTCTGGCAAACTCACTTGCGACGAATACAATCAGTATTTGAGAGGCGAACTGGAGAAGAAAAAAGTAGATTAATTTCTACCCATTGAGAGCCAACCGAAGACCATCGTATTCGCTATCAGCACATTTTAATATAGCCTTGGATCGAATAAAGTAGCCCCGCATCTACACACTCCTCACCACTCTGCCATGCTGACAAGCAAAAGCTACTCACAACAGCTTGACTCCTAGCTCCTGCAACATTTTTTTGAATACAGATACCCCGACCAAAAAAAGGTATCTGTAAAACCATAGATTTATTATGAAGCCTTCCTGATTTAGCTATAGCAGCAGGCTATATTTTGTTGTTAATTCCTTTTTGAAATTCTCATCAAGAAATCTTACAGTCAATCAAAATATTCATAAATTAAACAGGTTTTACTCCCTATACACGACCATCCAACTGTATGAATCCCAAAAGCTCAACAATACAAATGGTTTCCTTTTGGCCCACGCAGGCTATAGCAAAAACATGCTTGCTATTGATGATCTGCAGTGGCGCTTTCGCACAAACTAACAAAGAGGAAACACTTATCATCAGAAATGTCAATGTGATCACTAACAGCTCTGATTCATCTCTTTTTCATGTCAACCTATTGATCATTGACGACAAACTAGAATTGGTGTCGTCTGAGGTCTTGACCAAAAAAGAAAATAGCATAGCCCTAGATGCTAAAGGTGGATATCTAATCGGCAACCTAACTATCGACACCGCCCCAAAGTTTCTTATCCTAAAAAAGGATCCTCGTAAGAATTTTGACTTATGGCTCAATATGGAACCACACATTATTTTCGCTATTTACGATGGCAATATCCGTATCAATAAATTGGAAGAAGACAACAGTAGTCCTGAAAATCAAAAAGATCCCTACGGAAGAATCAAGTGGTTTGCATACACTCCACCACCCTTTGCGCTACCTGTCAACTATAGCGACGGCAGTAAGTGGAACCACTGGAACACCAAACATTTCAAAGGGCTATTCTTTGCTGCGCTTGCGATGGACCGACTGTATTGGCTTTCGCAAAATGACGATAGCAAAACACAAATAGGATCACTCGAATCCAACGCAGGTGGCGAAATAAGAGGCTTACGGTTTGGAGCCATTGGCACAGTAAAATTTCTCAAAAAACCATGGAGCTATACCGTATTCGTGGCTACAAACGCCTTTGAAAAAGGCTTTGAAGATAGTGAACTCAACAATCTTACTTTCTATGATTACCGTTTGGATATCCCATTGCCAAAACAGGTAACATTAAGCATTGGAAAACAAAAAGAACCTTCGTCTATCGAAAGAGTACCCTCCTCCCTATTCAACTCTATGCAGGAAAGAGCCTCCGACGCCTTTCAGCCAGGACGAAACATAGGAGCACAACTCAGCGGTAATCTCCTCAAAAAAAGAATGTCGTGGGCTGCTGGCGTATTCAATCCATTTATAGAAAAAGATGGAGGCATTTCAGACAACGAAACCGTAGTGGTAGGCCGAGTCACTGGAGTGCCTTGGGCATCAAAAACAGGCAATAACCTACTTCATATTGGGGTATCAAACCGATACTCTAACGGCAACAATGGCGCACAATATGGCATCACTCCAGAGTTTAACAAGTCTATCAACTTCATCGAAACTGACCACATCTCTACCAACAGCATGAACCTCACAGGCGCAGAAATAGGCTGGATGATGGGGCCTTATTGGATTTTTTCTGAATACATCTTCAACCATTTGGATGTCTCTGGATCGGAAAGCCTCAACTTCAATCAATTTCAAATCACGGGCTCATGGATACTGAGCGGAGAGCATCGCTCCTATCGCTACAATAACGGCACTACCAGCCCAATTCCAGTGGCTATTGGCGTCAACCAAGGCGGCCGAGGAGCTTGGGAACTCACCGCACGATTTTCTAACTACGACCTCATCGATCGAAACATCAATTATGGTCTTATGAATATTTATTCACTTGGGTTAAACTGGTGGCCTACCGAATTTGCCAATGTAAGTTTCAATTTCAGATATGGCGAAGTGGAGCAAATGGGTGTAAAAGGTCGTACCACAGGCCTAAATACCAGACTACTCTTACTACTAAACTAAATCTATCTCGCAATCACCCCTCCAGTGCTATTCCTTCTCGAAATAGTCAGGAATCACTTTTTTAATTTTGACTAAAGTCTCCTCTACAGACGAATTGCTCATGCCACCAGCTGCATTGGCGTGTCCTCCGCCACTGAAGTGATCGGCAGCCAGGGTATTGACTGGATTTTCGTCGCCTTTGGATCGGAAAGACATCTTCACTATGCCGTCACGCTCGGCCAGCATCACGGCTACTTTCATGCCCTTGATCGACAAGGCCAAGTTGGCCAAGCTGTCAGTATCGCCTTTTTGATAATTATACTTGGCTAGTTCTTCTTTAGTCAAAGGAATAAGCGCCACATGGTAATCTTCCAATATCTCCAACTTCTCACTCATGGCGTATCCCTGCAAACGCAAGCGACTCGCCGTATTATTGTCGTTGAGCACTTCGTGAATCAGGTGGTGCTGTACGCCTGCCGCCAATAGTTTGGCCAACAGCTCGTGCGTACGTGGCTGTACTGCTGGAAATCGGAAACTACCCGTATCGGTCAAAATACCCAAATAGAGCGGCGTACCGATGTGCTCATCCAGCATGGCTTCATTGCCCGACTGCACCACCAGCTCGGTGATGAGCTGTGCGGTAGACGACGACGAAGTCTCTGATACCATCAGCGTGGCAAAATCCTGCGGATGGAGATGGTGATCGATCATCACTTTCTTGCAAGTAGCCGCTTCTAGCAATGCTTGCATATCTGACCCGATACGATCTGTAGCATTGTAATCCAAAGAGAAAATCAAGTCGGCTTTTTCAAAGGCAGCAGTAACCTCCTCTGGCTGATCGGTCATGAGCCATATAGGTGCTAGTCCCACCCACTCCAGAAAATCTGGCGCTGCATCTGGGTGACAGACCATAGCCGAACGCCCCAGCTTTTCGATAAACCTTAACAGGCCCAACGAGCTACCTACCGAGTCTCCATCTGGCGACTTATGAGAAGTAATGACTATGTGCTTCGCTGAGCAAATTTCAGCTACAATCTGTTCGTATATATTCATGAAATGCTAATCTATCTATAGAGAAGAGTGCGAAGGTACGAAAGCGAGGCAATGTTTTAAACATCCATGGACTAATGTTATGGACACATACCATTCCCTCTTGCTTTCATCTCTTTATTTTGGTATTCTTGTTTTAGGTTTGTCTAGCAGCCAGACCTAACCGCAGCATTTCTGAGAAAAAAGAATACTTTTAAAACTAAAACATAAGGGATATATCAACCACTAGTGGTTGATACCTGGATGTTAGAGAGAACTGATGAGAATTAAACTAGTTAAGCCAAAGAGAAGATTTAGACTTGAACATGAATGGAGTCGAATCTTGATGTGGTTAGCTTCCATAGTAGGCATGGTATGGTTCACAAGCATTGCTCTCAAATCACAACTTCTTAACTTCAACCCTGACGACTATACTACTCGAGTCGCACTGTTAAAGCACAACCCTCACATAACAGCCAGCCAAGATGGAAAAAAAGTTGTTTTGGATCGAGTAAATCATACATATATTGATATTTCCGGCCCGCTCGAATTTGATAATGGATTCGATTCAGATAGTTTCATGAACGAGGTGTTAGCTGGTGATACCATAACCTATACGATACGTAAAGGCAGCTCCAACATGAGCGGGCAAGTGTTTGCCATCAGTAAAGGTGATAAAGTTTATATGGCCCTCGAACATCTTAAAAAGTATGACACTCCACTTTATAAAGTTATTACTTCATTGGGGCTAGTCTTTGTTTTCGTTGTAACACTCCAAATGGCTGTAAATCAATATGCAGATGTTTCAATTAGCAACGGTACCATCACGATTCAGCTTAAATCGACTGAAAAATCTCTCTAACAAGGTGTAGGCACGAATGCCCTTGCGAGCTTCCCGAATTAATGCCAGAATCAGCACCGCCGCTCCTCGCGGAATCTCTAGAATACCGAGAACGCATTCGTGGTTTCCTTGGCGGTCTAAATCAAACGTAATGGCTAAACAGGCTTTTGTGGTTGTGCGCGGATCGGCTATCTTTCTACTTTAATCAAGCTGTGAGGGCACATCGTCCTACACAGGCGTTATCTTCCACTAATCTTCTAAATTTAATTGCTCGGCTCGGAGTATTCTTTTATGAACTTTAGTGACTTTGTATTCCTTGTTTTCGTACGTCCCTGCAAACTCATTGTATACTTGTTTTATGGCTAAGTCACAAACAAGAATATCCCCATTAGAGAAACTCATACTGCCTTTAACGACTTTTATCAAGTAGTCATTATCCTCTATTTCAGCATTAATCTTAATCCCCTTGTAATAAAATTGCCACTTAAACCCTTTTGAAAAGACCACTTTGAATATATTCAAGTTAGCAAATTCGATAAGTTTATACTTTTCTCTTTCAATCCCTTCCGTATCCTCAAACAAATTGTCTTTCACGTCGAAATACTCAAACTCATTTTTTAGTATAGAAGATAACTCCTCATTCGAACTATCTAATAACTGAATACTTTCAACATCATCATCTTTATCTACTTTGTCAAATACATTTTTCAACTCAGACTGTATGTTAGGATTGCTTTTAATTGCGCTATAAATAGAACTATCAATCACAAAAACATCACCTTTAACGTTATAAATATTAGTTGTATTATTTTCTCCTATCTCCTCTTTAGAAGATTTCTTCCCTTTTAGATGCTTATAGAGCTCTATAATTACCACAACAGACCCAGCAATACCTCCTACATTATTTAGAATATCTTGCCCTGAGGTAATCAAATTTGTTACCTGTTTAAAATCTATAAACAGTTCAATTGGAAAGCTAGCAGGTGGTAATGCTCGTAGTTTTATTTTAAGGTCATAGTCTGGAGCTAAGCTGTTCTTAACTTCACGTATGAACTCAGCAAAATGTAATTGGCTGGTATACAGGGTATCAAAATCAATATATTCTAAATCACCCCTGTATTTGAATGTGAACTTTTCTGCTTCCATTAGGTTAATCAGGTTTCTCATCGCAATATATTATTTAATTAAGCATAATCTAAAAAAAGGAAGATAACATGGTGTATAAGAGTCATGCTATGTAGATTGTTGAGTGAGTTTTTCTGCTTTCTGGAAGCACCGCCATATCTCAGATGTGATCTATTTGAATCAAAAATTGTATAGACCAAATCAGAGATTTGGCTATTTTGAATCCGAAGCATTATCTTCACCAAAACGCACGATCTATACACAGGCGTTAGGATTAATACAATGCAACTAGCAAACAACGAAGCAATCATTCAGTTTAGACATCTACACAGAGTTGCTATTGAACTCAAGGAGAAGTTTGATCAAAATGCACATATTGATGCACTAGTAGCACTTGAAGAAGTTTATAGCCGTGAACTGGAACGACTAGGTAGACTTATTCCATCAGAGGTATTTCAAAAAGGCTACCTGCTTCGGCATTCAAGTTTTCTTAGACGGTATATTTTTAGTGGTCAGCCTCAAAATTGTGAAGGAGATATTAGATCAATTTGCTTAACTGACATATTCGAAGTTGAAGAGAGCTATCTCCATTATTTATCTGAAACGAAGGAAAGTAGATCAACAGAGTTAGACTGGAGCATGATTCATCCTAAAATCCATGAACTTGCTAAACCAAGATTTGATCAAGGGTTGTATTCAGATGCGATTGTTGCTGCATTCAAAGAACTGAACTCTCAAATTAAAGACGAATACAAGACAATTTCTAGTAAGGAACTTGATGGAGAGAAACTAATGCGTCATGCCTTTTCAGTATCGAACAAAAACGGTAATAATCCAACTATCCAGATCTGCCTAACAGATACAGAGAGTGGTGTCAATAAACAGGACGGATATATGAACATTTTCGCAGGAGTTATGCGAGGAATTAGAAACCCCCTTTCACACGCAAATGTCGACATGAATCTTATTGAGGCTTGGGAACTACTTGTTTTCTCGAGTCATTTAATGCGAATTTGGGATAACAGAATAAAAGAGAAATAACTAATCTACAATCTCCTACCAAATGACCAAAATAGAAACATTACAGTCTCTTTACTTCTATAGAAATAACCTGAATCAAAAACTGAACGAACCAGGATGGACAATCTGGGCTCTAAAAGGAGCATTGGTAACACTTGTTTGGATATTTGTGAGCTTATTTAGATCTGATACTTTGGATTACAACACTGCAATCAAAATAGGATTCATAGTATATTTCGTTTATCCCTATATCAAATTTGTGTTTGACAATTCAACAGAAAATGGCTCTAAGATTCAAGAAACAACATATTTTTTCTTAAAATCCGAGATAACCTCTTTGAGGTTTTCGTTTTTCTATGAACTAGGCGTGTTTGGATTATTATACTACTCCGTAAATTACCTTGGTTACCTTGAAGGTTTTTTCAAAACCACATTTAACGTTCTATTTTACATCATTGCCTTCGCTATGATTGCATATGTAATAATGGCATATACCCCCATTCATTTAATGAAAAAAAATGAATCGAAGCAAAATAAATACGTCAAATTAGCTGGTCTAATTTTAAAGGGAGTTCCTATAGTAATTTTGATAGGACTACTACAATCAATACCTGCTTTTGAATATGTTTCCTTGACAACCTTGAAGGTAGGATTACTGTTTTTTGGGATTTATTACATAGTAAAAATTCTTTTAGGCTTAAAAAAGAACCGACCTATTATTCAAGCCATTGATGATGTTATTGAAGATTTAACATTTGATAAAATCCAGCCTGATGAAGCCAATAACAAGCTGAAACTAATTGTGCATGGTATAACGTTTAGAGAGCTTATTTCGCCACAATTGATGTCGCTACTAGAATTGCATAGAAAATTTGATTCGACCTGCGATAAAATAAATAATACATTAAATATGGTGAACGCCAAAAGTGATGATACTGAAGAATCGATGAAGCTAGTTGAGGCTTTAAAAGAATCTGTTAAGTTTAATTTAATTACACTGAATGATCTTATTACTGAAATTAGTACCAAGACGAAAAAAATAAAACACAAGTTGATTTTATTTTCGAATGACCAGAAATACTCAGAAGATTTTGACATTGTCATATCTCAAATGGAAGAAGGAACATTAAACAACAGTAAAAAACTAAAAGAAACAACCAGATTAATATCAATAGATGATAATGAAACTGTTGACGCTGTTGTGGTTGATGAAAAAAGAGCATAACATAGCCTAATCAATCCATGGCATTCTCTGCTGATTTGAGCGGCTCTGCTTTCTACTTGCACCGGAAAATCTTCGATTTCCCTCACTAAATAAAAAAATAGCGATGAGAATCGAAGATTTTCCTACATTGTATCCGAAACAAACTGCACGTCAAGCACCACAGCGGATAGCTGGTTAGAGACCACGAAATTTTATGGCAGAAAAAGAATCAAAATTTCCAACACATAAAAACCATCTCAATAAGACATATCTGGAAGAACTTAACTACAAGTTTTGGTCAACTAAATCCATTCGCTTTCGATCTAGCACAAGGCTTTTAACTCAAAATAACCTATCAAATAAGGCAATTGGTTTTCTTTCAGCGTATCTAATCATTTTGGGACTTTTGTCAGTATATAAAATTACCGGAGAATCGATGATTAGTGATAATTTGATTGCATTCGGAACAACGACAATATCGATTTTATTACTAGCTTTCAGTCAAATGGAAGCTGCTCAAGATTTTAAAATTAGAGCTCGGAATTTTCAAGAATGTGCTCTAAAGGTATCAGCTCTTTATGACGAACTTAGAATATTCAAGACTCTACAAAATAGCAGCGAAGATGATACTCATGAATTCTGTAAAATGATAAGTAAAAAGTATCAGGCAGTACTCGAGGGTTATCCCAATCATGAAAGTATTGATTATAAAAAATTCAGAGTCGAACAACGTGATTATTTTGAACTAGGACCATGGATCTGTTTTAAAACTAACTTAAGGTATTATGCCCAAGTTAAACTTGTATATCATGCGATGATTTTAATTCCTGCTATAATCATAATTGCATCAATCCTAAATAGTCTAGAAAAAGGTCTCTAACATGGTGTAGGCACGAATGCCCTTGCGAGCTTTCCGAAGCAATGCCAGAATCAGCACTATCGAGAAATAAATAGACGACTAACCTCAAAGTAGCTGCTTTGATGTGACCCAAACCCACAGATATAAGGTGTCAAATTCTGCAAAAAAGAAAATAAGAAGCAAGCATTGGAAAAAAACAAAAGAACAATCCCCTTTTAGTCTGGCTGCTGTATCTCCAAATCAAATGGTATTCGGATTTGTTCTTTTCCTTCTTTGATTTCTGCCACAAAGACCTCCGTCACCTGACCAGCGAAACAGTAGTTGACGCTATTCGTCCTTTCTTTAAAATAGAAATTGTCATCGATCATCACCAGCCAGTCTCCTGAGCTATTTTTGGCCCATACTTTTTGGCCAGCCATATGACTTCTAAAATCTCTACTGTCCGCATAGCCCATAGCATCCCATGGGATACTGACGATCGAATGGTGATCTATGGTGTACTGGCTTTCCTCCAACTTTCTGAGCTGCACTTGAGTAGCATAGTCAAAAGAAAACTCCCCTTTCACGAGGTTGGCGATCGCCTTTTCCTTTTCTAGCGTACCCAAAAAACCGTAATATACAGGGGTATTCATTCTGGAAGATTCCACACTGGCGGGTAGCATTTTTTTGTTTTTATAAAACTCGACATGTGTGAGTTCTACCTCCAAATCTTGATACCCAGTTAAAAACTCATTGTCTATCCATGGGAGTCGTAAGTCTACCCGAGGCTGATAGATCTCTAGGTATTCATTGTAATGATTGGATGCCTTCATGGTGGATTGAGCAATCAATTGGTCTGCCGTTACCTCTCTAAAGCTCACATGAATCTGATCGCTATTGAGCGCCACGTCTCCGTCTCGTTGCCAGCCTTCGGTAGCTATTGTTTCCGGTACGATCACCACCGAATCCTCCACATAGTCCCAATCATCTTCCAGCCTTACCACCACCATCACTTGGTCAATCGTTCCTTCTACTGACGCTGCAAAATTCACCCCTGGATTTGCGAATTCATTCTCAGCGAGTCCAGACATGTACTCACCGAGCTTTTCTCCATCCACGGTTTCGTCTTTGCCCTTTTCTATGACCATATCTATCAATTCCGACAGACCTTCCATGCTATTCATAGAGGTGCCAAACACCCTACTGATGTCCTCCTGTTTGTCATTCAAGGCATAAACCCTCATCTCCAAGTAACCTGTAGAATAGTATTTGCTGTAGCTCAATGAATCGCCTGGGCCGATATTGACTTTGAGGAAATTATCTTCCAATTCAAGAAGCTGGGCATAGATGCCCTCCTTCCAGATTTTTTTGCCTAGATTCTTTTTATCGAAAGTAAAAACTTTAACCCGATCAGGGTACCAATACCTGACCTTGCCGGATACGGAAGATACAGGACTGTTTAAAGTATCTGGATCAAATGCGAAGCTTCCTTCGGAAAAATGACCACCATCTTCGATACCCGTATAAAACTGCTGCCCATCCTCTAGCGTGACCCGCATGCTATCATAGTAATACTTACCAAAAGGATACTCGCTATAAGTATAAATTTCATTGTTGTTGGAAGAAAAATAGAGGCTATTGGAGAAGTTGAACGCCCTACGTTTTGCTTCTTCTACAGAAGTTTCTGAAAAATAGACCGAATCCAAGATGCTAGATTTATCTACCGATTTCCACCCCAAGTATTTTGAATCATCCAAGGTCTCTTTCATATCTTTTAAAAATGAAATAAACTCTTCTTTGGTCTGTGCTTGAGTTGAAAAAAATGAGAAAATAAATAGAATTAAAAGGGCATTCGCTTTAAACATGGATTGTATTTTAGAATTGAGAGATGAGCGCGCAAAACTAGTCGAGCTTTTTGTTTCTCCTATGATTTGAGAGGATTCATGAGTGGGTTTTATCTTCTACTCGCAACTCCACCAACTTCCTTTTCAAATCCCAAGGTTGGGAATTCTTGCCTAGGGTCTCAAATAGCCAATCTACCCCTTCGGCGATAGGCACATTTGGATAAAATTTATCCCTCGCAAAGTGTACGAATTTCAAGGCTTTGAAGCCGTCAAACCATTGGTAAAACCGCTTTTGGAAAGTGGCTAAAGAATTGGCCTGCGCATTGAATTCATTGATTTGAGGCCTAAATTCTACCAAAGGGATAAACTGCTGAATGGACTGGGGATAATGATTCCAAACAAATTCAGTTTCCTTAGATTGATACAATGGGTCGACCGTTGCAAAGAAATTTTTGAGCACTTCGAAGACCTGAGGATCGTAACTGAGCAATTCAGACTTGCCTTCGTCGAGCCATGTCCCGATGGCTCGACCCGTACCAAACGGCACCCGATCTGATCGACGCGGCGATGGGATGATTTTAGTCGTATTCAGCTCTTTGAAATTTCCCAAAGGAATGATCTTGTGTAAAAAATAGAAATCCTCTCCAGCTTTGCGACGATTCATGCCGCCTTGCTTTTGATAAGCCGAAGATCGTACCGCCATACTTGAGCCTATCGTCTGAAAGGCATACGGAAAAGCAGCATATTTGAGTCCATCTACATAATAGCGCAAATGCAGTTCATAACTGAGTATGCCTGCATACACTTCATCTACCAACGTGCCTTCGAGCGGATGCTCGAAGTGAATCGAACAACCTGGTGTTTTGGGATTTTCATCAAATAGTCGTTCTACTTCTGTCAGCAGATTAGGCTCACAAGTGCTGTCGGCATCAAAACAGAGGATCACGCCATCCTGTCCTTGCGCATCAAACATTCGCACAGCCTCGTCCATGCCTATTTTGCGCGCCAGACCTACGCCTGCATGCTTTTTGGGTAGCTCATTTTCTAATATAAAATGAAAGGTATAACGATCAGACTGAGCCGAAACCCAAGACTGACAAGCAGCAAGCGTCTGCTCATTGTGCTGTTTTACTTCCTTCGTACTGGCTTGCGACGCATTGATCACTACGATCACTGCCACCTCGCCTTTGGGCGGGTCGCAAGCCGCCAGAGCTTCTAGCGAAGTCTGCAAATCTGGCTCGTTGTGGCACGGCAATACCACAATCAGGTCGGGCTGCCCGTAATCAGACGCTGCCAGATACTTTTGTTGATAAGCGTATCGCTCCAGATATAGGTTAGATGCTGACAAAGATTTAAGGTGCCAGACGTTTGGTCTCCCATTGTCCATCCACTAGATCGTACACGATCCGGTCATGCAAGCGACTGGGTCGGCCTTGCCAAAATTCGATGCGTACTGGAGTAAGCAAGTACCCCCCCCAGTAGTCGGGCCTTGGTATCTCGTTTTGGTTTTCAAATTTCTTTTGAACCTCTTCGACTCGCTCGTCGAGAAACTCACGATTGGGAATCTCCTGACTCTGTGGCGACGCCCAGGCCCCTATCCTACTCCCCATAGGTCGCTCTTTGAAATACTCGTCTGAGATCTCTGCCGGTACTCGGGTGATGGCACCCTTCACACGCACCTGCCGCTCTTGCGACTTCCAATGAAAGGTCATGGAAGCATACGGGTGTTTTTCGAGCTGCTTGGCTTTGTTGCTCGTGTAGTTGGTATAGAAGGTAAAACCATCCTCTGCATAAAATTTGAGCAATACAATCCTACCTTCAGGAATTTGGTCTTCGCCCAATGTAGATAGCGTCAGCACGTTGGCTTCATCTCCATCGGTCTTCATGGCGGCTTTAAACCATTCTTCGAATTGAACCATTGGATCTGGGTGCACACTCGCCTTGGTCAGAGAGTCCTTTCCATAATCCTTTCTCATACCATGTAAAAAATCTTTTGCCATCCGTTTTGTTATTATTTCTCGTAGGTACTACAAAGATGACTGAAATCATTAATTATGCATAGAAAAGATTTTAGATTCAAAACTGTAGAGATCTGTTTTTTAGATTTATGCTTTGTAAAGCCTCCTTTAAAATCAACTCATGTCGCGAATTATTCATCAATTATAATCTACAATACTTAATTCAGAACCTTAAAATTATTATCTTAAAATATGCAGTTACGAGTTCCGCTATGCTACGACAGCTCACCCGAATGGGTCGCCACTGTCTTGAATGATTTTGACGCTTTTTTACAAGACCATGCCGACTGCGAGCGAAAAGCTTCTTCGATGGCGATGAGCTTTGTAGCCAAATTTCCTGATCGGCTAGAGATCATCCCAGAGCTGATCGACACCGCGGTAGAAGAACTTGAGCATTTTCGTTCTGTCTATCAGGTCATGCAAAAACGAGGCATCCAACTCAACCATGAGATCCGTGAAGACAAATACGTAAAGCAGCTCATCCAAAGCTGCAGAAGCGGGCGTGAAGAGCGATTTATGGATCGGCTACTCCTCGCCTCTATAGTAGAAAACAGGGGAGCTGAGCGGTTTCGATTGATCTACGAAAACCTACCTACAGGAGAGTTAAAGGATTTTTACAGAGACCTATGGGCATCGGAAGCCAAACACGGCGAAGTGTTTGTGAAAATGGCCCTAATTTATTTTAACGAAGACGAAGTATATACACGATTAAAGGAAATGAACGAGATAGAAGGCAAAATCATGGAAGCCATGCCGCTATCTCCCCGACTACATTAAAATTATTGAGCCTATGGATTATTTTCATTCAAAACAAAAATTCACTCCTGAGCGCGGAGATGTACTCATCTCAGAGCCCTATTTACCAGATCCCAATTTTGAACGCACTGTCGTCTTGATCTGTGAGCACGACGAAAACGGGACATTTGGCTATGTTTTGAACAAACCCTCCTCGGCACTATTGGAGGATGTAGTCGATCAAATTTCTGATTTCAAAGAGAAGCTCTTTATCGGAGGTCCCGTGCAGCAAGATACCCTACACTTTATTCATCGAGCCCCCGAAGCCATGCCTTCTGGCCAACTGATCGGGAATGACATCTATTGGGGAGGCGACTATGACCAGTTGCTGTCCATGATAGACCTCAAACAATTAAGGCCAGAAGATTTCAGGTTCTTTTTAGGCTATTCGGGATGGGCTGCGGGCCAACTCGAAGAAGAACTAGAAGCCAAATCATGGATCGTATACAAAGGTATCTCAGCTAGTCATATTTTCGACATTGATGAAAACTCACTTTGGAAAGAAGTATTAAAAAGCCTAGGTGGCAAGTTCAAAATGTTTGCTAATTACCCCGCAGATCCAAATATGAACTAATGCCATAAAAATTGCATAAATTGCAAAGAGTAGAGAAAAAGAGTTATGACTAAAGAGAATGATATGACTGGATCCACTGATGACAAATCAACGAATCCGGGGGCTGTTCAGGGCAAACCTGAATTAACAAACGAAAAAGAAGATACGCTTGATCCCACCTCCGATTCACCCGAAAAAGAAGTTGCACCCGAAGCCTCAGCTCCTGCTGTAGAAGAAGTCGCACAAGAAACTCCCGCCGAAAAGCAGGAAGTACCTGCAGCAGAAGCCTCGGAAGTAGAAGAAACGGCACCCGTAGAAACGCCTAGCTCAGAAACATCAACTCCTGTAGCTGAGTCCATAGCCAAAGCCGCTCCCCAAAATGAAGAGCCAACGGACGCCACTCCTAAATCTGACTCCACCAATGAGAAAGACAACAAGGAAGAGGAGGAAAATGAGGAAGAAGAAATCGACTACACCAACTACACCAAAGAGCAACTCACACAAGCACTCGCCGATCTCTCTAACACTGAAGATGGGTTCAAAAAAGTTCGCACCATTGGAGCAATCAAGCGCAGCTACGATGAAATATTCCAAGCAGAGCGCGCCGAAGCATTAAAGAGATTTGAAGCTGATGGAGGTTCAAAAGACGACTTCCAATACAAACTCGAAGAATGCTCCATCAAGTTTGAAGCCTACTACAAAATTCTCCGAGAAAAGAAATCCAAAAATGCCAAAGAGCACGAGAAACAGAAAGAACGTAATCTTGAACTCAAAAATGCATTACTCGAAAGACTAAGAGTGTTTGTGGATGACGATGAAAACACATCAAGCATCAACGCACTCAAAAAAATGCAAGAAGAATGGAAGGCTATAGGACCTGTTCATCACCAGCACAATCGTACCCTGTGGGCCAACTATAATGCGCTTATGGATCGATACTACGACCATAGAAGCATTTACTTCGAACTCAAAGAACTCGACAGAAAGAAAAACCTTGAGGCCAAAGAAGACTTGTGCAAACAAGCCGAATCGCTAGATGCCTTAGAAAACCTAAATGAAGCCATCAAACGATTGAATGAGCTACATGAGGAGTACAAGCACATTGGCCCCGTGCCCAAAGAAGCACAAGAAGATACTTGGCAGCGGTTCAAGGCTGCCTCGGATCAAGTATATGCCAAACGAAAAGACTATGTATCTCACCTCAAGGAAGAATTGAGTGAGAACTACGAGAAGAAAATTAAAATCGCTGAAAGGATCGCTGAATATGCCAAATTCACCTCTGACAACATCGGTGAATGGAATTCCAAAACCAAGGAGCTGCTAGCCATTCAGAAAGAATGGGAAACAGTAGGTGCCATGCCAAAAGATCAAGCCAAAGCGGTGAACAAAAGGTTTTGGGGGGATTTCAAATCATTCTTTCACAACAAGTCGCTGTTCTTCAAAACACTGGATGCTCAACGAGAAGAAAATCTCAAGCTCAAGCAAGCACTAGTAGAAAAGGCTGTTGAACTCCAAAATAACGAAAACTGGGAAGAAACGGCCAGCGCCTACAAGACACTGCAGAAAGACTGGAAAGAAATAGGCCCTGTACCAGGAAAAAGAACGTGAAAAAATATACAAAAAATTCAAAACGGCATGCGATGAATTTTTCAACAAAAAACGTGGACATTCCAAAGACATGGAATCTTCATATGAAGACAATCTAAAAAAGAAGGAAGAAATCTGCACGTCACTAGAAGCGCTAATTGGAGTAGAAGACCTACTCCCAGAGCAAGTGTACGAACTACAAGATGCCTTCAACAACATAGGCTTTGTACCTAAAAAATCGATCAAATCGATCCAAAACAGGTATCAAGAAGCACTAAACAATGTGATTGCTCAGGCGAAAGATTTCGAAGAAGATGAATTGACCGAATTGAAATCTCTTGTAAGAATCAACAAAATCAAATCAGGCCCTCACGGTGATCACAAACTCCAACGCAAGGAGCACTCGATCAAACGCAAAATTCAAACACTAGAAAAAGACGTATCTACCTGGAAAAACAATTTAGGCTTCTTTGCTAATTCCAAAACAGCTTCAGAGATGTTGAAGGATTTTGAAGAAAAAATCAAAAAAGCAGAGCTAGAATTAGAAGAATTAAAAGAAGAGCTAAAGTTGATTACCTACGCGGAACATTGATAATCAGTAGCTTAAAAAAAAGTTGATAATTAAATTCTAGAGAAGCTTGCAGAAGAAAAATTCTACCTTACTTTTGCACACGCAAATAACCAAAAGGGTTAGCAAAACAAAAGAATTTATTGCCCCCATAGCTCAGCTGGCCAGAGCAACTGACTTGTAATCAGTAGGTCGTTGGTTCGAATCCGACTGGGGGCTCTTAGTTAGAATTAAAGCCTTGTAAATCAATGATTTGCAAGGCTTTTTTTGTCTTTAGAACCCACACTTATCTATTACCGAAATCACCAGCATTTCAACTCATATATATTTCAAATCCGACCAACCTTCAAATAGGTATTATCGTATGCTCTTACCGCACCATTCATTAATCCATACTGGAGATTAATCTGCAGCATTTTACGACATTCAAAAAAACAAGTATCATGAAAGAAACCAGATACCCAAGATCCTTTTCACATATCGGACTCACAGTACCAGACATAGAAAAAGCCGTTCATTTTTATCAAGAAGTAATGGGCTGGTATGTGATCATGGCGCCTTCAACAGTTAAAAAAGAAAGAGAAACAGCTATCGGACAAATGTGTATTGATGTATTTGGAGAAAACTGGGATGAATTCGAAATCGCGCATATGTCTACCTCCGACGGCATAGGTATCGAACTCTTTTCATTTCCTAATGGCACAAAAGAAGCTCCCGCTTTCAACCCATTCAACACAGGCCTTTTTCACTTTTGTGTTCAAGACCCAAATATTGAAGCATTGACCCAAAAGATTGTAGCTCATGGAGGGAAACAACGTATGCCCATCCGCGAATATTACCCAAATGAAAAACCCTTCAAGATGGTCTATGTGGAAGACCCTTTTGGCATAGTCTTCGAGATTTACTCGCACAGTTATGAACTCACCTATTCTTCTGGAGCTTATCAAGTCTAAATAAGCCTCTATGAGTAAGTCATACACCCTCCCTTTATCCCAGAAGTAATTGCTAAGCGACAAGAAACAAGCACTTATACTCCTCCTCTACAAAAACACCAACAATACAACTTACTCACCAAAAGACTCTTCAATATTCACTAGCTTTGAGGGCATTTCTGAGAGAACAGTCTTATCAAGTACATGACGAATATAAGTACCACCTTGCCCAACACCGAACTATTGGCGAAAGCCCTTACCATACTCAAAGAAACCTTCGGCTACGGACAATTTCGCTCTCTGCAAGAAGAAGTCATTAGTCAGGCACTCGCAGGCCAAGACGCCTTAGTGATCATGCCTACAGGTGGCGGAAAATCCATCTGCTATCAAATCCCAGCGCTGGTACAAGATGGTTCCTGCCTAGTCATTTCTCCACTCATTTCACTTATGAAAGATCAGGTAGAGGCTTTGCGCCAAAATGGCGTATCGGCGGCTTTTCTCAACAGCACACTCACAGGCAGCCAGCAACGCATGATAGAAGAGCAGTTTATGGCTGGAGAGATCAAGGCACTCTACGTCTCACCAGAAAAATTAATGACCAGAGATTTTTTCAATGTACTCAAATCAGCCAAGCTCAACCTGATCGCCGTAGATGAAGCACATTGCATCTCACAATGGGGTCATGACTTTCGTCCAGAATACACAAAGCTCAAATTTATCAAAGAGCAGTTCCCCAAAGTGCCTGTCATGGCACTTACAGCCACAGCCGATAAAGCCACCCGTACCGACATCCTCAACCAACTGAATATCGTCCATGCAAAAACCTTCTTGGCTTCGTTTGACCGGCCAAATCTAAACCTCAACGTACGACCAGCGCAGAAACGTGTGGAGACCATCATCAACTGGATCAAAAAACAACCTGACGAATCTGGCATCATCTATTGCCTAAGTAGAAAAAGCACAGAAAGTCTAACGGCCAAGCTGCAGGCGCAAGGCATAGATGCGGATTTTTATCATGCTGGCATGGATGCCCAAGTCAAAGACAAAGTTCAGGAGCGATTTATCCGAGACGATCTCAAAGTGGTATGTGCCACCATCGCTTTCGGCATGGGAATAGACAAATCCAATGTACGCTGGGTGATCCACCACAACCTACCCAAAAACCTCGAAAGCTACTATCAGGAAATCGGCCGCGCGGGCAGAGATGGACTAAATTCTAAAACCCTCCTATTCTACAGCTACAGCGACGTGATGCAACTCAAACAGTTTATCGAGCAGGGTGAACAAAAAGAACTTCTAGAGGCCAAACTTCAACGCATGCAGCAGTTTGCAGAAGCTACCTCATGCCGAAGAAAACTCCTACTTAGCTACTTTGGCGAGCAACTCGAAAAAGACTGCGGCAACTGCGACGTATGCCGAAACCCTCCTGAGTTTATGGATGGGCTCAAGCTAGCACAGATGGCTCTATCTGCTGTAGCTCGTACCCAACAAAAAGTGGGTTCACGTATGCTCATCGATATCTTGCGTGGCTCTGGCAGACAGGACTTATTCCAACTGGGGTATCAAAACATCAAAACTTATGGAGTAGGCAAAGACCATGGATTTATGGAGTGGCAACACTTTATTGGGCAATTCCTAAATCTTGGTTTATTAGAAATCGCCTTCGACCAACACAACATTCTGAGAATTACCGATCTTGGCAAAAAAGCGCTCTATGGCGAAATAGAAGTAAAAATAAGTAAACCAGAATCACAAGAAGAAAGAAAGCAACGCCTCACGCCTACTACTCCTACCAAAAAGGCGCAGCAAACAGATGCCCTATTCGAGCGTCTGCGAGCGCTCAGAAAGCGATTAGCGGAAGCCCAAGGCATAGCCGCCTATTTGGTATTCAGTGATGCTACGCTCCAAGAGCTGTCGATTCACAGGCCTACCACAGACGACGAGATACTCAATATATCTGGTATAGGACAGCGCAAAGCAGACCAGTATGGTCGAGAGTTTATCAATGAGATCATCACCTTTATTAAAGAAAAAACGCTCGAAGGTGAGAAAATAAAAGGGGCAACCCATCTGGTGACTTTCGAACTACTCAAAGATGGCCTGGAGCCTAAAGAAATCGCTAAGAAAAGAAACCTGAATATCGTCACTATCTTCTCTCATCTGGCCACGCTCTACGAGCAAGGACAGGACATCGAGTTATCGAGCTACATCAGCAAACAAGAACAAAATCAAATTTTTGAAGGCATAGCTAAAACAGGAGAAACAGAGCAGCTCAAACCTCTTTTTGAGCACTTCGAGCAAAAGATGCCTTATGATAAATTAAGACTCGGATTGGCCATATATAAGCGAGAGCAACTGCTAAAAAAAGGATAAACTCCCATTAGGATTTCCTTCATTGGGCCAATTAGATATAAAAAAACGTCATTACAGTGGTAACCCAACGAAGGGAGGTCAGAAAAGCATAACACCCCGCTGTAACACCCGTCCATGAAGGTTACCCGATCGATCATCGGGTAATGACGATACAGAAAAAGGTCATTTTCCTCCACGTGCTAGCAAAAACGCACAACTACTAACTGCTTAAACCTGCATGATGCATTAGGGCTTCGTGATGAGCGGTTAAAAAGCGATAAATCAGGAAGTTTTGCGAAGAAAGCATAGCACCACCACTATAGTGATGAGTAAAACGAAACGAAGTGTCTGATTTGAAGCTATTTAATCTCGAAATAGATTTCTTAATGCATCATGCAGGTTCAAATTATCTGACTCAGTTATCTCCAAATTTACCTTTCAATTTTTCTCTTTCGCCACCCCTCCATACGGTAATAACAAAAGAGTCTCCAGGTGTCAAATCCGCAAAGGATTCTCTGGCTCGTTCTAGGTTGGTTTCATTAGACAGCGGTATGCCATTGATCGACAGAATCACATCTCCTCCGATCACGACAGATTCGCCCGCGATCTCCAAAGGGATATTACCTCCCTTCACTCCGATCATACCCAATGGAGAAAACAAAGTCACCTTTTGGATAAGCAAACCTGCTCCTTGTGGGATATTCAATGCACTGGCCAACTCACCAGCCACCATTACAGCCACCATACCTGTCCATGGCGTAGGGCTATCGAGTAACAAAGCCTGACAGACATTGGAAGTAGCCGCAAAGCCCAACCCTTGAAAGCCTCCAGACTCGGAGAGTATAAAACTGGCCACACCGATCACCTCTCCTTTCATGTTGAACATAGGACCGCCCGAATTGCCATGATTGATGGCTGCATCTGTTTGAAAAAACTCAATAGCGGGCTGCCCATGAGCAAATTTATTTTTGATGTGTCTGCCACTGATATACCCTACAGAGAGACTATAGTCTAATCCATAAGGCGACCCAATCATAAATATTTCATCACCAACCTTAGTAGAATCCGAATTACCCAACTTCACTGGATGCTTTCCCTTGGGCAGCCAAGACAGTTTGATCGTAGCCACATCTGCATAAGTAGCCGAAGCCACCACATGGGCTGGAATAGTTTCTCCATCGTTGAATTGCACTTTGATATTGTCGGCAGTCTGCACCACATGAGAGGCCGTGAGCACCAAACCTTCATCACTAATCAGCACACCTGATCCGATGCCCTGTGCATCTACCATCTGACCATCTTGGGGTCTGATTTCCTTTTCGGAAATAATAACTTTGACAACTGAAGGAGACAATTGCTGATACCATTCGCTCAATGATTGCGCATGCCCCAGCTGAGAAACAAGCAACAAGGCGATCAGCGTCCATTTATTTTTCATCTTCATTTCTATACTTATTATTTTTCGTTTGAATGTATTAAAAATTTTCCCACGAAAGTGGCAACAACTACTACCAAATAAAACTGACCAATCAACCCTAAAACAATTGATAAGCCCTTGGATGCGGGGATAAGTGGTACTATATCGCCATATCCAATTGTAAGCATGGTGATATAGCTAAAATACAACAAATCCTGTGCTCCTGCCCTACCTGATACCACATGAGCAAAAGCTCCTGACTCAGCGATATGTATAGCAAGGCACAACAAAGCTCCAATATACCCGATAAGCATATAACCATCGAATGCACCCAAAATCTCTGGTAATCCTATCTTTTCTTTTCTCACTAGATCACTAAACAGCTCAAAGGCTGTAATCAGCACATAAATGGATAATATCAATAACCCAATCAGTCCAGTATAACCATCGAACCAATTGAATATAACCCCCAAAACACCAGCCATAGCTATATACATAGCTGCTTTTCTCATTCTTTGAATCACCAAAAAACACGCACCCAGCAAAAGCACATTGAATGCAGGTGCAACAAATGCAGTGCGAATATCATCAGGAAAAAAACCTGGAACGAGAATATTAACCAGTATCACTACTAATATGATGTGATAGCGGTAAGGCATTATATTCAATTGTTGTACTGATTGTGGAATCATCTCTATTTGACTTTAAACAAAACACGATACAAAACGGCAACAAACATGAGGGTAATCAAAACTGCAAACAAAAGTCCGATCATAATCGATGGATCTAGCCATGATCACTTTGGCATTTGTTCCATCCTTCAAGTAGCTCAGCACAGTGGCTACGAATTGACCAATGGCCACATCACCTCCCAGTAGCTTTTGAGTTTCATCTATGGTTATTACTGTAAAACTTACTAAAGTAAGATTGGGATAATTTGTAATAACCCCAACCTTAAGCGACTTGATCTGAGCAGTTGATATAAATGGAGCAAGGATTAGGAAAAATAAAAAGAGAATAAGCTTAGACATCAGTAATATTATTTAGTTAAAAATAGCAAAGTATCCCCAGTTAAGGCAATACTGATTAGTTTTAGCCTTGAATATAACTTAATCAATTGCCACTTTATCTTGCTCAAACATGCGTTTTATCATTCACTATTCCATTTCAATCATACTACTTGCTAGTTGTGCGACTTCGCAAACATTAGTACTAGATGCTGTCTGGGAAAATCCTAACTATGAGTCTCGTCACTTTAGAAAGGTAGCAGTATTTGGTATGGCCAAAAATGAGAAAGACAAAAAGGAATTCGAAAAGGATGCCGTTAAATATCTCAAATCTAAAGGAGTACCCGCAGTAGCAGGATATACCCTATTCGAAGATGAACCTGCAGGAGACGAAGTCAATCGTTCTGAGATCAAAAAGCACCTCTACTCTCTAGGAGTTGATGGTGTGCTAACAGCTACTCCTGTAAAAAACATTTCCACGGACGACGAAGACATTACCGACGAAGAGCTCGCCAGCCACGCCAAAGGGCGCTACAAATTTGGTCAATACTTTGAATCCAGATATGATGACCTTCAAACCGTCTCCAATCACAATTACACAATATTAGAAGCCAATTTCTACTATCTCATGGACTACAACGAATTTGACGGCAATGGACTGGTATGGATTTCCCACTTCAAATATGACCTAGAAAAACATCAACAAACCACTATGGAAATCAACAAATATGCCCATACAGTAGTCAATGGACTATTTGAAGATCAAGTCATATTAGAAAGAAAATAAGCCCTCGTCAGCTACACATAAAAACAACCTCGATACTGGAATGAATATTTCGAAAAACAAACACATCAGATGAAAGTAGTTGTCAAGTCACTTGAATTATGACAATACCATTTTTATAATCATCAAACCATAAGTTGAGATCAAATTATCTAATTTTGGTTCTTCAAAAAGATCTCGTAACGTAAATCAAACCAAAATGAAATTCACCTATCTGATCATAGCAGGCCTGTTCGTATCTGCATGCAGCAGCCCTAAAGAAAGCCAAGAAGAAGCAACAAAAGAAGCCGTAGTTCCTGTCGCAACCGAAACAGCCGCTGATGGCGTACAATTCAAAAGCAAAGGCATCCAAACCATCTATAGCGCTTACGAAAAACTTCGAGATGCACTAGTAGCTACAGACTATGAAACAGCCAAGACATTTGCTGCTGAACTGAGCAAGGCATTAAAAACAGACGAAAGTACAGAACAACAAGCAAGTTTTGCAGATGGGATTTTAAATGCTGGCGAAATAGAAACTGCCCGAGCTATATTTTCTGAACTCAACAACTCCATGGAAAGTGTATTCGAAGGGTCTGTAGAATCTGGAGAACTCAACCAATGCTACTGCCCTATGGCTCTCGACAACACTGGTGCCTTTTGGTTTAGCACTAAAAAAGAAATTGAAAACCCATACTTTGGCGACAAGATGCTAAAGTGCGGTATGATCAAAAAAACCATAAAGTAATGCATAACTGGTTCATGTTTAGGCTGGGTCTAAACATGAACCAGTTTTACTTTTTATACACAGTCGGTCATCAATAAGATCCATGTGTTTATTACTCTTCTCATTTTTTAATAGCCCTTCATTTCCTCAATTAATATTGAGCCTCTCCCATGATGTTGATGTCGATTTTGCTATATTCGTGGCACATTGAGTCTCGGATTTTAGTCCTCTATCATTCGCAATTGGACTCAAAATTTTATAGATTAATTAGCAACATTAATAAATAAACACATGAAGATTCTTGTTTGTATTACGCACGTTCCAGACACGACTTCCAAAATTGCCTTTACTGAAGGCAATACCAAGTTTGATCAGACGGGTGTGCAATATATCATCGGACCATATGATGATTACGCATTGGCCAGAGCCGTAGAACTCAAAGAACAAACTGGCGGGAGTATCACGGTACTCAACGTGGGAGAAGCTGAAACCGAACCCACCTTGAGGAAAGCACTAGCCATAGGAGCAGATGATGCCATTCGCATCAATGCCTTCCCTAAGGACTCCTACTTCGTAGCCAACCAGATAGCCCAAGCAGCCAAAGAAGGCAACTATGATTTGATATTGATGGGGCGCGAGTCGATCGACTTCAATAGTGGCGTGGTACATAGCATGGTAGGCGAACTACTCAGCATGCCGTCACTCTCTCCTGTAATGACGCTAGACATCGAAGGCTCTACTGCCAAAATGACCAGAGAAATAGAAGGAGGAAAAGAATATTTAGAAGCTGATTTGCCATTGGTATTGGGCTGTCAGGAGCCTATAGCAGAATGGAAGATTCCAAACATGCGAGGCATCATGACTGCCAGAACCAAACCACTCAATGTAGTAGAACCTACAGACGACACGGCAAAGACTCAATTGAGTACATACGAAATGCCTCCTGCCAAAGGAGCCGTAAAAATGATCGATGCGGACAACGTATCTGAATTGGTGGATCTGTTGAAAAACGAAGCCAAAGTACTCTAATTATTAAGCCCAAAAAATCATAGACATGTCCATATTAGTATTCATAGAAATATCAGAAGGCGAGATCAAAAAATCGTCGTTGGAAGCGGTAAGCTATGCCGCAGGCATAGGTGGTGAGGTCACAGCCATTGCCTTTGGCGAAGCGAGCCAAGAGGCACTAGCAGCCGCAGGAAAAGCAGGTGCAAACAAAGTACTACATGTAGCCGACGAAAAATACAAACAAGGAAATATCCAAGCCTATGCTTCGGCATTAGCAGCAGCCGTAGATACTACTGGTGCAGAAACCATAGTACTAGCTAAATCGTCACTAGGCGATCCTGTATCCGCAAGATTAGCAATCAAAATTGGTGCTTCATTGGCTTCCAATGTAACCGAACTGCCAGACACGTCAAACGGCTTCACCGTGAAGCGTAGTATCTATACAGGCAAGGCTTTCGCCAATGTAGATTTGACCGAAGGCAAAAGAATAATAGGCATCAAAAAGAATGCGGCCATCATCAAAGAAGACGGTGCAGACGCAGCTGTAGAAGCCTTCGCTGTGAATGCAGAAGATGCAGATTTCAAAGTAAAAGTAACCTCACAAGAAAAAGCAACAGGAGAAATATTATTACCTGAAGCTGATCTTGTGGTATCAGGTGGTAGAGGACTCAAAGGCCCTGAAAACTGGGGCATGATCGAAGACCTAGCCAAGACACTCGGCGCAGCTACTGGATGTAGCAAACCAGTATCAGATATGGACTGGAGGCCACACCATGAGCACGTAGGACAGACGGGCATCAAAGTAGCGCCTTCCCTATACATAGCTGTAGGTATTTCAGGAGCGATCCAGCATTTGGCTGGTGTCAACTCTTCGAAGTACATTGTAGTAATCAACAAAGACCCTGAAGCACCATTTTTCAAAGCAGCCGACTACGGTATCGTGGGCGATGCATTTGAGGTGGTACCTAAATTAACAGAAGCCATCAAGGCATTAAACAATTAATTAGACAGTTGGAGAAAATAAAACTGGACATTATAGGATTATCCTCCAGCCATGCACAATCAGGCTCATTTGCACTGGTGTTAGGCGAATCGGAAGGTGGTCGACGACTACCCATTATCATTGGCATGTTTGAAGCACAAGCCATTGCCATTGAAATTGAAAAGATCACGCCCAACAGGCCCATGACTCATGATTTATTCAAGTCATTTGCTGGCAATTTCGAGATCGACGTCAAAGAAATCATCATTTCTGATCTAAAAGAAGGTGTGTTCTTTGCTAAGATCGTCTGTATCGATAGCCATGGCAAAAAAGTGAATATAGACGCTAGACCATCGGATGCGATAGCCATTGGTATTAGGTTCGACGCAGATATATACACCAATGCCGCAGTGATGGAAGAAGCTGGTATCGTAGTCACCGATGAATTTGAAGAAGAACTAGACACCATGTCCTCTGCCGATAGCGAACCTAAAGAGGAAGCCAAAGGCAAAGGCATCAAAAAGCACTCTGTAGAAGAATTGAATCGAATGCTCGATCAGGCACTTGCTGAAGAGGATTATGAAAAGGCCGCCCAACTGCGAGATGAATTGAACCGTAGAAACTAAATACCTCAAGAATCTGAACTGAGTACTAAATGTAATAACTATGTTAGTGTCTGATCAGATTCTTGATTTTTACCAATCCCTCTCTCCTCCTGCTCTGCTTCCTAAAGAAGTGGTAACGCTCAACCCCTACCAAACAGTTGAAGGCTGGGAAAGCACCGTTCAATTTTACCAAAAATACTATGCGGATTACCAAACCCGAAGAATGCTTTTCGGGATCAATCCTGGCCGTTTTGGTGGTGGAGTTACTGGTGTGCCTTTTACAGACCCTATACGCTTAGAAGAAGTTTGTGGCATCTCCAATCCCTTTCAAAAGAGGGAAGAGCTAAGCGCTAAGTTTATCTATGAAATAATAGCTGCCTTCGGTGGGGTACAAGCTTTCTATAGCCAATTTTATATTTCTGGAATGTCTCCACTAGGTTATGTACGAGACGGGAAAAACCTCAACTATTATGACCTACCTGATTGGGAATCTATTTTTGAAACAGACATGGTCAGCTGGATAAAAAAGCAACTCCAATTCTCTATAGATACATCAGTAGCCTACAGTATCGGACAAGGGCAAAACCTAAAATTCCTCAAACAACTCAACGATAAACATGGATTTTTCAAAAAAATCGTACCTGTACCCCACCCTCGCTGGGTCATGCAGTATCGACTCAAAAGAAAGCAAGAATTCATTGATGAGTACTTGATAAAACTGGGATAAAGCCCTACCGTTCATCAAACTCTACTGTCTGATAAACTTAAAATTTTGAAGATTTCATATCTTCGGAATTCAAATAATGGTAAATAAAATCATGCGACATCTATTCACTCTTGCAGCTTTAGCATTGTCTTTGAGCATACATGCTCAAGATACCTACGAATTTTCCACAACGGTTGACCTAGCGTCTACTCCCATCATCAGTCAAGGTCAAACGGGTACTTGCTGGAGCTTTTCTGCATCTTCTTTTATAGAATCTGAAATCATCCGAAAAACAGGCAAAACCATTGACTTGTCAGAGATGTATACCGTTCGTCAAACCTACATGGACAAGGCTGAAAACTACATCATGCGACAAGGTAAAGCCAACTTTAGCGAAGGAGGTCTGGCACATGATGTACTCAATTCCATCAAAGCCAATGGACTCGTGCCACAAGACGCCTACAATGGCTTAGACGCTGGCAGCAGCTATCATAACCATAAAGAAATGGTAGCCATACTCGAGTCCATGCTGACCACTTACGTAGAAAACCCTAACAAAAAACTAAGTAAAAAATGGAGGGCCACCATAAATGCCGTGCTCGACATATATATCGGTGCGACTCCAGAGACTTTCACCTTTGAAGGAAAAACGTATACCCCTCAGTCATTTTCAAAGATGACAAGCATCAATCCTGATGATTACGTATCGCTCACCTCATTTACTCATGAGCCGTTTTATTCCAGTTTCATTCTTAATATCCCCGACAATTTTAGCAACGGCAGCTTTTACAACTTGCCTTTAGATGAGCTGATTCAAACCCTCAAGCACTCTTTAGCCAATGGCTATTCGGTAGAGCTTGATTGTGACGTGAGTGAGCCGACCTTTTCTGCCAAACATGGTCTTGCTGTAATTCCAGCAGACCAAAGAAACAACCAAGTTGCATTAGACGCAATCTATCCAGAGCTAGACGTGACTCAGCAGTACCGACAAGATGAATTCGAAAACTACACCACCACAGACGATCACCTGATGCACATCACAGGCATGCTCAAAGATCAGAAAGGCAACACCTACTACAAGGTAAAAAACAGCTGGGGCAACAATTCAAACTACATATCCAACGACGGGTACATCAACATGAGTGAATCATACATGCGCTTGAAAACAATAAGTATCACTCTCCACAAAGACGCCATTCCTAAAAACATAACAAAGAAACTAGCGATAAAATAATTTAAATGTCAGGACTAATGTTGCTACCATTCTGCCAATTAAATATCTGGCGACCGACTCTTCTAACATTACACAATATCACAATCATATAGTACAATCACCTATTGGTCATGTTTTAAAAATCAATATAGTACAATTAATCCCACCAAATTGTACCATAAAACTTCATCTACTATCAAATCATCACCTTAGATAAGTGATGCATTAATCACTATTAATACCATATCATATACGCATAATCCAATTTAAGAGAATTACCTATAAGAAAATTTAGGAAAATGTACGAATTACTATTATGTAATCAATCCTACATATTTGTAAGAGATACTTAAATTAAAACGATCATGAAAGTAGTTAGAAAGCCGATCATCGTACTTACCATAGTAATGAAAGCTATACCTGTAGCTTTATATTTGATACTCGTTTGATCAAAAGACATTGAGATCGCAAGGTCTTTTTATTAGCTAGAGAAAATAGTCAGAATATTGACGATTCAGTTTTGGTTGTCAATAATTCAAGGCTATTAAAAGCTCTTACCGAATTCCCTTTTTTATTGAGCTTAGGACTCCATACTGCTACAGCAAACTCCTCTGGAAACACTGCCGCAATTCCTCCTCCTACACCACTCTTGCCAGCCAACCCTACTTTGAAGGCAAACTGACCCGATTCATCATAAAACCCACAGGATAGCATCAGTGCATTGAGGCGTTTCACCTGACTTTTCGTTAGGCTAAACCCAGCGTGACTATAGGCCAAGCCATTTTCTCCAAAGTGCAAGAAAGCTGAAGCCAGTTCTCTACAATTCATTTCGATAGAACACTGTTTGTAGTAAAAGTCTAAAATCTCTTCTGTATCGTTGACGATATTACCTTTGGCCTTCATCATATTGACAAAAGCAGAATTGAGGTACCCAGTCTCTTTTTCTGACTGCGCCACTTTTGCATTGTAGGTAATGTCAGTCGAGCCTGTCAGTGATCGAACAAAGGCAAACAAGTCCTCTTCGGGATTTTGGAGTTCGGATAGCAACACATCTACCACTACAAGTGCACCAGCATTTACAAATGGGTTTCTAGGTATTCCATTTTCGTACTCTAACTGCACGATCGAATTAAAGGGATTTCCAGAAGGCTCTACTCCTACTCGCTTCCAAAGCTTCTCTCCCATCAAAGAAAAGGCCATCGCCAAACTAAAAACTTTGGATATACTCTGAATAGAAAACTTGTCTTCAGCATCGCCTACAGCAAAGTGCTCATTGCGTACCGTAGTGAGATGCATACCGAATTTGTCTGGGTTAGCTTTCGCCAATTCAGGTATATAATTAGCTACTTCACCGTCATTGGGCAGGGCAGCTATTTCTATAGCAATTTCATCGAGTATTTTCTGATAATCCATTCGCCAAAATTGAAAGGATTAATTGGAAGTAAGAAATAGATAGCTTGATTTTTAAAAGAAATTACAGATCACCACTATAGTTGTTCTTCATCAATAAAGTCTCTCAGAAATAGTGCTTCTGCTCTTTATGCTTACCTGTTTTTTTTGCGCTTAGCTAGAGGCTGTAAGTCTGCCACTCCATCGTAGGTTCTCGCACAAAGAAAGGATATACTAATGAATCAATTGAAGCGAATGGCCGTTATCGGCTTGATCCTAGACACCACAGTCATAGGTATGCCCAATGCCAATGTCACTACCAAAAAAGTCAACACATTAAGTCCGATCAACGATTCGTAATCCCAAGAGATCGGTACATAATACATGTAATAGTTGGCCGCATCAAGTGGCACCAGATGAAATTGATCCTGTAGCAATGCAATCAATAATGCGATCACATTTCCATAGATCAGTCCTTTGGTTACGAGTAAAATGCCCTTAAAAAGAAATATTCGTTTGATCTGTCTCTTGCTCGCCCCCAATGCCTGCAATACCCCTATCATATAAGTCCGTTCCAAAATTAGGATTAGCAATATAGAGATCATGTTAAAACATGCCACGATGAGTATCAAGCCCAAAAACACGGTCACGTTCTGATTGAGCAAACCCAGCCAATCAAAAATCTGACTGTACTTATCGCTCACCTTGTCCACGTATAGGTCTGCATCTATGGCATTGAAGAGTATGTCCTCTGCCTCATCAATTTGCCCAATATCCTTCACAAAAACCTCAAAACCACCAACCTGATCCTCATTCCAGCCATTAAGACGTTGGATCATGCTGAGGTCTCCTATCATCACACTTTTATCAAATTCTTCAAGCCCTGTCTCGTATATGCCCACCAGTTTCAATTTCCGAAACCTTGGTGGATTTTGCACGAAATGGATCATAAACTCATCCCCAATCGACAATCGGAGTTTATTGCTGATGTGCTGACTGAGAATCACTTCATTGGAGTAACCTTCTTTGGGGTGGTGAATAAAACGACCTTGGCGCATATTCTCTCCAAATCTCACCGTATCAAACTGACTATCTACACCTTTAAAACCTACACCTTCCACCTCTTCTTCCGTCTTGATCAAACCAGGTTTGAAAGCAAAAGCCTGTACATGATCGACAAATTCGAATTGAGCCTTTTGTTGATAAAAATCAGAATCAAAACTAATCGACTTTTCATCGAGTGCATTGCCCATGTTGTATTTGGTGATCTCTAGATGCCCTTTGAAATTGTAAATTTTTTCTTTGATCGTATGCTGAAAACCTCCGAGTATAAAAAAAGCCAAAATCATAGCGGCTAGCCCTGCACTGATACTAATGATGGCCAACTTAGAAATAGTCGAGGAAAAGGACGAATTGGCCTCAGAAGTGATACGTTTGGATATGAAATAGGGAAAATTCAAATTTTACAATTACATTCGTTGAGTACTCCGAAAAAGGATGTAAAATAATTAAATCGGGTCAAAATTATTGATGATAGTCAAATACTTTAACCACCTCGCATTCACTATAGCATGTGTGCTATCTTGGAGCTGCCAAGCCCAGCCGCTCCAGCCTCTTTCCATTCAGACTGGCGCCGAGCAAACAAACCTATACTTGCCTGAGTTAGAAGGTAAAACAGTTGCACTACTGGTCAACAACACATCTAAAATCGGCGAAACACATTTGCTAGACACGCTCCTCGCTAATGGCGTACAGGTCACCACCATATTTGCTCCAGAACATGGCTTCCGAGGAGACCAATCCAATGGAGAAAAAGTACTAGATGGCTACGATGAAACTACTGGTCTGCCTATCATTTCCCTTTATGGAAAAAACACAAAACCCAAAGACGGGCAGCTCGACAACATAGATGTGGTGATCTACGACATACAAGACGTAGGCGCCAGATTCTACACCTACATCAGTTCTATGCACTACATGATGGAAGCTTGCGCCGAAAACGACATACAGTTGATAATACTAGATCGCCCCAACCCAAATGCTCACTACATAGACGGCCCAGTACTAGAAGAAGCCTACGCCTCTTTCGTTGGCATGCACCCAATCCCTATCGTGTATGGTATGACTACAGGTGAACTGGCTTTGATGATCCTCGGAGAAGGCTGGCTCAAAGGAGCAGACAGTCTAATGCTTACGATAATCCCTGTTCAGAATTGGACACATGACACGCCATACGACTTGCCCATCATCCCCTCTCCCAACCTGCCCAATAAGCAGGCTATAGCACTATACCCTTCGCTGTGTTTGTTTGAAGGCACAAGTATAAGCGTAGGTCGCGGCACCTCTTTTCCATTTCAAACAGTAGGCTATCCTGAATCCAGTTTTGGTTCATTTACTTTTACACCTATCAGTATTCCTGCCGCCTCTAAATATCCGAAATTTGAAAACAAAGTATGCTACGGGTATGATTTGCGACAAGTGATTGTCCCTAATCAAATAGACCTATCATATCTTATCAAATGCTATGAGCAGATGCCAGACAAAAGCAAGTACTTCAATGCCTTCTTCACCAACCTATCGGGAACTAAAAAATTGCGCAAACAAATCGAAGATGGCTGGACAGAAGATGCCATTCGGGCCACTTGGCAATCAGATCTAGATCTATTCAAGGAAAAGAGAAAAAAATATCTACTATACGAATAAGCCTATTTAGGCATTTCGATTTCCATCCCAGCCGATTCCCAAGCCTGCATACCACCCTGCATGTCATATACTTTCTCAAACCCCAATTCGGTCATAAGCGCCATGGCCTTTCCACTTCTATTGCCCGATCTACAATAGATATAATAGGTTTTGTTTTTGTCTAACTTCTTCAACTTAGCATCAAACTTTTCTTCTAAATAATCTAATTGTTCGGCCGTAGGCACCATTCCTTGCGCCACTTCTTCGTCAGTGCGTAGGTCCAGTATTTGATAAGTTTCTGTTTCGTTAACAATTTGATTTTTGAATTGCTGAGGCGACAATATTTTCGAACCCTCTTTTTTAGCGCAAGCCAAAATGAGACAGAGTAACATTGAAAAAATAATCCCGTTCTTCATTCTCTTTAATATTTTGTTTTACTTGCTAAGATACAGCATTAACACATGGACTCCACACCGATAATCACGACCGAAAGAACTAATCTGCACTCGCCTGATACGATTACACTGGCGCAAGTCCGCCACCTGGATTCTGACCCTGAAATCTTAAAATACATAACAGGTGGAAAAACAAGAACCAAACCTGAATCCGAACACTGGCTACAAACTCGACTGGCCGAATACCATAAAAACGGCTTTGGGCTGATGCCAGCCTATCTTAAATCCGACAATTCTTTTATTGGTTGGGGTGGGTTGAAAAAACTGGACAACACAGACCATATAGAACTGGGCTACCGGCTAGACAAACCCTACTGGGGAAAAGGACTGGCCACTGAAGTGGCTAAAGGCATTGTAGACTACGCCAAGGCTCATTTGGCTATCGACAAACTGGTGGCCGTCACAGACCTAGACAATAAGGCCTCTCAGCAGGTACTTACCAAAATTGGTTTTTCATACCTCTCTGAAGCTTTTTATTACCAAACCCATGTGGCCTACTTCGAGATGAGCTTGTAGCGCTTAAATACTTTGTTGAGCATCTGAAAAATACTTAACGCCCGCACCAAATCTAGAGCGATAAATCATCGTATCTTCGCCACACATTTGCCATGACAAACACACCTAAAAATCAAAAAAAGGGAATTATGTTCGCCTGCTTCACTGCCTTACTATGGGGTTTTTTGGCGATCGCCCTCAAAGTAGCTGTAACAGAGATCAACCCAATCACCGTTTCTTGGTTTAGATTTATGACCGCTGGAGTCTTCCTTTTTGCATTTGTCAAAATCAAAAAACCAGACGAATGGCAAGCGATGAAGCCCTTTCCATGGCTCTCGCTAGTAGCTGCCTTGGGACTTTGTCTCAACTACGTGGGTTACATCACAGGCATCCACCTTACAGGCCCTAACAATGCCCAAATTATCATACAGTCGGCTCCTCTCATCGTAGGAATCATAGGCATCTTCATATTTAAAGAAAAAGTATCCAAGCGTCAACTAGCAGGCATAGCCACCGCCGCTTGTGGTTTTTATTTTTTCTATCACTATCAGCATGGCAATACCCTAGACCAAGGCAAAGCTTTGTACAACAAAGGCTCCCTTATCGTATTTCTAGCAGCCATCTGCTGGGTAGTATATGCTGTCAGTCAGAAAGTACTCGTAAGCAAGTACCCTGTACGCGCGATTAATTTAGTACTCTTTGTTTTTTCCACATTTGCATTAGCCCCATTCGTAGATTATCAAAGTATTTTACAAATGGATATAGGGATGTGGCTACTTATGTTGTTTTTAGGGTTGAATACGCTAGTGGCGTATAGCTTTTTGGGAGAGGCTTTCAAATATGCCGATGCAAACAAAGTAGGGATCATTATTACATTAAATCCACTCATTACTATTTTTGCAATGACTATTTTGGCCTATTTAGAAGTCACTTGGATTGCACCAGACACACTTTCATTGCCCGGTTTAATTAGCGCGTTAGCCGTACTTGGAGGTGCTATCATCGCAGTTAAATCAAAATAGCAGTCGAAAAAGAAATAATATTTGTACTTTTAATCTATGCGTAGCATTGTATCCACCGTACTCATCGCCGCAGTACTTTTGACCAAACAGACTCTAGGAGTGGCTCAGACTTCTACAGAAGTCTTCTTGTTTGAACTAAAACAAGAAAATGGCACATACAAACTCGCCAACCCCATTAACCTCAGTAAGAACCCCGGCTACGACAATCAACCTTCTTTTTTAAACAATGAAGAAATAGTCTATGCGGCCACCTTCGACAATCAGACTGACATAGTAAAACTAAACCTAACCACCAAAGAAAAAGTACGACTAACCAACACGGCCAGCAGCGAATACTCACCCAAACCCACACCAGGGGGAAAACACATCTCAGCCATTATCTTAGCCAAAGATGGTAGCCAAGTACTAGCCATGTATCCATTAAAAGGAGGCGAACCCAAAATCATCCCTTCTGAGCAAAAAATAGGCTACTACTGCTGGTTTGACAAAAAGACCGTCTTCTCTTATGTGGTAGGTTCCCCTCCATCGCTACAAGAATGGAACACCAAAAATGCACAATTCAAAATCATCATGATGAACCCTGGTAGATCACTGAGTAAGATTCCTGATGAGAAACTAATTAGCTTCATACACAAAGAATCAGACGATATCTGGTACCTCAATAGCTACGACCCAGATACAGATAAAGTCACCTACATCACCGAGTGCATCAAAGGAGCCGAAGATATGGTGTGGGCTGCGAATGGCACAGCATTTCTCAGCGACCAAAAGAAAATTTACAAATTCAACCCTGCAACAGACCAAAGCTGGCAACTCATAGCCAACATGGGCTCTTTCAACCTCACAGATGCGACTAGACTAGCGGTAAGTCCTGACCTGAAATGGATGGCCGTTGTCATTGAGGAATAATCAAACTTCTATTCTAGAATAGATCAATCGTTGATTAACTTTGTTGAACGTTTCTAAACCAAATTTTATTAAAATGAAGCTTTACAATCACTTTGTCATTCTTGGATGTATGCTGATCCTCAGCAACTGCTATCCACAAGAGGACTATATAGCTACTGCTGACCTCGACACTATTGTTACTTTCAAACCCAATTCGGCAGACATTACTAGCAAAACTACTTTTGCTGTAACAGAAGTTGTATGGGACGATAAAAATGACATCTACGATGGCGACTACAACACCACTTTGGTAGCTCAAATAGAAAAAAACATGAAAAATCTGGGTTACACGCTCTTGGAAAACCCAAGCGACAAAAACGTACCCGACCTCATCATCATACCTGAGATCATCTTCACCGACAACTACGTAGTAGGTGGAGGAGGATGCTACTACGGCTGCTGGGGCTGGGGCTGGGGAGGTGGCTGGTATGGAGGCTGGGGCTATGGCCCATATTACCCCCCTACTTATGTCGTATCTTATTCATCTGGCAGCATCCTTATGCACATGATAGATTCCTCTATTAGCACAGAAGACACTCAAAATGTACTATGGAATGGAGCAATAGACGGCCTCCTACGCTCTAATCTACAACATTCTCTACTCAACAACTACGTCGACCAAGCTTTCGAGCAATCTGCTGACTACCTATCTAAATAAAGCATCAAGACCATGAAAAAATATATCATTATAGCACTAGTAGCAGGCTTGACTCATTTCAATGCTGCTGCACAAATGTCCGTATTTCACATCGATTGGAATGTAGGGCTTCCTGTTGGAGACCTGCAAGATTTCATCGAAGATGAAAGTTACCGAGGATTAAGAATTGGCGGTAGAGCCTTTATCTACGACTACCTATCTGTAGGGGGCGAAGGAGGATGGCAAGTCTACTACGACACCCAAGACGGCACACAAAGAATAGAAACTGAAGACGGTATCTTTGATCTTACAGGCAAACAATATCGATACCTCAACACCTACCCGCTGATGGCTAATATTCATTTCTATCTTGGAGAAGACTATGGCGTCCGACCATATATTGGCACCAACGCAGGGGTTACTTTCGTGAATCAAAGAATAGCTTTTGGCATCTACGATGTGAGCGAAACCAGCACACACTTCTCAATTGCTCCAGAGATTGGTGCCTTTATTCCCATCGGAGTAGCTGGTGGCGGCATCAATATAGGTGCTCGATACGACCACATTTTCAAAACTTCTAAACTAGATGTAGATGTACAATCTGTTGGATTATTCATCGGGTTCATTTTTATGAATTAATCTTTTTAAAAGACTTACACAGATATTCTAATCTATTTGGCAAAAACGCCGTAATAGATTAGAATATTTTTTTTTACATCCTATCTTATGAGTGAGCAAAAAGCTTCATTACGTCACGTTTTCAAGACCATTGTCCTTCCTAGAAAAAACCTTCTCCTTATAGGACTTGTATTAATCATCATTAGTCGTCTGTCAGGACTGGTTCTCCCAGGTGCCAGTAAGTACCTGATCGATGATGTGATCACCAACAAAGACTTTGAACTACTCAAGACCCTACTTATCGTAGTAGTTAGTTCGATAATAGTACAAGCCACCACGAGCTTTGCCCTCACCCGATTGCTCAGTGTAGAAGCCCAACACCTCATCGCCCAACTTCGCGTAAAAGTGCAAAAACAAATCATCCAACTACCCATTAACTTTTTCGACAATAATAAAAGTGGCGCCTTAGTCTCTCGTATCATGAGTGATGTAGAAGGCGTACGAAATCTCGTCGGCACTGGTTTGGTACAGCTTTTTGGCGGATCATTGGCCGCCATTATTTCTCTTTGCCTATTGATTAGTATCAGCCCCATGATGACGGTATATGTACTAGTACCAGTGATCATTTTTGGTGTCATCTCTTTAAAGGCATTCAGCTACATACGACCGATCTTTCGTGCTCGTGGCAAGATCAATGCTGAAGTAACAGGCCGACTTACAGAAACACTCAACGGTATCCGAGTCATCAAAGGATTCAATGCTGAAGAACAAGAAATTAAAACTTTTGAGACTGGCGCTTTACGTTTATATGAAAACGTGAAGAAAAGCTTAACCTCAACTGCATTGGTTACCAGCTCAGCTACTTTCTTACTTGGACTGGCTACTGCAGGCATCATGGGCATAGGTGGCTATATGATCATCAACGATGAACTTACTTTTGGTGAGTTTTTATCTTTCACTCTCTATTTGGGTTTTATGATCGCACCCATCGTTCAGATGAGCAACATTGGCAGCCAAATCACCGAAGCTTTTGCTGGGCTGGATCGCACAGAAGAGATCATGTCTATGACTACTGAAGCCGAAAACCCCTCTCGCACACACCACATGTCTCGCATCCAAGGAGAGGTGAAATTTGAGAATGTAAGCTTTGCCTATGAAGAAGAAAAAAATGTAATCAAAGACATTTCATTCGAGGCCAATTCTGGTTCCGTCACCGCACTAGTTGGCACATCTGGCTCAGGAAAATCCACCATTGCAGGTTTGGTAGCCTCCTTTATCAGCCCACAGTCAGGCCAAATTCTATTGGATGGCACAGACTTGTCTACTATTACACTAGAAAGCTTTAGAAAACAACTGGGAGTAGTCTTGCAAGATGATTTTTTGTTTGAAGGAACTATTAAAGAAAATATACTCTTCCCCAGACCCGAGGCTAGCGAAACACAACTACTACAAGCTGTAAATGCAGCTCATGTACAGGAGTTTACTGATCGGTTCGAAGACGGCCTAGACACCGTCATTGGCGAAAGAGGTGTAAAACTATCTGGAGGTCAAAGACAACGTATCGCTATTGCAAGAGCTATACTGGCCGATCCTAGAATTCTGATCCTGGACGAGGCCACTTCTAATCTCGACACGGAAAGTGAATCATTTATACAAGAAAGTTTGAAAACATTGATGCAGGGGCGAACCACTTTTGTGATTGCTCATCGCCTGAGCACCATCAAACAGGCCGACCAAATCCTGGTGATCGAACAAGGAAAGATAGCAGAATCAGGCACGCATGAAGAACTGATTGCCAAAGAAGGTCGATACTACGACCTTTACACTTATCAAGCTAGAATTTAAGCCTATTTGGCTTTACGAAAGGTTTTCAATGCTTCATTGAGCTGGTGTTCTTTGCAGGCATGATAGCAGTCTGATGCAATCTCATAATACGGCATGCGTCGGCTGCCATTGATGTCTACATCTACATAGCTGACAACGCTAGCCAATTCTTCGTCCATCTGCCCTATCATAAAAAAAGGTTCTGCTCCTGTAGGCTCGTTATAAAACTCAAACTCAGGAATGATTTGCCGGTACAGCTCTTTGTCATCTTCTGAAATAAAAACCAACTCTAGCGAAAGTGCCGCTCCTGTGTCTAAACCATGTACATACAAATCTCCTGTAGCCATAAAATGGCCGCTCTTTTTAGTGGCTATTTCCATATTCCGAATCTCCCATTGCTTGTCTTCTTCGAAGGGGAAATAGATGGTGGAAGTGAAGGTAATGTAGGTGCAGGTCTCTGCTGGACAAATATCGTGAAGGTTTTTACCATTGTCCGAGATGTCTTGGGCAAAAAGTGCAAAACCGACGAGACAATTCATGGTAATGAATAGACTTCTTTTCATAACTTTCCCTTAATGCTGAATTAACAATTAAGGCAAAAAAGCAGAAAAAGTCAAGCGAAACTGCAGGTAAGATGAGCGGTGACTAAAGTCTAAAAGTCACACCACCTTTGATTTGAATACCACGCTGAGTATAATACAAATAACGCTGATACTTTTTATTGATCAAGTTTTCTCCTGACAAGAAAATTCCCCACTGTTCTTTGAGCTGATAATGTAGTCCTAGGTCTAATTGAGGAATCGCATCTAGGATAATATCCGTATCTGTCGCTTGGTCTCTACCAACCAAACCACCCGTAAAAGTAAAATTCCATTTGGCATTGAGCTTTGGTATGATCTGATGATCACCAGATACTAGAATCTCCGAAGTAGGTCTATGGTAGATCTGATCATAGCTGCTCGAAGAGTAGCCATAAACATTCACGCCAAGTGATACCTGATGGGCATCATTAACTTCGTATTGAGCACTGCCTTTAAAAGTAAAAACATTTGAATGCTCAGGATCGTAGATCAAATCCAATCGAGACTGATCTGCCGCATTATTGAGCAGAATAGGCAAGTATTTTATCGACTGATAACCCACCATAGCCGTTACGCTCAGCTGTTCCATCAGATTGCCTGTAATCCCCCCAGTGAGGTCAAACGAACGTTGTGAATTGACTATACCTACAGCCTGATTTAAATAACCGACTTCTTGTGCAAAATCATAGAGAGAGTTGAACGTATACCCCCCGTCTAGCTTAGCAAAAACGGTGTAATCTTCGGTGAGCGAATAGCTTGCTTTGGCATAAGGAAAAAACCTACTACTGCTCAAATCTGGTATGTCGTCATTTTGAAAGCTCGCAGAAAGACCAACGTCGAGTTGAAGCCTTTGAATAGTCAATCGGTAATAAGGATTCAATCGCACGTAAGAGCGCGACTCGTCTATGCCTGTATCTGTATATTTAGAAAGTGCGAGGTCTGTATCTAGAAAAAACTGTTCGCCATAGCCCACACCTATACTAGTCAAAAAGGTGTTTTCACTTACGTCAAAATTGTCTGAGTAATGTTTAAAATTGGCCCCTGCACTGTACGACCAAGCATCCTCCAGTTGATTATCTGTGGCTGACAGACCTAGGTTGATAAAGTTTGCATTGTGCTTGATGTCGCTATTATTCACCACAGTACCCTCAGGGTATCCATAGTAATAATTTTTCTCCAATCTATAATTGAGCGAAGACTCCAATTTGATCTGCTCGCGAATCATTGCTCCATAAAGGTTGATCTCTGATGCTGCCGTCCCACTATTCTTGCCGTCTACTTCTCCTGTCCCGAAGGATTCATGCTTGATATTGAGCCCCACCATTTGGTTGGCATCACCAGCTGTGGTCATGCTTACATCGAGCAACGGAGAGGTATAATTGCCAAAACCTGCTTTGCCATAATGCTGGTAGCTTTTCTCCTTTTGTTGCACTTTTGCTTTGGCTGGCGCAAACTGCATGGGTTCATTGGCTACGTCGTAGATGTACCATTTAAACTCACTCGGCTTGGCTACTGGCGTAGCCGTAGCTGGTTTCCACTTGATGAATTCATATAACTTATATTCTTTATTAAGTTCGATCTTTCGCTCCTTTTCGATCACAACCTCTGCGTCCTGCACTTCCCCATCTATGTTAAACTCCGTTTGGGCCAGGACAGACTGACTCGACACCCCCATGAGACAAGCAATAAAAATATGTTTGATATTAATCTTCATTATCTTTTTCTTATTCGTTTGAGTCAATCGTATTTTCAATCTGCTGGAGTTTCACCTTCGCTACAGCTATTATTTCTTCTAAAGTAGCATTCGCTATGAGTGAATTAAGTGTAGCCTTGGCTTGAAACAATTCGTTGGTTTCGATGTATATATCGGCCATAAGGAGGTAGGCTTTGCTTCGCCATATTTCATAGTTTTGAAAATTATTGGTCAAGATGAAAAGACTTTCCAATGCCCGATCATACTTGGCTTGATCGTAATAAATTTTACTGATATAATAGTAAGCCTCGGCTCCTCTTTCGTCTGGCGAATTATTCACCAACGGCAAAAGGTTTTCCAGTGCTTTATCTAAATTATCATTTTCATATTGAGATTTTCCAATAATCAAATTGGCCTGTGCACTCACTAGCACCCCCACTCGCGGGTTATTCAAGAGCGCATCACCGTAATAAATAGCAGAGTCGTATTCGCTGGCCTCAAAATGATTTTCCATCAATCCACTGTGTACATTGATGATATTTCTAGAAGAGGTAGATACCGCTCCCAACTGATAATAGTAAGCATTACTTTTATCCAAATTCCCCATGAGGCTTTCTATAGAAGCCAAACGATACAACACCTTGGCATGTTTAGAGAAGTCCTTTTGATCTTCTAATTTTTTAAAAAACACCAAAGACTTGTCGAACTGCTCTCTTCTGTAATACGCATCTCCAATCAAATATTGCGACTCAGGAATCAACGAACTCTTAGGATATGCTTTGATAAAATCCTCGAATCCCCTAATGGCCAGCTCATACTTCTGGCTATAATAATTAGCTCTAGCTGTCTCAAATTCAATATTTTCTAAGGCTTCGCTATTCGGGTTTGCTTGTTTATATTTCCTCAAGTATTCATCGAAATCATCAAATTTGCCTTGTGTGTTTTTGTCTTGCAAACCAAGCAATGCACTATTGGCTGTCTGGTGTCTAGGAAATCGATCTAGGATCTCTTTGTAGTTGGACACACTAGACTGTGATTGCCCTTCGTTGTCGAAGGCCACTGCTTGACTAAGCAACGCAAACGGTATGAAATTGCTATTTGGGTATTTGACCATAAACAAACGAAAAGCTTCCATGGCTTTTTTGTTGTTGCCTTCTTCAAAGTCTATCTGTGCCATTTGAAAATAGGCGTCATCCGCCTTAGAAGACTCTGGTAATTCTTTTACTAACTTGGTAAAATACTGCTTAGCCTTGAGATCATTGTCTAGGTATCTATTGAGCAACCCTATTTGAAAATAAAGGTGGTCTTTATTCTTGTTACCTGCTTTTTCTGCTTTCAGATAGTAATCGATACCTCGCTGATATTCTTTCAGTGCAAACTGACAATCTCCCATTCTCAATAAGACATCAGCCATGTATTTCTCATTGATATCGCTCGTATAGGCCGTTTCGAATTGTTTAAAAGCACGAGCGGCATTGGTATAATCTTTCAAGTTGTAGCTAGCATATGCCTGTCCATACAAAGCCTTCATATACACTTCATGACTAGGGCCTCTACTCACACTTTTGTAATAGAACAACGCTTCCTCCTGCTGATCCAGCAACGACTGTGCCTCTCCCATCCAGTAGTATGTTTGCTGCGTAATATTTGGTTCTTCGTCATGTATGAGCGACTTCTGAAATATCTCAGCAGCCAGACTAAATTTTTTGTCATTGAACAAAGCCACTCCTTTGAGAAAAGACACCCTTTGGTAAGTATGCTTCAGCTGTGGTGTGAGTCTTTCTAGCCCTTCGATATGCTGAATCGCTAAGTCGTAATCATTGGTTTGAGCATAAGCCGTACCTAACATTTCCTTTACTTCTACCGAAAATCTTCCTGGGTTGTAGGCCTCACGGTAAGTATTGAGCACTTCTATAGCACCTTGAAAATTTGGCAACTCCATCAAGCATTTGGCTTGATGATACAAGGCATCTTCCTTGATAACTGTAGGATATTTGGCAGTATTTTGAAATGAGGTAATGGCGAATGGCAGGTTGTTGTTTTGGGTATAGATCACACCTAAATAGTAGGATGCATATGCGCCCACACTATCGTCGGCTACTGCAGATCTTTTCAAGTATTCAATGGCATCGTCCTTGTTTTCAATTTTGAAACTACTGTAGCCTGCTCTAAAATAGTTCCTTTCGTTTCTGTGCTTACCATAAGATTTAAAAAGATCCTTATAGTTGGCTGCTGCCGACCGATACTTCTCCAATGCATATTGTGAATCGGCCAGGAAATTGAGCACCACGCCGTTGTCTACTGGTGTCAGTTCGGCATCTACCAACTGTATCAGCTCTTTGTATTCTCCATTTTGATAAAGCGTACTGGCATACAGTTCCATCGCTGGTTTACGATATTTCTCAGACTCAAATGCTTCTTTCAGAAATACATAAGAGGTTTTGAAATCCCCACGGCTATGATAGATATACCCCCTAAAATAAGCCGCATCATTTTGATAGGTAGAAAATGTTCCGTCTAGTTTTTTGAAGGTTTTCAAGGCTTGTTCGTTCTTCTCAAGGTTAAATTCGCAATAGCCCTTTTTGAATATCATCTCATTAGACAGATAACCGTCTGATTTGTTATAGCTAGTTAGTGCTTTTTCATATTCGCCTTTTCCAAAGTAAAAATCTGCAATGTCTAGATAGGCATTTTGCGCATAGTTATGAAAAGGGTAGTTTTTCACAAAAGCAGTCATCAACTGTTCCCCATCCGACTGCTCTGCTCTAATAGCACTAGAAGCTAAAAAATAGCTCGCCTCCGCGAGATAAGGCTCCTTCAGCAAATGAGTAAATTCAGCTCTAGCTGCTTTATAAGCTCCTCTTTGATAGAGATCCTTGGAGTGATTGAACCTCATCTGCAAATCTATGATGGGCTGAGCCACTGTACTAAGGCTAAAGGTCAGCATGATTAACAGAATAAAGAGAGGGATTCGAAGAGGTGTTGCTGAATTCAAAATGTTAATTTTAATGCTAATAATCAGATTAGATAATGGTATAACGTCGTGCTAATGGAAAGTATTAAATTTAATACAACGAAATTAATGGATTAGATTAAAAATCAATTCTTTCAGGATTTCTCCTTCTGGCTGACTTGGGTAATCTATTCCTTTAGACTTCATATCAGCAATCTTCAGGTAACGTATATTGGCTACCACTTTTCCAAGCGGGTAGTTTCTTGCTGCCATATTATACTCTTTCACAAAAAACGGATGCACTCCCAACAAAGATGCCAAATGCTTGTCCGATTTGTCTTTAGAATGATGCAGTAACAAAATCTTATTATAAAAAGAAAACAAATTGGCAATGATCGGGATAAGTGGGTTCGATTTAGGGTCAGATTTGAAGTAAGTAATAATCTCATTGGCTTTCATCACATTCTTAAACGTGAGCGCCTTCTGTAATTCGAATACATTGTACTCTTTACTAATCCCAATATTCTTATAGACATGCTCTGCCGTAATCTTGGGTTCATCCCCAATATTGATCAGCATTTTATCTATTTCATTGGCTATACGAGTCAGGTTGTTGCCAATATTCTCTACAATCAACTGTAGGGCTTTTTGATCGATGGTTCTCTTTCTCGACTTCACAAATGACTCTACCCAAGCAGGTATCTGGTTGTCGTAAAACTTGGTAGCAGTCATCATCACTGCTTTTTGATCGATGGTTTTCCCTACCTTTTTACGTTTGTCGAGGGTTTTATATTTATAGCCAAAGACTAAAACTGTGGAGGGCTGGGGGTTTTCGAGATAGCTAATCAGTATCTTCTCATTTTCTTCTTTTGCAAACCCGGCGATTTCTTGCGCTTCCTTCACGATCACTACCTTGCGCTCGGACATCATAGGAAACCCCTTGGCGTGATTGATAATATCTGGTATATTGGCATCCTTGCCATAGATTACCACTTGATTGAAGCTACGCATGCCTTCATCCATGGCATGCTGTTCTACATACTTGATCACCTCATCGATAAAATAAGACTCTTCGCCCTGCAAAAAATAAACAGGTGCGTATTGATTATTCTTAAGATTACTGAGGATGTCCTGATAGGTAACGGCCACGGTTAAAGGGATTAATTTCTGACAAGCAAATAAATGAAATTAATCAGACAAAGCGCAGCAATTCTACAGACAGTTTGCTAAAATCATCAGTGAGTTCTGATAGCGTCATTGACCACTCTAATGAGCGACTTATTGATTCCATTAATCACATCATTACAACCGCGAATCATATATCTACCATTCAAATGTGACGCATTGGTGTATGCCAAAAAAGTATCATCTCCGTCTTGCCATACGAGAATTTTAAAAGGCATGTCTAGCATAGCTGTGGGTTCACATGCTGCTAATTGTTCTATATAAGAGGTCTCAAAACTAATGACTTGAATTCGTCCTTTGAATCCTGCCCCTCCTCCATTTTTTTGATTGACCTTATACTCCTGCGTATTCACATAAGAAAACCCATTCTTATCGATACTAAAATAAAGCTTGGAAATGGTATTGTCTAGGTTGTGTGGGCTGTTGTAAACAGTGACATCCTGAGCATGTAGTACAAACCCTAAACAAAGGGATATTAGGAGAGGTAATATTTTCTTCTTCATTCAGCTATATAACCAAGAAACACCTTGGCGTTAATTCAAAATTCGTCTCATAGCTAGCTGATAAATCTCAAAACTATCCAAATTATTATGCTTACCGCCACTAATTGTTATAATTTTTTTACTCTCACTATTGATTTCATTATACAACTCAAGTCCTAATTCGTAAGAAACAACCCTATCTTTAGTACCATGAAAGATCAAAATCGGACATTTAATTTGATTGATCCTGGCTTTGGAGTCTAGCTCATACTTCAGCGATGGTTTATAAATCAACAAACTATTGAGCAGTGGTATCACCGCTCGAAGACGTGTCATAGGTGTCTCTAAAATCAGTTGCTTAGCTGGCCTATGCGCCGCTAGGTAAGTAGCCATAGTCGTACCAATCGATCGGCCATGAATCACGACTTGGTCATAACCCAACTCGTCATGTGCATAGTCATAGGTGGTAAGTACATCTTGATATAGCATAGCCTCACTACGGGTTCCTATGCTCTTGCCATACCCTCGATAGTCCATCACCAACACATCATATGTATATGTTTTTCTGATTTCGTCTGCTATCTGCCCCCACCGCGTCAGGTTGCCTCGATTGCCATGAAAATATAGAATAACCCCTTTTGCCTGTTTGGCTTGGAGCAAAAGCCCATGAAGTTGCACGTTAGGTGCTGGCTGGAGCCTAATTTCCTGGTATTCAAAATCAAAATTAAAGGAATAATCATCTGGCAGCGAATCACCTTGAAACAACAGACGCTCATATAAAAACGTAAAGCAAAGGTTGAATAGGAGCAGTAGACTTAATGCTACTCCTACTCCTATCCAAACCAATGACCCGTTCATGGCAATCAAATAGATTACTTAACTAATTCGGCGAGCAACCTCAAGCCTTCTTTTAAATAAGGATCTTCACGCAGTTTTTCTTGATCTTCTTCTGTCGTGGTGTACTCCTGATAGATACGACCAGCAGATTCGGACAATTTCTTTTGTTTGTCACTCTCTTCTGTGTCTTTATCTTGTTCCTGTTTGCGCTCTTCGAGGTTTAGCGATAGCTCTTTACGATCCTGATTGGCCTTCATTTTGGCAATATCTTTTTGTAGGTTTTTTAAATCCACATCTGTTTTTAGGTCATTTTGAAAAAGCGTATTCAGATGCCCTACAATATCTTTATTCACATTATTAGTTGGCTTGTAATAAGACGAAATTATCTGATCCCACTTGAGTGAATTAGGCCTTGAGCTCTCTCCAAACTCAGACGCATCGAAAGCAGAAGGAAACTCCACATCTGGGGTTACTCCAATATTTTGCGTACTGCTCCCTGATACTCGATAGTATTTAGAAAGTGTAAATTTCAAATTGCCCATTTTCTCTGGATAATTAGGATAATATCTATTGAAGCCCGCCATCTGCTGTACCGTACCTTTACCAAAGGTAGTCTCACCTATGATCACTCCTCGATGATAATCTTGGATAGCGGCACTGAAGATTTCAGACGCTGATGCTGAAAATCTATTGACCAGCACAGCTAATGGGCCATCGTAAAAAACGCCTCCGTTAGTGTTTTTTTGTACATCTATCTCCCCGTTACTATGTTTTACCTGCACGACTGGACCTTTGTCTATAAACAAGCCCGTAAGGTTGATGGCTTCGGGTAAAGCCCCCCCCCCATTATAACGAAGGTCAATCATGATCCCATCTACATTTTTAGTCTGCAGGTCTGCTATCAACTTTTGCACATCTCTAGATACACTTCTATAGTCTGGCACACCATTTCTAGCATCTTCGAAGTTCATGTAAAAATTGGGGATAGTGATCACTCCTAGATTATAGACTTTGTTGCCTTTAGAAATTGGAATCATCTCCGCTTTGGCCGATTCATCTTCTAAATTGATTTTTTCACGAATAATTTTCACTTCATTCACGATGGCTTCGTCATCGCCTTTTAGATACTGCAAACGTACCACACTACCTTTGGGGCCACGGATGAGCTGCACTACATCCTGCAACCTCCACCCGATCACATCCACATATTCTTCATCACCTTGGGCGACTCCGATAATTTTATCATCCTTATGCAACTGCTTGCTTTTGAATGCAGGTCCTCCAGCTATCACTTCGTTGATCACCGTATAATCCATACTTTGTGTAAGTCTCGCTCCTATTCCCTCTAGGGAAAGGTTCATATTGATATTGAAATTCTCAGAAGAAATAGGTGAAAAGTAGTTGGTATGTGGATCATACGTTTCTGCTACCGCATTCATAAAAAATTGAAAGACATCATCCGAGTTATACTGATTAATACCTTTCTGGTAGCGTTGATATCTTTTAGTCAGTGTTTCTTTTATGCCATCATCGTCTTTGCCAGATAGTTTAAGGTTCAATGCCTGACTTTTAATAATTTTCCTCCATCGTTCATTGATTTCCGCCTCACTCATGGCCCATGGCAACTCATCGTTCGATAGCTCTATAGATTCTTCTTTCGAAAAATCAAACCCTCCGTCTATCAAGGTTTGTATGTAGGTGATTCTGGTTTCAGCTCTTTCTCTAAATATTCTAAAAATCTGAAATGCCACATCTACATTTCTTTCTTTGAGATCGTCATCAAGTCTATATTTATATTTTGAAAAATAATCAACGTCTGACTTAGTAAAATAGGCTTTGTTATCATCCAAAGCTGATAGATAATTATCAAATATGACTGCTGAGAGGGAGTCGTTCATATCAATTTTGAGATAATGATATCTACTCAAAATATCCATAGTCAGTCCAATCTCCATCGAGTGCTTTTGTTCTGGCTGCAATACCGTAACAGAATCCTTGAGCACATAAGCTTGTGATGAAAAGGCCAACAATCCCAACCATCCTACTATTAATAACTTCTTCAATTCCTTCAAATTCATATTAGATTTTATTTTTCTTACTCTACCCGAAATGGTAAATATGGAATATATGAACGATATAAAGCGACTACAGGGTGTGTTTTGTGTTTATTTTATTTGTGTGCCGCTGTCATTTCCTAAGAAAGTTGGGCATATCTTTTAGATTCATTTAGCATCTCATTCCATTCTATTATATCTTCGCGTCAAAAATCACTTTCCCATGGATCAATATCCAGATATAGAAAAATTAAAATCAATTGCAAGCCAAGTCCGACGTGACATCGTTCGTATGGTTCATGGCGCTCAGTCCGGTCATCCGGGTGGTTCTTTAGGCTGTACCGATTATTTGGTCGCCTTGTATTTTCACATCATGAAGCATGACAAGGGTTTCAATCCAGATGCACAAAACGAAGATGTCTTCTTTTTGTCTAATGGACACATCTCCCCTGTGTTTTATAGCGTATTGGCTCGTAGCGGATATTTCGATGTAAAGGAGCTGGCCACATTCAGAAAAATGGGCACTCGCCTACAAGGTCACCCTGCTACAGAAGAAGGATTGCCTGGCATCAGAATCGCCTCTGGCTCTTTGGGACAGGGATTGTCTGTAGCCATCGGCACAGCATTGACTAAGAAATTAAATGGAGACACTTCTACCGTATTTGCTCTAATGGGCGACGGCGAGTTGCAAGAAGGTCAAGTATGGGAAGCTGCCATGTTTGCCGCTAGCAACAAGGTAGACAATTTGATCGCTGCGGTTGACTTCAATGGCCAGCAAATCGACGGCCCTACCAGTGAAGTAAACGACATGGGCGATCTCAAAGCCAAGTGGGAAGCTTTTGGATGGACGGTCATCGAAGCCAACGGAAACCAAATGGAAGACATCGTTTCTAACTTGAAATTAGCCAAATCACTTTCTAAAAAAGAAAAGCCTGTTTTGATCCTAATGACTACAGAAATGGGTGCTGGAGTAGACTTCATGGAAGGCACTCACAAATGGCATGGCATAGCGCCAAACGACGAAGATCTAGAAAAGGCTTTGGCGCAATTGGAAGAAACTTTGGGTGATTACTAAATCTTGACTGACGATGACTAAATATACATACACAGAAAAAAAAGACACAAGATCAGGGTTTGGTGCTGGCCTCGTAGAGGCTGGTCGAAAAAACCCTAACGTAGTGGCTCTTTGCGCTGATTTGATCGGCTCGTTGAAAATGGGAGATTTCATTAAGGAATTCCCAGAAAGATTTGTACAAGTGGGTATCGCCGAAGCCAATATGATGGGTATCGCAGCTGGTATGACCATTGGTGGCAAGATTCCATTCACTGGTACTTTTGCCAATTTCTCTACCAGCAGAGTATATGACCAAATCAGGCAGTCTATCGCCTACTCTGAGAAGAACGTAAAAATATGCGCTTCGCACGCTGGGCTAACGCTGGGTGAAGATGGCGCTACGCATCAGGTACTGGAAGACATTGGCATGATGAAAATGCTCCCCAACATGACCGTAATTAACCCTTGCGACTATAATCAGACCAAAGCAGCTACTTTGGCGCTTGTGGATTACGAAGGCCCTGCTTATTTGAGATTTGGACGTCCAGCTTGGCCGATTTTCACTGATCCGAATCAGAAATTTGAAATTGGCAAAGCCATCAACTTCGTAGAAGGATCAGACGTATCTATCTTCGCCACGGGTCATATGCTATGGTTGGCAATCGAAGCAGAAGAAATTCTTGCCGAACAGGGTATTTCCGCAGAAATCATCAACATCCATACGATCAAGCCTCTAGATGCTAAAGCGATCTTAGAGTCTGTAGAAAAAACAGGTTGTGCAGTATCTGCCGAAGAGCATCAGATAGCTGGCGGATTAGGAGAAAGTATCTCTTCATTGCTAGCAAGAAACAATCCCAAACCTCTAGAAATTATCGGTGTAGATGATTCTTTTGGCGAAAGCGGAAAACCAGTAGAGCTACTAGCAAAATATGGTCTAAGCGTAGAAAATATTGTAGAAGCAGCTAAGAAAGCAATCGCAAGAAAGAACGCCTAAGACAAATTCCAACAAAATTTTAGAGCTGCCTGAATTATATTAAATTTAGGCAGCTTTTTTTATTTATGAACAACAGACAACTCTTCCTCCAACATCTCGGTCAAACCTCTGAGTCACCCCTAGCACTCGAAATAGAACGAGCCGAAGGTGTATATATGTACGACCAAGACAACAAAGCCTATCTCGACCTGATCTCTGGTATTGGTGTGAGCACCATTGGCCACAGACACCCTAAGGTAGTAGAGGCAATCAAAAGTCAAGTAGACCGACATCTACACTTGATGGTCTATGGAGAGTTCGTCACCGCTCCTCAAGTACAATTGGCGCATGCCATCACACAAACTCTACCTGACTCTCTGGACAACGTATTTCTTGTAAATTCAGGCAGTGAAGCTACCGAAGGGGCTCTAAAATTAGCGAAAAGGCATACAGGCAGAAGCAAGGTTCTATCATGCTGCAATGCCTATCACGGGGCAACTATGGGCGCCTTGTCCGTAGCTGGAGGCGAATCTCTCAAGGCACCGTTTCTCCCACTCCTACCAGACACCCATCAGATAGGGTTTGGTAGTCCAGAAGATCTGGAGCAGATCGATGACCTAACGGCTGCCGTGATCATAGAAACCGTACAAGGAGAAGCGGGTGTAAGACAAACGGACAGCAGCTATTTCGAAGCCTTACGAGCACGCTGTAATAAGACAGGAACACTACTTATATTCGACGAAGTCCAGTGTGGATTTGGTCGTACAGGCAAATTTTGGGCTTTTGAACACTATGGCGTGACGCCAGATATTTTGCTCTGTGCCAAGGGCATGGGCGGCGGTATGCCGATAGGTGCATTCATCTCGTCAAAAAACATCATGCACGACCTGACTCATGACCCTATCCTTGGACACATCACCACTTTCGGTGGGCATCCTGTAAGTGCCGCTGCTTCTTTGGCTACACTCAGGGTACTGCAGAGCGAACAGCTCATTTCTCAAGTAGCCGAAAAAGAAGCGCTTTTTCATTCCTTACTCAAGCACGAACAAATTATAGAAGTAAGAAGCAAAGGTCTCATGATGGCTGTTGCCTTTGATTCGTTCGAACGGCTAGATAAAATCATTCATCAACTGCTTGAAGACGGCATATTATCAGATTGGTTCTTATTCTGCGACAATGCCATGCGTATTGCTCCTCCTTTGACGATTACTAAAGAAGAAATAAAAATGGCTTGCAATAAAATATTACAAGCCATTGATATCGTATGTTGAGGAGATTGCTTAGAGCATCTTCTTCAATTGTAATTCGATTTCTTCTCCTGCTATAGTGAGCACAACCGTCCCGCCGTCTTCAGACAACAAATCTCTCAGTTGGGCCAAGCCCAAGTCGATGGCATTCTGACCATCTATCGCATCTATCGCTGTGTCCACTTCGATACCTGCATCGAATGCAGGGCTGTTTTCAAACACCTTATGTACCAGCACCTGAGATTTGTCTTTGCTCAATTGTAATTCGATACCTGAAGCATTCACTACAAAAGCATCATCATAAGTGTCTGATTTTTCCCAGTACATTTTTTTCTGAGCATAATTGTATACAATATTGAATTTGCTCAATACGCCACTACCTATGATTCCAGCTACTTTCTTGTGATTTTGAATCCCACTCTTGGCATGACTCAGTCCTACTGGCATGTCTGTAAAAGCAAAATTTTCGAAAGCAAAACTTTTCACTCTGCCTCTATGATGTTCATATTCCGTATCTCCCAAGCCAGCAACTAAATAGATGTAACTATCTCCTACTTTAGACGTCAAATCATTGGATTCTACAAAAGGTGTATTGAAGTCTATCGTAGCCTTTGCTCCAGTATCTACAAAAAACTCACCCATTACTTTTTCTCCATTTTCTAGAGTCACCTGCCCCATGATGTGCGGAATGAAAGATGTCAAGTTGATACCCATCATCGTGCCTTTGCCCTTATACTTATAAGTAGCAGGATCGTAGAGGTCGATCTTCTTTTTGTCGTAATTCATAGATACCACATAGTTTTTTAAAATGTCGTATCCGATGATCCCATCGATATCTTTACCGATGCTAATTTCCAAATGTGTCAATACCGTTTCATACACTTTGATGTTGTGTATAGGTGCACCACCCACAGTCAACTCATTGTGTTTCACTAGCTTTCCGCTAATAGTTCCTTCGGCACTAGTAGTAGTGGCATCAGACCCAGAAGCCATTCCTAGTTCCTTTGCTCTGGCGATGTTGAGCACGGTGAGTCCATCTCCCGTATCAAAAATAAAATCCAATTCTTCTGAACCGTTGACTTTCACCTTAATGAACGAATGATCTCCATATTGTTCAAAAGGAAAACTCGCCACTGGCTTTTGCGCCATTGCTATACCAGCATACAATATTGCTGCTATTGCTATTCCAATTTTTCTTTTCATTATTTAATAGTTTTTAGAAGTGATCAAATCGGAAGTTCAATAGATCTAAACTTTGATTCAGACCTTAATTTTGGTTAGTTATTTGAATTCAGATTTGGCATCAATGCATGAAATTAATCTCAAATAATTGAATATCAAAACACGCTTCCCATTTATATTGACTGAGGAGTAAACCGCTTTACTACTGACAAGTATTCACGGCTAGTAAGTAGCCTCAAAACGGGTGATGTTGTTGGCATTATCCTTGACGGCCAGGGAAAATTGCCCAGACACGTCCACCCACTCGTCGGTCCAAATGTAGCCAGACTTGGCATCGAAATGCATAAGTAACCATGCTCCATTAAGCGTAGCCCTGACGGAATGTATGCCTGACATCTTATCTTCTATTTTAAACTTTAAGCGCCCTTTTCGAGATACTTTCTGTGAAATGACTGGTGGAATACTATCTGTAGCTATCGTGTATGCCACCAAATCTCTGGTCTTGAAAACCATCTCATCTCCTTCCCAATCACCACCTACGAAACCTAACCCTCCACGGCCATCCAAAGCATAGACACCAGACTTTAGCATATCGTAGACACCCGTAGGTTTAAGGTGCACGGTTATAAACTGCCGAAGGGGCACTACTGCATTGTCCAGTTCAAAAACCTCTGAGCTATCCGCTAACCTTCTCTTCTGATAATGCAGGTATGCCGTATCAAACAAAGCATACTTGGGAAATACAATTCTAATCCCTTCACCTTCCCATGTTATTTTTTGTTCAGACGGAATAGTCGCTGCCAAATTGAAAGATATAGTCTTCTCGCACAGTTGTGCAGAGTCTGGCAACCCGTTTCGCAAATCCCACAAATAGTGATGACTCGTATTGGTGTAATACGCCATGTCTACCTTCTCAGGATTCCCATTCAAATAGAAAATTGCATCACAATGTCCTTTTGTACTTTCTATCTCCAACAAATGCCCCATCACATCAAATCCTTTGCTGTCCAATGCGTAGGTGTGTTTCAAATCCCTACTCCTACTAAATCCATTATCATTCACTTTGATATTAACTTGATTGATATTCCCATAGGCATCTTCCAATCGGATATCTATGCGATGCTCCAAAGGATCATAGATTCTGAGCACACCCGATTGTTCGTTGGTCTCATAGAACCTCAGTCCATTGCCATGATCCACATAAAGTTTATTGAATCTTCTACCACCTTCTTGTGATCTTTTGTAATTGGTGTGCACCAATATATTGCGCTGCAAGCCAAAGTTTAGCTTATCTATTTGCTGACTAAAAGCTGGCTTGCCATCGAGCATCAAAGTTTGAAAACGAATTCCATTTCTATTTCTAGCACCGTCAAACTGATCATACGCATAGACCTCCACTCCTATATTTCCAAAAAGTGAGATGCCTTCTGGTATAGAAGCATTGCCTTGCGCATCGGTAACTACATCGAACTCCACCCGACCATACATGCCATTGATTCTGGCATCTGCATCCATAGTCACAAAAGCCACTGAGGCCAACACTGGCGGCTGACTATCCACGATTTCATCGAAGCCGTAATCCAAAGGATCCAGTGCTCGGTGGCTTAAAGTCCTAACTTCGAAATGCAAATGTGGCCCAGAAGAAGAACCAGAGTTTCCCGAAAGGGCTATAATCTCCCCTTTTTTATAGGAAAATTGGTTTTTGGCAGGATACAAATCCACCTGAAAGTTTTCTTCGGCATACTGCTGTGTACGTACATATTCGGCAATTTCGTCATTGAAAGACTTGAGATGTGCATAAACAGTCACAGCTCCCGTCTCAGGATGTGCCAAATACAAGGCATTGCCATAGCCTCCCAATGATACTCGAATACGCTGGATATAACCATCGGCAGAAGCATATATGGGCAATCCTGTAATGCCGCTGGTTTTGATGTCTAACCCTGTATGAAAGTGTGAAGACCGCAACTCTCCCATACTACCTGCCAAGTAATTTTCCTGTCTCGGGCGAACGGGAAACATGAAATCTCCACGCTGCGGAACGTCTTGACTCAGTCCATCAAAAACTATAAAAAATAAGAAGGGCAGTATTTTATTTAATCTCAAAATCCATCATTTTTTTATCCTCAATAAAGGCTTCCAGTCTGTTCCCAATTTGTATAGGCCCCACGCCCTCTGGGGTACCTGTAAAAATGATGTCCCCTTTTTTCAACATGAAAAATTTAGATACATAAGAGACAATGTAATCAAAACTAAAAAGCATCATAGAAGTATTGCCTACTTGCACATCCTGCCCGTCTTTTTTTAGACCAAAATTGAGATTGGACAAGTCGTAGTTGGATTTCGATATAAACTCGGAAATGGGCGCAGAGCCGTTGAATCCTTTAGCCAAGTCCCAGGGCAACCCTTTTGTTTTGGCTTTGGATTGCAAGTCTCGTGCGGTAAAATCTACTCCAATTCCTATTTCATCATAGTACTTGTGTGCAAATTTCTCATCAATGTTTTTGCCCACTTTACAGATTTTGAGCAAAATCTCTACTTCATAGTGAATATCTGTAGAAAAGTCTGGATAATAAAAAGGCGCATTATTTTTAAGAATGGCCGTTTCTGGTTTACCAAAGACCACGGGTTCGTCTGGTCTTTCATTGTTTAATTCCTCGATGTGCTTTGCATAGTTCCTTCCTATTGCCAGTATTTTCATTGATTTAACCCTTTGGGTTGGTTATTTGAATGATGTATTTGATTTTAGACGTGAAGTTAAAATATTGTTAAGACTCTTGTAGAATGTTGTCCAGTTTCTCTACGCACTTTGCTACAGTGGTCTTTTTTTCACTCCCAGAGAAGGGATTAAAAAAAGGGTTTCCCCCCATATATGGAGAGAAACCCTCATTTCTGTTTTATTTCTTTTTCACAGGGTAGGACTTCATCAGTTTGGCCATTTTCTTTGGAATGGTTTTTTCCCTTTTCTTTGGCTTTTCCTGAACGGTAGAGGTCATCACGCCCTGCCATATCAATTGCTTTCCACTGGCATCATACATATCTATGACTAGCGTACCTTCGTTGTAGTCATTTTCAGAATAGGTAGTAGTAGCTGTAGCCATACCTGCTCCCATACCCCAGCCCCAACGGCCTCTATATCCCATGCCGCCATTGAAGTCCGTATAGGCGGTCGTGCTAGTCTTTTGATTTACTACTACGAAGAGCGTAATCACGGCATCACCATCTGCTTCTACCAATTCCATGCCCCTATCGGAAAACTCAGATTTCAAGGCATCTAGTATTCTTTTTTTATCAAAATCATTAAGAATTTTATCACTATCATCTTGCCAACCAGCAAAAGTGTATGACTTGTATTGTGTAAAATCCGCTTCCTTGTCGTAGTCGCTTTTTACTTGGGCAAAAGATAGGTTGGTGATTAGCAGCATGGCTAACATAAAACCTATGGTGTTCATTGTAGTTTTCATTTTGAAATAAATTAGGTAAACGATATATGTGAATTATTTAATTGGCAGATGCCTAAGCACCTCTTTTTTATATTCGAACAACTATCAACAGCCATGCCGAACAACAAAATATTTTTTAAAACTTTCGTGCCACACCAAAGCTGATGCTCCAACTGTTATAGGCATTGATTTTGAAATCATACATTGCTCCTATTACTAATTCCATATAATCAGAAATAGGAAAGGCTGGTTCGACACCCAAACGTATCACTTGAAAGGTTTCTTCTTCGGCCCACTCAGCACCTCCTCCAACTATAAACGACAAATACTCTTTGGGTCTGAAGCCAACAACTGCCACCATACTAACAGGAAAAGTCCTTTCTATGACTTCTTCTTTAGCAGACTTTACCTCAAAATCCTCGGTGATTATCTCATTGTGCAGGCCTACATACCATGATTCGTTGAGCTCACGGTTGTAATCTATCGCCCAAGAAGGCAACGCAAGCCACTGGTTTTTACCATCACGTACCCCCTTGATCACATGAGTGTGTCCCAAAGAAATACTGATGCTGTTTTTTGCTTCTTTTTCCGTTGATTCCTGAGCTTGCAAACGCTCACTCACAAAGCATATACTGATAAGTAGCAAAAGGAAGGTCGTCTTTTTCATGATCGATCTAATGATTTAGAATGATACTTCTTCTTTTAAATTTAATACTCTTCCTCAATATCTTGCTCGTCTATCTTTACAATATTTTCTTCACCTTCATCCTCTATATCTTCCTTATCTTCGGATTTTGATGTCATCAAACCAACTGTCATTACTACAGCCGTCAGTAAGATGATCTGAATGATCAACGAATTGTTGACAAATGGAATCTTGAGCGATGGCGCTATACTCATAAACAACAATATGGTGATTAACCCACGTGGTGCGACAAAAAGCAAAGGCTTGAATGGTAAACCTGACAGCCATAGCTGTATGCTACGTACCCCAAAGAAAAGGGCAACTATACCAGCTGACCAAGCCAAGGTCTGAATATTCAAAATATCAGGTGTCTCCAATAAGAAGCCAAACAGAATAAAAAACAAAGCTCGAACTAAAAAAGCCAACTCGATGGTTAAATCCTTGAATTTCTCACTTTCTTTTTCAAGTTCTTCTACATGAAATTTATCGATCCAAGCAAACCACCTCAGTCGTTCTACATTTCCAATAAAAAGTCCGAAGATTAAAATAAAGATAAGAGCTGGTAGATGATAGATCTTGAGTACGGTATAGATCAGAATCACCAGCAATATAATGGGTATAAATTTGACATGATGATCGATACGACTGATCAACAAGGACAGTCCAATAGTAGCCACGAAGGACAAAAACACGATAGCGATCAATTGGATACTAAAATGACCAAAAGAAGCCATCCCTACCTTGTCGTAGAGCAAAACAAAATTGAACAGCAAAACGCCAAGAATATCTGACAGGCTGCTTTCGTAAATCACAAACTCTTTATTAAACTCAGACAGATTCGACACGCTAGGCACAGCGATCGCACTACTAATAATGCATAGCGGTATGGTATTGGTCAAGCATTGGAGAAAAGGAAAATGGCTTATACTAGAAAACAAGTAAGCCAGCAAAAAAGACATACCTATCATAGGCAACAATGCCCCTACAAAAGACTGTTTGATCAACGAAATTTTAGAGCGATTGAGGCGCAGCTCTAACGACCCCTCCAGCACAATCAGAATCAAACCTGCGGTAGCCAGCACTGGTAGAATAGCCGATAGATTAGGCACTTTAACCTCTAAAAAATCAGTGCCTTGCTTGATAGCCCAGCCCAATACCAGTAGCAAGATGACTGACGGAATTTTAGTTCGCTTTGACGTAAGATTGAACAAATAAGCGATCAACAACAAAGAACAGAAAACGATAATGATGGTTGTAGTCATAGGGCAATTATAGTTCTCTTTTTAGTTTTAGCTTCACCTTTTCTATTTGGAAATTCGTCATCCATTGCTCCAAAATCGTGAATCCTTTTTTTTGCATAGCTTAATGGTTGGATGATTGACTGCTGCTGTTTCTACTAACATAAGTACTCACCGCATAGATGCTCAGCACAAAGTTCATCAATTGACCTGCCATTCCTTTTCGAAAGATCAACCACCAAACTACAAATTGCTAACTGATCTACTGCCTCATCTATTTCAATCACAGCAGTAATTTTCTCACAAACAACACAAACATAAAAACGACACTAGTACCTTTGCTATCAACTACTCCTCTATACAAATCCTCCACCCATCAGGTCAACTTCTAACTCAACAAGCACGCTGAAAAATCCACCAAATACATTCTGATAGAATCTGCTCTCCATGAAGCGGCTTAAGTATAGAATTAATTACTCAAGGGAAAAATTACACCTAAAACATATTTTCCAAAAGGCACATACCATGTGCTAACATCACCGCATTCAACTACACTCTAATTTATAAGAAAATATCACAATATATACCCCTGAATCGTTCAAGCAGACTAACTTGTGCACCTATATTATTCTTGTTTGTGACTCTAAAATTTTGTTTTTACCTATGGAAAAAATGACCATTGGAAGGATTGATAAAATAGACTTACCTGAATTTGGGCTTGAAAACATTGAAGCCAAAATTGACACTGGAGCCAATCGCTCCTCTATACATTGCTCTAAAATTGAGCATCGAGATTTTGATGGTGTAGACAGTATCGTATTTAGCATCCCGCTAGATGGCAATGACGAAGAAACACTATTTCACAGTTCTGATTTTACAACAAAAAACATTAGAAGTTCTTCTGGTCACGTAGAAGAAAGATATATTATAAAAACGACTGTCGTGATTTTCGGAAAGCAGATCAACACCTCCTTTTCACTAACCGACCGTACAGAAATGAAATTCCCTATACTGCTGGGGCGAAAGTTATTAGCCAATCGGTACATAGTGGATGTGGATTTAACGAATTTATCGCATCAATTAAAAAACAACACAAAATGAAAATCGCAATTCTATCTCGAAACCCTAATTTGTATTCAACAAAAAGGTTATTAGAAGCGATAGAGCAAAAAGGGCACAAAGGCATCATCATAGATCACCTAAAGTGCGACATCGTCATCGACGAATCAGGACCATCTATTTACTACCAAGGTCAAAAACTAAAAAATATTGATGCCATCATACCACGGATTGGTGCGTCGGTGACCTTCTATGGTACGGCCGTGGTGAGACAATTCGAAATGATGAAAGTCTTCTCTGCTGTTAGTTCACTAGCGATCACCAGATCGAGAGACAAATTAAGAAGCCTACAAATTCTATCGAGGTCAGGTATAGGTATGCCCAAAACTGCCTTTACGAATTTCTCTAAAGAGGAAAACGACACCCTAGAACTCGTAGGCAATGCCCCTGTAGTAATCAAACTTCTAGAAGGCACACAAGGCCTAGGCGTAGTCTTGGCCGAATCCAAAAAAGCTGCCAAGTCGGTCATAGAGGCCTTCGAAGGACTGAAAGCCCGAGTAATCCTTCAAGAATATATAGAAGAATCTGGCGGAGCAGACATCCGAGCATTCATCGTGAATGGTGAAGTAGTAGGTGCCATGAAAAGACAAGGCAAAGAAGGTGAATTTAGATCCAACTTGCACAGAGGCGGCAGCGCCAATATTATCAAACTCAAACGTGCAGAGAAAACAGCTGCCCTAAAAGCAGCAGAAGCCATGGGTTTGAAAATCGCTGGTGTAGACATGCTGCAGTCTAAACGTGGGCCACTCATCCTTGAAGTCAACTCTTCTCCAGGACTTGAAGGCATCGAAAAAGCCACAGGTATAGATATCGCAGGAAAAATCATTGAGTACATTGAAACTAATAGTTTGAAGAAAAGGAAAAAAGTAGATGCTTAATCTATGACACCACAAGATTTTAAAATAGCCAATGTAACCATTGCTCCAGGTGAAGAAAAACAGATCGATGCTCAGGTGGGCAAACTACCCACCCGAACACCGATCGACATCCCAATCATCGTACATCGCTCTACGGTACCCGGTCCTACCCTCTTGGTGACTGGCGGCATGCATGGCGATGAGATCAATGGTATAGAAATCGTACGAAGAATAGTCGCCAAGGGGCTCAACAAACCTTTGATAGGCTCTACCATATGTATACCTATCCTAAATATTTATGGTTTTATCCACTTCTCCCGACAAGTAACCGACGGAGGCAAAGACATCAATCGCTCCTTTCCTGGGGCTCAAAATGGCTCGCTAGCTAGCCAACTAGCCTACCGATTATCACAAGACATTCTGCCACTAATCGACCTCGGTATCGATTTTCATACTGGTGGGGCACGGATCAACAACTACCCACAAATCCGAGCCATGCTAGATGATCCATACAATTTTGAATTGGCTCAAGCCTTCTCGCCTAAATACATTATCAACTCCCCCTTTCGGGAAAAATCTTTCAGAAAAGAAGCCGCCAAGCAAGGCAAATCTATTTTGGTCTATGAAGGAGGAGAATCTCAGCGCTTGAGAAAAAGTGCTGTCGATGAGGGGGTAAATGGATTTTTGAGAGTGATGAAACACCTCAAGATGACAGCAGAAGCGCCCGAATCCAACAGAACCAGTATACTAATCAAAAAATCTTCTTGGCTAAGGGCCAAATCTGGAGGTATCTACCATTCGTTTTTCAGGCCTGGCGAAGAAGTAACTAAAGGGGCCGTAGTTGGCCTGATCACTGGGCCATTTGGTGAATTTGAACACCCCATGAAAGCGCACCTAACCGGCCATGTATTGTCCATCAACAATAATCCCGTAATCAATCGTGGAGATGCGCTCATGCATATTGGCGTATCTGCATAGCTTTACTTTTATTGTTTGATAAATTTGAGACTAAAGTGATTATTACCTGAATGTCCTTGTAGAAAATATACTCCATGACTCAAGTGCGACACCTCAATAAATAGCCCCATAGCATACTGCTGTAAGGCGCAAGTATATGCCCTACCAAAAGCATCAAAGATCACAAGATCTTCTAACAAAGCCTCCGTATGAATAGTCAATACTTCTGCAGCAGGATTGGGGTATAAGCGGATAGACTGGGTGTGCTGCGCTGCATCTAATATTTGATAAACCTTATAAGAGAGTGTAGCCGTATCTGCACAGGCATTTTTATTTTTAGAAATCGCCGTAAGCATATAATCACCTGGCTGCTGATAGCTAAAAGTAGGCCTAGCCACGAAAGCTTGCAATCCATTGTCTTGAAACCAGCGGGTGCTCACCACCTCCTTGTTGTCTATACTAAAAGTTGCATTTCTACCCTGATCAAACAGCAAGCTATCTGGCGTCGCCAGTATTTGGGTTTCGAATTCATCTACATCAATCTCAAACTCCACTAAATCACTCTCCAAATAATGGGTGATATTGGATATAAAAAAAGAAGTATCTGTACGAATCGGCCCAAAGACAGCCTCCTTTCCTTTATCCAAAATATGGGTTTTATCTTTATCAGAATAAAAAACAAAATGACTTCCAAACTGGGGCTTGGCGGTCACATGCTCCCATTCACAAATATCCAGTTCACTAATTCCGCCTTTGCTTGTTGTTTGCAAAGGAACGACCTCATATTTGGTAGATACACAGCCATTAACACTCGTAACTTGCTGATGAATAGACAAACTAGATAATCCTTCAAAATCATACACAAACGACTGACTTCCTGCCGTAATTTTATTATTCATCTTCCAAACGACCTCTGTCCCACCCGTACTCTTATCCAAGACACGAATCAGACTGGCACTACTCATATCCAAAGTATCTGGTAGAAATTCGAAATCAGCATGCACGGCATCTACAGTAAGTACCACTGGTACTCTGGCACTCTCCTCTGTATCTGCATCTGACGACACATAATAAGTCACGCTCTGGTTAAGTGCTGGTATATCGTATGTGGCTCCTTCATAAAAAGGCAACTCAGAAGTCTTAGAACTGAAAAACCGAAGACTATTAGAATTGCTTGCCGAAATACTCACTGCTGCTCCTTCACACACCGTTTGATCCGAAATAACAGGACTCACCCCTCTCTGCTTTACCACGAAAGTACGATTCAAAGACTCCTCACAACCGATGGCAGTACTCACCGTAAAGTCAATGGAGTAGTTTCCTACGGCATCGAAGCTAATTCTCGGATTTTGAACCAAAGAAAAAGAGCCATTATCAAAACTCCAACTCCATACTACCCCACCTAAACTCAAGTCTTGAAACTGGACTTCATTGTTGGGATCGTCTCCTAAATATAGTATCTCAGGGGAAGTGCTAAAGTCTATTTGTGGGTTGGCTATAGATATCTGCATTTTGTAAACATCAGATTCATACCCACCCGTGATTTCTTTAAAATACAACGTACTATTATGGTCAAAAGAACCTAAATTGAGATCTGTGCCACTCATCAGAAGATCAATTCCCAGCGCATCACTATACACAGCTATAGGATCCTCATTACCCAAAAGTAGTTCCTCGTTTTCGCAGGCACCCACCACCAGATTGAGCGGTGGCGCATTCAAAAAAGCATTGTACTTAGCCGTTGCCTTATCTACGTTGGCCTTGAGAGTAGCCAAGTCGGTAGCAAACACCAAAGCATAAGCGATTTTTTCTGAGCCTAAAGCAGCAAAAGTACCCAAGTCGGCAGTCACTAGTTGTGCTACGTCATAGCCTGCAGCATCCCCAGCAGTGGTCTTTTGGGTATTGAGCATATCATATTTAAGCTGATCACTAAATGTATTGGCTATATCGAGTGGCAACTCATTCTGATCAAACAAGTCTATGGCATTGACGATTACATTTTGATTGGTAATCAAAGCTACCCCCATCAGCAGGTCAGGATTTTCGATACTATACGTGTAGGCTAGCTGATGACTGGCTTCCCAGTTCACAAAATTCTTGGTGGAATCACCAATATTAAAATCCATATACCATCCAAATTTCATGTTGGCTTTGCTCTTATCTGTAGTATTGGTTAGTCGGTATTCTGCCACTAGATAGTCGGCATCACTTGCCTCATTCCAAATCAAAAACTCTTGCTCTATCAACAACCCAAGCGATTTGTCAGCTCCTGCATCTGACAACGAACCCAAACTATACAGATCGGCCTCATCACGAGAAATGAATTTAATATTTTTAATAGCAGACAAATCATCTTCGTACGTATAGGCAGTAAAATCATTGATGACATTGTCTGAAATAGAATCTGGTGATGTGCCCATCACAACTCCCATAAACCGAGCGACTTGCTGCCCATCGTATAGCAGTCCATAACCTTGATTGCTCTCATCATTGATATGCCCTAGTCGACCATCCGACTCTACGATCATGGCTATTTTTTGATTACTCATTTCCAGATAAGAAGGTGCAGTGGTAAACTCAAAGTATTCGAAATCATCATAACCCAAAATATCAGTGTAAGTCATCCTAAAACCAATCTTTTCACTAGTGGGTGCATCCGAAGTCAAACGAATCTTGACAATCACATTTTTTACAGAATCCATTGTCTCTAAAGCACCGAGTGCTACTGCATGATTAAGGATTTCTACATGAGGAGAAGTGCTACTGATATGAACTACTGCATTTTTTACTGGCCTCAGAATATTCACGAAATTTAGATGAACGGTTACAGTATCATCTCTGAACAACAACTTATCGAATGGCCCTGAGTAGGAATAACCATAACTTCTTATCGAAGCTACTTCTTTTTCGGACACTGCACGATACATATTTAAGCGCCCTTTGCCCAGCTTACCTTCATAAATCGAATTGCCACCCACGTCATAGATATCATCACTGGTCATTCTGATTTGTTCCATCACCTGTATCGCACTATAGTCAGGGAAGGCGTCCATCACCAAAGCGGCCGTACCAGCCACTTGTGGTGCCGCAAATGAAGATCCTGAACCAGATTTATAAGTATCATTATTGGCCGTAGCGTAGTTAGAAGCCCCAGGTGCCATCAGGTCTATTTTATAGCTATAGGTTGCATGAGTTTGCTTATTGTCATTTATATCAGTCATCCCCACAGAAAGTACATGATCGTAAGAAGCAGGATAAAAATCCAAATCTGCATTCGTATTCCCAGCGGCAGCTACCACCACCATATTTTTTTCGAGCACCGCATAATTGATAATATCTTGCAAGGCCTGCGAACCAGAAGTAGCCGCAACTCCCCAAGACAGATTAATCACCTCACACCCCTGATCCGCAGCATACACGATGGATTCATAGGCATTTCTTGAGAAACCATTAGAGGATCTAAAAACTTTTATAGGATAAAAAACACTATGATAACCTGTGCCTGCTATGCCCACACCATTGTTGGTCTGCGCAGCGGCTATTCCCGCCACCAGTGTCCCATGAGAAGCATCACCTTCCGACAGGTCGCCTTGAGGATCATTATCTTCATCTGCCAGATCCCACCCTACATAATCATCTATGTAGCCATTATTGTCGTCGTCTATCCCATTCACAGGATCTGCCACATTGTAGGAGAGATTACCCAAAAGATCTTCATGATCATAATCAGTACCATTGTCGCTAATCGCAATCACATAAGAAGGATCTCCTTGAGTGATATTCCAAGCATCATAGGCCTTTATCTTAGTCAAATAGTCTTGACTAGGCACGCTTGGGTCATTGGGTGTGAGTAACAATTGAACAGGCTCCTCCACCTCCGCATACTTCACCTGTTCGTTGGCAGATACTTCTCTAAGCCATACTTCCAGATCAACAGTCGTATCCACCTTCAACTTATAGATACCATCAAGGTATCTGCTCTTTTGGATAAAAGTTCTTTGACTAGAGGCCGACTGTCCTCCATACCTCAATGGTTCTACCGCCAGTACCTTGGGAAGTGCATTTAGATCCAATTGTTTTTGAGCGCCTGAAACAACCCTCCCGCTAGTGGATGGCGCAGTTTGCATATCCATTTTCAGATATACCATATAGTACTCCTCTTGAGCCAAGGAAGCAAAAGCAAATAGTTGGAGCAAAAAAGCACCTACCCAAAAGATCAATATTTTATTAGTCACAATACTCATCTGCATAAAAGTATCACTCAATATGGGCTATTATGAAGCATTCTAAGATTAAAATTATAATTACTTCAATTGATAAAAGAATTTGAATTAGCAACCAAATAAGGTCTGACATTTTGTCTTGATTACCTTATCTTTGCAATCTTTTAAAAATTACGTACAGGTGAAAGAGATAATTGGTGATATAGATATTATTGACAATACGCAAGAAAGTTGCGACGTCGTTAATATTACAAAAGAGGAGAAAAACATCGGACAAAAAAAACTGTACATCGAAAGTTATGGTTGTCAGATGAACTTTTCCGATAGTGAAATCGTGTCTTCTATCTTAAAAAAAGAAGGGTATAGCACAACCTCATCTATCGAAGAGGCAGATGTAACGTTTCTTAATACTTGCTCTATTAGAGAAAAGGCTGAAACCACGGTAAGAAATAGATTGAGTGAAATCAATCAATACAAAAAGAAAAATCCAGAAATGGTCATTGGAGTACTCGGCTGTATGGCTGAGCGCCTCAAATCAAAACTACTGGAAGAAGAAAAAATTGTAGACCTTGTGGTAGGCCCAGATGCCTACCGAGACCTACCCAATATGCTAGACGAAGTAAGCACTGGTCAAAAGGCGGTCAACACCTTCCTCTCTCGTGAAGAAACCTATGCAGACATCAGCCCTGTACGGCTCAATTCCAATGGTGTAACTGCATTTATTTCGATCATGCGTGGTTGTGACAATATGTGCTCCTTTTGCGTAGTACCTTTTACTCGTGGACGCGAAAGAAGCAGAGACCCCTATTCCGTCGTAAAAGAAGCTCAAGACCTATTGGACAAAGGTTATAGAGAAGTCACCTTACTGGGACAAAACGTAGACTCCTACAAATGGTCTCCAGAGCAAAATAACAAAGCCAGATTAGAAAAAAGTGAAGCAAGCGAAGTCGTCAACTTTGCCGACCTGCTGGAAATGGTGGCGCTAGTAAGCCCATTGCTAAGAGTGCGTTTTGCTACCTCGCATCCCAAAGACATCACAGACGATGTCCTCTATACGATGAAAAAATACGAAAATCTCTGCAAGTACATCCACTTCCCTGCCCAAAGTGGCAATTCCAGAATACTGGAAAGAATGAACCGTACGTATGACAGGGATTGGTACATTAGTAAGATCGACCGAATCAGAGAAATCTTGGGTCAGGAATGTGGCATCTCTAGCGATATGATTGCTGGTTTTTGTGGAGAAACAGAAGAAGAACACCAAGACACCTTGTCTCTGATGGAATACGTGAGATACGACTACTCGTATATGTTTTTCTACTCCGAAAGACCAGGCACACTGGCCGAAAAAAAATACAAGGACGACATCCCTATGGATGTTAAAAAAAGAAGGCTCACCGAAATCATCAATTTGCAAAGAGAACTCTCTATTGAACGAAATAAAATGACACTCGGCAAAACCTATAAAGTACTGATCGAAGGTTTTTCCAAAAGGTCTAAAAGTCAACTACAAGGTCGGACTACCTGCAACCGCGTAGCTGTATTCGATGCTGGAGAGTATAAAAAAGGAGAGTATGTACATGTGAAGGTAAATGATGTCACCACAGGCACACTATTGGCATCAGTTGTCGAAAACTAACCCCTCATACTTGTGAAAGAATCTGAAATTCTAAGCATCAAACAACGTTTTGGGATCATTGGCAACTCGCCATTGCTCAACCAAGCCATCAACGTAGCCGCCCAAGTAGCTCCTACCGACATGAGTGTGCTCATTACTGGAGAAAGTGGAAGTGGTAAAGAATCATTTTCAAAAATTATTCATTCGTTAAGCAAGCGAAAGCATGGGCAATTTATCGCAATCAACTGTGGAGCTATCCCAGAAGGCACTATAGATTCAGAGCTTTTTGGTCACGAAAAAGGCTCGTTTACAGGAGCGCACGAAGCCAGAAAAGGATACTTCGAAGTAACTGACGGCGGCACGATATTCCTAGATGAAATCGGAGAAATGCCCATGAGTACGCAAGCCCGTCTTTTACGTGTACTTGAAAATGGAGAATTCATTAAAGTAGGTTCTTCAAAAGTCCAAAAAACAAATGTACGCGTACTGGCTGCCACCAATGTCAATCTGATCAATGCAGTAGAAAAGAAGAAATTCAGAGAAGATCTATATTATAGACTCAACACAGTACCAATATATGTACCTGCTCTCCGAGAGAGGGGATCGGATATCGAACTACTTTTCAGGAAATTTGCCTATGACTTTGGAGAACAATATCATGTAGATGCAATCAAACTGACAGATGGTGCCAAAGAAGCACTCATGAAATTCAGGTTTCCTGGCAATATTCGTCAATTGAAAAATCTGGCAGAACAAATTTCGGTATTAGAGATGAACCGTACGCTCGATGAGGACACCATGAAAAAATATCTTCCACAAGAGATAAGCAACTTGCCTGCCTTATTAGACAAGCGCTCGGGTGCCACAGCTGGTAGTGAAGGATTCTCAGAAAGAGACATTTTATACAAGATCCTTTTTGATATGAAAAAGGACATGAATGAACTTAAGAAATTAGTACTGCAGAATGCTGGTGACAGTAGCGACCGTGCCGAAATCATCAAAGAGCATGGCAAGCTATTTAGCAACCTAGAGCTGAAAGACGAGCAGTTTTCAGACTTTTCTGAAAACCCAATGGATACCCCCGTCATACTCAACCAAGACGATTATCAGGATTTTGACTCCGACAAGGTGGAAGACATCGCACACGAAACAGAACAGGATGATTCCCTCTCTATAGAGAAAAAAGAGAAGGAACTAATCATTCGTGCTTTGAGAAAAAATAGAAATAAAAGAAAATACGCTGCCCAAGATCTCGGAATATCTGAGCGTACTTTATATAGAAAAATCAAACACTATGAACTGGAAGACTAGTCTTTTCATTTTAGTGGCTTTTGCCATATTGAATACTTCCTGCGGAGTGTATTCATTCACAGGCGCGTCTATTTCGCCCAATGTAAAAACCATTTCGATTCAGACGTTTTACAACAATTCGCCACTAGGCCCCTCCAACATGAGTGCCGTCTTTACCGAAAGGATCAAAGATTACTACCTCAAAAACACCAGCCTTGTATTGGTTAACGGCGAAGGAGATTTGCAATTAGAAGGTAGCATCGACAATTACACACTTACACCAGTAGCGGTATCAGCCAATGAAGACCCCAGCAAAGTAGACTTGACCAGTCTGACTAGAATTACAATATTTGTATCCGCCACCTATGCTAACCTAGAAGACGACCAATTTGATTTTGACCAAACCTTTTCCTTTTACAAGGACTTTGATCAAAACAGAGAGGATTTATCCGCCAATGAAGAAGAATTCGTAAATGAGATTTTCGACCAAATCATTTTTGATATTTTCAACTCTTCTGTTGCCAATTGGTAATTTTTGTTATCTTTATCGCTTACGCATAACTGAGAGCCATCCTTGAATAAGCAAACATTTCTAGAGTTGATGAAGGCACCTGAAAACATATCAGATGCCGATTTTGTAGAGTTGGAAACCCTCGTCAAAGCAAACCCTTATTTTCAAAGCGGGCACTGTGCGATAGCGTATGCCAGCAGAAACCTAAAGAAGTCCTCTTCTACACAGAAGATGAGTACTGCGGCGATTTATTCGACCAATAGAAACATATTTAAACACTACATCCTCGGTAAAGTCAAGTTTGCAAAACCAACTAAGGCTACAGCGACTCCTACCCCCACCAGCCAACAACCAACTACAAAAACTGCTGCGACCACATCTGTAGCACCACGTAAAGCCCCAACGCTCAACACGGACGAAGAACAAAGTGAGCTAATCAAAGAAATTTATGCTAATCTGGAAAAATGGAAAGCTAGTCGAGAACATTATCTGGAGTATGACAAAAAGCACCCTGAGGAGATTGTAATTGAAGACCCAAACACTGCATCTACCCCAACTGAAAAGGCGCTAGACCTAAATAGCCCTGAATCAGAAACCATAGCCAAGCCAACCAGCAAATTAGTAGAAGAACCTAAGACTGCAGAACTCGCCGACGAAGTAAAACCTGCTGAACCTGCATCAGAAAAAAATGTAGTATCCGACGAAGTCGAAAAACTAAAAAGTCAAGTTGCCGAAGAGATACAAGCCGAAGAAGAGTCTATCTCCAAAGCACTTTCTAAAATTGCAAAAAAAGACACGCAACTAAAAAAATCTACAAGCGAGCAAGACCCAATTCCTGCAGTAGAAACAGAAAAAAAAGCAGAGTCTAGTATTGACATTATTTCTTCGGACGAACTCTCTGCTATTGTAGATGCAGAATCTGCCATAGAGGAAGATGAAAAAGCAGAGGATACTGCTGAAGAGATAGAAGGATCTATTGACAGCTCAAAAACTGCAACTACAGAAAAGCCTAAAGAAGCAATTGAAGAAACGGCACCTTCACCAGCAGAAGAAATATCCGCTAAACAAGAAACCCCAGATACTAGTACGCCGACCATATCGTCAGATGAGCTTTCAGCCATAGTTGATAGCGAATCATTCATAGAAGATAGCAGTTCAGATGAAGAAACCTCAGATTCTACAGACAAAATAGAGCAATCTGTGGAGCCCACTACTATCGAAGTGGAAGAACCTGAGAAAGAAGAGCCTCAAGCAGCGATTGAAATAGAGGAGCTAGAAGATGAAATAGAAGAAGAGGAAAACACTATAGACAGCTCTTCTGACAAGTCAACAGAAGACACAGAGGCTGAACTCAGCCAGATCGATAAAGAAATTCAAGAACTCAAACTGACACCTGGCAGCTCAAAAACAGGGAAAAAATTCAGATTAGGAGTACTTAAACGTGGCACCAAATTCACAAAAGAGAAGGTTAAAAAAGAGACTAAACCAGCAGCTACTACAGAGAAAAAAGCAGCAACAAAGACCACGGCTAAAAAAACTACCACAAAAAAAGCAGCAACTAAAACCACAAAATCTACTACCAAAAAGGCTGCGACTACAGCTAAACCAGCTACGGCAAAAAAAGCCAGTACAGCTAAAAAGGCTACCCCAAAAAAGAAAGCAGAACCAAAGACTAAAGCTACACCTAAAGAGAAAAAAGAACCTTCTAAAAAAGCCTCACCTAAGTTTAGGATGTCAGCCTCTATAGGCTCCAAAGTCACAAAAAAGACGACAACCAAAAAAACACCAAAAAAAGATGACGACCCGTCATCAGAAAAAAAAAACCTAAAGAAGTAGACCAAGCGTCTAAATCAAAAAAAAAGAACAGTATAGATCAAGCAAGTCTGATTGACTCGTTTATCGAACTAAACCCTTCCATACAGGTTTCCAAAGACAAACTACAAGACAACACTCCTGTAGAAGATTTAGCCGCACGATATGACGCCTTCCCAGATCACTTGATCACAGAGAATTTAGCAACCATATTAGTCAACCAAGACAAGGTAGCCATGGCGATAGATATCTATAAAAAATTAATTTTGAAAAATCCTCAAAAAAAGGCTTACTTTGCGTCTCAAATTGAAAAATTAAATAAGAAATAGATGTTTACTACGATTATAGTATTGATAGTTTTTGTTGCCGTAGTGCTTGTATTAGTTGTTTTGGCTCAAAACTCTAAAGGAGGAGGATTAACAAGCCAGTTTGGCGGATCAGGCACTTCTCAGTTGATGGGAGTAAAGAAAACTGGTGACTTGTTGGAAAAACTGACTTGGGGATTGGCTGTCGCATTGATTTCCCTCACACTATCAACTAAATTTTTGATCACAGAATCGAGACAAGGAGAATTTGTAAGCCCTAACATTGAAAGTGCTCAAGAAAAAACCATCGCTCCTAATTTGGATTTAAATACTGACGAAAGCAATGCAGATGACGCAGTACTAGAAGTAGAAGAGACAGAAGGCGAAAATTAATCACACTCTTTTCCTAAAGATATAAAAGTCCTAAACCTATCTGGTTTAGGACTTTTTTTATATCCACTTCAATGCAATCTTGACAGATTTTTAGGCACTCCACTCCGCCCCTGTCACCTTTCCTGCAAGTTTGACCGACTTTTAAGCCTCCCCTTCGATTGGCATAAGAAATGCTAGAACCCTCTAGTAACTTCTTAATAATAGAATCAAATAAAAATTATAAAAACATGTCAAAAGTAAGCTTTAAACCAAACGAAGATCGAATTTTGGTTGAACCTGCTGCTGCAGAAGAAAAAACCGCTTCTGGTATTATCATCCCTGATACTGCCAAAGAAAAACCACAAGAAGGAATCGTCGTAGCTGTTGGTGAAGGTACAACTGACAAACCCGTGACTGTAAAAGTTGGAGACAAAGTTCTTTACGGAAAATACTCTGGCACTGAATTGTCATTGGGTGGTACTGAGTATCTCATCATGCGAAATTCTGACGTATTCGGAACCCTATAATACCCTATTAATTTCATTTCTAATTAGAATATTATAAAGATCATTTAAAATGGCTAAAGACATATTTTTTAATTCAGACGCTAGAGACGGCCTCAAAAGAGGTGTTGATTTATTAGCAGATGCAGTAAAAGTAACCCTAGGACCTAAAGGTAGAAACGTAATACTAGATAAAAAATTCGGTGCTCCTACCGTAACTAAGGATGGTGTTTCTGTTGCTAAAGAAATTGAGCTAAGTGATCCTTTGGAAAACATGGGAGCTCAACTAGTAAAAGAAGTAGCTTCTAAAACTGCTGATGATGCAGGTGACGGCACTACTACGGCTACTGTATTGACCCAAGCACTTTTCGGAAACGGATTCAAAAACGTAGCCGCAGGAGCCAACCCTATGGACCTCAAAAGAGGTATCGACAAAGCGGTAGCTACTGTAGTTGCAGACTTGAAGAAACAATCTAAAGCGATCAAAGACACAAGCGAAATCGCTCAGGTAGCTACTGTTTCTGCCAACAACGATGCTGAAATAGGCAAAATGATTGCCGACGCCATGGACAAAGTGGGCAAAGACGGTGTAATCACTGTAGAAGAAGCAAAAGGCACCGAAACAGAAGTAAAAACTGTAGAAGGTATGCAATTCGACAGAGGATACCTTTCTCCATACTTTGTGACTAACACAGAGAAAATGGAAGCTGAACTAGAGAACCCTTACATCTTGATCTACGACAAGAAGATCTCTACAATGAAGGAATTGCTGCCTGTATTGGAAGCAACTGCTCAGACTGGCAAACCATTGGTAATCATCTCTGAAGATGTAGACGGTGAAGCACTAGCTACATTGGTGGTCAACAAAATCAGAGGTTCTTTGAAAATTGCAGCAGTAAAAGCACCAGGATTTGGAGACAGAAGAAAAGCCATGTTGGAAGACATAGCGATTTTGACTGGAGGTACTGTCATTTCTGAAGAAAGAGGATACAAGCTCGAAAATGCTACCTTAGAATACTTGGGTACTGCTGAGAAAATAAACATCGACAAAGACAACACGATCATTGTAAACGGTGCTGGCAAAAAAGAAGACATCGAAGCGCGTGTCAACCAAATCAAACAGCAAGTAGAAAACACTACTTCTGACTACGACAAAGAAAAGCTACAAGAAAGACTAGCTAAATTGTCGGGCGGCGTGGCTATCCTATATATCGGAGCAGCTACTGAAGTAGAAATGAAAGAGAAAAAAGACAGAGTGGACGATGCATTGCACGCGACTAGAGCAGCTGTACAAGAAGGTATTGTAGCTGGTGGTGGTGTGGCTTTAATCAGAGCGATCGCTTCTTTGAATGGCTTGACTTTGGAAAACGAAGATCAAAATACAGGTGTAAACATCGTAAGAATGGCTATCGAAGCTCCTTTGAGAACGATCGTAGCTAACGCTGGTGGCGAAGGATCTGTAGTGGTAAACGCTGTAAAAGAAGGCAAGGCTGACTTTGGGTACAACGCTGCCAAAGACACTTATGAGTCTATGTTTAAAGCAGGTATCATCGACCCTACTAAAGTGACTCGATTGGCACTTGAAAACGCAGCTTCTATTGCTTCATTACTACTGACTAGTGATGCTGCAGTAGTAGATCAGCCTGAACCAGAAGGAGCCCCTGCTATGCCTCCTATGGGTGGCGGCATGGGTGGCATGATGTAATCATAAATCCATAGTCGAAAGACTAATAACAATACAAAAAGCCATTCCGAAATATCGGAATGGCTTTTTCATTTTGCACTTATTCAATACTAAATATCACTCCCTAATTTCTTCATTTTTTTGATTAGGATTTTTACCTCTCCCATCATATCTTACGATTCCTTCCTAACTACCTCCACCTGTATTTAAATCAACCAGCGGCCAATTTATATTTTGATTTAAATGCCTTTTATGAAAACAAAAACTACCCTGCTACTGCTATGCAGTATTTTCTTTGCAGTACATGTATCAGCCCAGGAAACCGATGGCATGTCTCAAATTAACTATGAGAACTTACCCGACCCAGTCAAAAACAGCTTAGGTGATGAAATTGATCGAATGAATCTTCAAGATTTTAGATTCAATTTCTACAAAGTAAACCTACAAGAACAATTTGCCATTACTTTTTTGAGACAGGGTGCAGACATCAAAGCACTTGAAGGATTAGAGACCATCATATTTTTCAAAGATGGCAGCGTAGTAGAAAAGCGGTATAAATACTACGCAGAAGAAATACTGGCCTCTGCCCCACTTGACCTCATCATGAGTATGCAGGAAAAGACTAAAAACATCGAACTCGATTACCTTTCCAAATATGCCCCTTCTGGCTTACCAGTGAGCTACTGTGCGATATCCAAAGATTCCGTATACATATTCGACGAGGGCATGGTTTTTCAAGAGTCTGTCAAGCGAAAGACAGATACCGACAAAATCACCTATGATTGATCTGAGAAAAAAGGGGGTAAAATTCGAGCCACATGATTGATGTTTCCCTTTTGAATTCACATCTTTGCAACCCTTTATTATCAGAAAAACATAAACCATGGAAATTAAAGCCAAATTGCTTGAAAAGTATGACACCGCCACTTTCGGAACTGGTGGTTTCAAAAAGAGAGAATTCGTAGTTGAATACGCGGAAAACCCACAATATCCAGAATTCATCAAATTCGAACTCATTCAAGACAAATGTGAACAATTGGACGGCTTTAATATCGGTCAAGAACTAGATATAGCCTTCAACTTGAAAGGAAGAAAATGGACTAACCCTAAAGGTGAAGTAGTTTATTTCAACTCCCTACAAGCATGGAGAATTGGCGCAGCTAACAACGTGAACGCAGCGCCAGCACAAGGAGGATCTGGAGACGCTGCCGCTGCCAACCTCACAGAACCAGAATGGCTGAACTCTGACAAAAGCGGAGAAGCGGACGACTTACCTTTCTAAAAAGTCTCAAATAAGAAACCAAATGAGGATGGATAGCCCAGCTTACCCATCCTCATTTTTTTTTTACCCCAAAGCCATGTAGATTTTGATGGATGAAATCAGACGGGAAATTATCATCCTCAGGAAAACCCAATTCAATATCTCTTCCATTTTCTGGGACATAACTCGTACCAAAAAGATAATCCCACATGCTCAGCGAAAGCCCGAAGTTAACCCCTGCCTGACGATCTTCAGGCAAATGCTTGGCATGGTGCCAAATATGCATAGCAGGATGATTAAACACATACTTCAGTAAGCCTATGTTTACATTGAAATTGGCGTGATTCCAATGGCCAATAGCGATAGCAATCGCATGTACTAAAAAGAAGTCCGTAAGACTAAACCCAATCATAGCCAATGGAATGTACTCCAACGATTTGTATATCACATTCTCCATCCAATGAAACCTCAGATGAGCAGCAAATCCCATTTGTTTGACACTGTGATGCACTTTATGAAACTCCCATAATCTGGGCGACCAATGCAACAACCGATGTATGAGCCATTCGATAAAATCTTTGACTACAAACAAGAGCAACAGTTGCACACCAGCAGGCAAACTTCCCACCTGTATTGCCACTATATTTTCAATGTTAAAGTAACCTAACACATCAGAAAGAAACTGCACACCTACTTGTGCCAATCCAGCAAAGGCAATAATTGAAAACAAAAAAAAGTTAAAAAACATATAAAAAGCATCCAGCCAGAAGTCCAATCTAAACTTCGGTTGATCTTTTCGCCAAGGCTTGATCCACTCCAGTCCAAAAAACACCAAAGACACCAAAAGCAGAAAATAAAAATAATTACCCCAGAGGCCATCACTAGTCCGAAAGGTTAGCTGGCCTAAAAACCAATTTAGATAACCCACGCTCACCTCCCAAAATATATGCAAGTATTCCATTTTTCAACTATTGACTGATTTAGACAAAAGTACAATTTAGTGGATAGAACCATAAGACATCCGTCTTCTACCTATTCGTCAGACAAAAAATATGACATAAATAAATCACTAACCACAATTCATATATCTGACTGATTATCATTAATATAAGTTGCCACAAATCATTAATTAAATGATTTCGAATTAAAATAAAGGCTTAGAAAAATCAATTCGAACAACTCCATAGTTAAATCTTAATGAGTATATTTCATGAATGATAATGATGCTGCAGATCAGTCATTCAGTATCTTTGCAACCAAATGCTATTGGATAATGGAGGAGAATTATAAGAAACGAAACGAGGAGAAAGAACTTGTAAAAAAGTACGAATCGTTTCGAGAGAATAAAGAAGCCTTTTATTTCACTTCGGAGGAGTATGAATCCATCATCCAAACCTACCTCGATCTAAGCAAAAACAGAAAAGCACTAAAAGCCACAAATTTAGCCATAGAACAGTACCCATATGCGGTAGAGTTTATGGTACTAAAAGCCCAAACCTACTCCAACCTACAGGAATATGGAATAGCCATAGACATATTAGAAAAAGCAGGCAATCTACACCCAGGGGATTCAGACATATTCCTTATCAAAGGAAATATTCAAATCCTAAATGGCGATATAGATGAAGCACTCGTTAGTTTCGATAGAGCGCTTGAACAAACAGAAGACAAAGACGAGGTTTTTTACAGTATTGGCTTGGCCTATCAAAATAGAGGTGACTACAGAGAAGCTATTACTTTTTTCAAACAGTCATTAGAAGAAAACCTCAATAATGAAAATGCACTATACGAACTGGCTTACTGCTTAGACGTAACTGGTGAATTAGAAACTAGCATTTCCTATTACAAAGAATTCATAGACAAAGATCCTTATTCAGAATATGCCTGGTTCAATTTGGGAATCGTCTACAATAAATTAGAAAAGTACGAAGAGTCAATCAATGCCTACGAATACTGTATTGCCATAGATGATAAGTACAGTTCGGCCTATTTCAACATGGGCAACTCCATGATGATGCTCAAAAAATACGAGCAAGGATTGAATGCATTCAAAACTACACTCGAACTAGAAGGTCCTACACCTGAGATCTATTTCAGCATTGGCTCAGTATATGAGCAGATGGAGCAGTACGATTTGGCCATTAGATATTACAGAAAATCAACAAAACTTGACCAATTTTACGATGAAGCCTGGTACTGCACAGGCATATGTCTAGGACATCAAAACAAGTGGTACGAGGCTGTACACTTCTTTAACAAGGCACTAAAATTGAGTGTGGAAAACTCCGACTATTGGATCGCATTGGCGGAAGCCGAACACAAGGTGGGCAATGTCATCTCTAGCATCGATGCATACGACGAGGCCAGTCAATTGGACCCTGGCAATGTAGACGTTTGGGTAAAATGGTCTTTGCTCTATCATGAGCAAGGCGATCATGAGCAAGCGATGAATATTCTCCACGATGGATTGGAAGAACTGCCAGACGAAGCGGCTCTTTTTTACCAAGCGGTTATTTATTTAATTGAAAAAGGGACTTACAAGCTGGCTTTCACCTACTTAGAAAAAGGTTTGTTTTTAGATTATGATGGACACACAGTCCTATATGATCACTTCCCAAAATTGGAAACTCAAAAGGCCTTGTACAAGATCATTCAGCAGTACAAATAAGACATTACTCAGTTACCCCAAATCATTCGTTAAAACCCTTTGCAAATAGGGCTATTATCAATTTATTTGCAGGTTGAAAAAATCGACCGGCAAGATTTCGTATTGAATACTTAGAATGAATTATACTCTCAATAATATACCTGAAAGAACGGTAAAACCACGTGATAAAGGCTTCACGATGGTGATGGACAAAGGTTTAAGCGTCCGTCAGGCAGAAGATTTAATAGAGACATGCGGAGATTATGTTGATATCGTCAAGCTAGGATGGGCGACCTCCTATGCAACCAATAACCTACAGAAAAAACTAGACTACTATAAGTCAGCTGGCATTCCTGTTTATTTGGGCGGTACTTTATTCGAAGCATTCATCGTCAGAGATCAATTTGATGATTATAGAAGAGTCTTAGAAAAGTATGATATCAACCACGCCGAAGTATCGGATGGTTCTATCACTCTGGATCATAATAAAAAATGTGAATACATCACAACACTAGCCAAAGATGTAACTGTATTGTCTGAAGTAGGCTCTAAAGATGCGGATGAAATCATCCCTCCATACCAATGGATAGAGCTAATGCAGAAAGAACTAGATGCAGGAGCTTGGAAAGTAATAGGAGAAGCCAGAGAAGGTGGAAACGTAGGTCTTTTCAGATCTTCTGGCGAAGTAAGATCAGGATTGGTTCAAGAGATCTTGACCAAAATCCCAATGGAAAAAGTGATTTGGGAAGCACCTCAAAAATCACAACAAGTATATTTCATTAAACTGTTAGGGTCTAATGTAAACCTCGGCAACATCGCTCCTTCTGAAGTGATCCCATTGGAAACACTTCGACTAGGCTTGAGAGGAGACACCTTCGATTATTTCCTAAACGAAGGCGGCAAGCTATAAGCACACAAACCACCTTATGCGTACGTTTAAAGATTATATCTTACTCTTTCTAAAAGGAATAGGAATGGGTAGTGCAGATGTAGTACCTGGCGTATCGGGTGGTACTATTGCTTTCATCACTGGCATCTATGAGGAATTGCTCAATTCGATCAATTCCTTCGATGCAGAAGCCTTCCGACTTCTTTTCTCCTTAAAGTTCAAAAATTTTTGGGCCAAAATAAATGGTGGTTTCCTATTACCTCTCGTTTCAGGCATACTACTAAGTGCCATCACTCTGGCCAAGATCATTACTTACTTCTTAGAAGAGCACCCCATCCAACTTTGGTCTTTTTTCTTTGGGCTCATTATTATTTCCTCTATATCAGTAGCAAAGGAAATTAGTAAATGGAATGGATACACAGTGCTCTCAGCACTTGTAGGCATTGCGATAGCTTATATGGTCACAGTGATTACTCCTGCCACCACCCCCAATTCGCTTTGGTTTGTATTTATCTGTGGTGCCATAGCTATTTGTGCTATGATATTGCCTGGTATTTCGGGCAGTTTCATTTTGCTTATTCTTGGCAAGTATGCCTTTATCATGTCTGCACTCAAAAACTTTGAAGTGGGTACCATCGCAGTTTTTGCTATTGGCTGTATTATTGGGCTTTTTACCTTCTCTAGGCTGATATCTTGGTTTCTAAAAAAGTTTCATTACTACGCCATTGCACTACTGGCAGGCTTTATGATTGGCTCCCTCAATAAGATATGGCCATGGAAAAAAGCTGAGCTTTTCAGAATCAATTCTCACGGCATACAAGTACCTATTTTCGAAAGAAATATTCTACCTACCGACTACATGGCCGAAACTGGCCACTCACCTATGATCATACAAGCCATACTGTATATGGCTCTCGGTTTTATGATGGTAGTAATCATGGAAAAAATCGCATATGCGATTAAAAAATCTAACGAAAAAAATCACTCATGAGACAATTCGGACTCATCGGAAGAACCTTGAAACACTCTTTTTCCAAAAAGTATTTTGCTGAAAAATTTACCAAAGAAGGAATTGAAAACCATCAATATGACCTCTTTGAATTAACAACTATTACAGAATTTCCAACTCTCATTAAGAAATACACAAATGATCTCGTCGGACTCAATGTAACCATCCCATACAAAAAAGAAGTGATGGCATACCTAGACGAGCTCGATGAAAATGCAAACACTATTGGTGCAGTAAATACCATAAAAGTCACACCTGAAGGAAAACTAAAAGGCTATAATACTGACTATTCGGGTTTTATCAACTCCTTGAAAAACAACTGGGACCTGTCCAATAAAAAAGCCTTGGTGCTTGGGACTGGTGGCGCCTCTGAAGCGATTAAAAAAGCACTGACAGATTTAAACATCCCTTTTCTATCTATATCCAGAACAGCTTCTGACCAAACACTGAGCTACGAACAAGCTATACAAGGTGATTGGGTTCGAACACATGAACTCATCATAAATACTACCCCTTTGGGTACTTACCCCGACGTAGATACAAAACCTAACTTGCCATACGAACAACTCACAGACAAACACCTACTTTTTGATCTCGTTTATAACCCTGAAGTAACTGCCTTTTTACAAGAAGGGCTCAATAAAGGTGCTCAAATCAAAAATGGCTACGCCATGCTGGTAGGACAAGCAGAAGCCTCATGGCAAATTTGGAATAGCTAAAATCATTCCGCTGGCACGCCTACAAATATGACTAGCATACACATAACAAACACGAGTGCAAATAGCGCACTCTTGAACCAAAGCTGTTTGCTAATAGCTAACTGAATGGCCGACAGACATTGAATCCCATAGAATACCGCAAACGCTTTAGAGGCCAGAGAGATAATCTCAAAAATATCAAACAGCCAAGTAAGCCCTACCCCTAATGCACAAATTATAAAAACGCCCCATTTACTTTTGACCACTCCATTGGTCACCTCTACGGCTAACCCTGAGCCACCATTGGTATCTGCTACCGCCGCACTAAACTGAGCAGCCAAGGCCGCTACAATAAGTAAAGCAGGCAAAATAGTGGCAATTACCAAGCTTTGATCGATTATGGCTGTTTCTGAACTCCCCCCTTCTGTAGGTCCAACATAATTAATCAAAGACAAACCAATATATAAGAGATATATCACCGAAGAAATCCATTGTGCTCGTTTCATGGACTTGATTCGGGTTTGTTGATCGTACTTTTCGCCCAAAAACCTCGACGTTTCAAAACCCTGTACGGTAATAATCAAACCGACCAAAACGGCAAAACTATTCCAGCTAAAACTAACATGAGGTTCGTTGAGTTCCCATTCGTGAGCGACTATCGCTTTCCCATTGAAAACCATTAATCCAAAGAGCAAACCTCCAATAATTGCCAGTTTGATACTCACACTCACCTTCTCTAATTTCTCCAAGAAATCTAATCCTTTGAGTAGTCCAAAAATCCCAATAAAGGATATTACGGTTGTCGAAACCACCTTTTGCTCAAAGGAATTTTCATATCCAAAGGCTTTTATAAAAAAAGCACCAAATAAGTTGAGGTAATAAGTAATCGATACTACATAAGCCAAAACGAGTGAAATATCAGCCAGTTTTTCTGTCAATTGCAGACCTCTGGGACAAGCATCCGAGTTGAGTTCAGGTTCCACATATGCAATATTAAATCGCACTACAGTACCGATCAAATAGGCCGCTACACATAAAAAAACCATACCCCATACGGCATATGTTCCAAATTCATTTTGAAGCAATGGACCAAGAATCAAAAAGCCACTTCCTATGATAGACGCCAAGGGGGTCAGTGTGGCTTTCCATAGGTCAGACTGTGTCCATTTTGGAATAAAGAGAAGCATTAAAATACCAAAAAGAACAAAGACAATTAAAATGTTGACAAGCATACTTTTTTTACAACCGTGAATCGTGATTTTGAAATTAGAAAGAAATACACAAAGTTGCTTGAATGGTGCCACTTTTCATTTGTGCTTCCGTATAGTCTAGTCGATATTTACGCCTATGGATTTCAAACTCACATCAGCATACGTTCCAACAGGAGATCAGCCAACAGCAATTGGTGAATTAACAAAGGGGCTCAAGAATGGAGAGCCAGCTCAAGTATTATTAGGTGTGACGGGATCGGGCAAGACCTTCACCATGGCTAATGTGATAGCAGATACCAACCGTCCCGCATTGGTACTGTGCCACAACAAAACACTAGCCGCCCAGCTATACGGTGAGCTCAAACAGTTTTTCCCTGAAAATGCGGTTGAATATTTCATCAGCTACTATGATTACTACCAGCCAGAAGCTTTTTTACCCACGACAGGACTATACATTGAGAAAGACCTAAGTATCAACGAAGAAATTGAAAAATTACGATTAGCAGCGACGTCATCATTACTAACAGGGCGACGAGACGTCATCGTGGTGGCTTCAGTCTCTTGCATTTATGGTATTGGTAACCCAGAAGAATTTGGGAAAAACATAGTGACTCTAGAAGTAGGCCAACAAATCACACGCAACCAGCTCCTATTCAAATTTGTAGACATTTTATATAGCCGAAGCGAAGTTGACTTTAAAAGAGGCAACTTCCGGGTAAAGGGTGACACCGTTGATATCTTTATCGCTTATGGCGACTTTGCCTATCGCATCATTTTCTGGGGTGATGAAATCGAAACTATTCAAAGAATAGAACCTGAAACCGGCAAAAAACTCTCAGAGGAACAAGTCGTCACCATCTTTCCTGCCAACCTATTTGTAACTGGCAAAGACCTACTCCATCAAGCGATCAACCAGATTCAAGACGACATGGTATTACAGGTAAATTACTTCGAAGAAGAAGGACGATATCTCGAAGCCAAAAGACTAAAAGAACGTACCGAATTCGATATCGAAATGATGAGAGAACTAGGCTATTGCTCTGGTGTAGAAAACTACTCCCGCTATTTCGACAGAAGAGAAAAAGGTGCCCGTCCTTTCTGTTTATTAGACTATTTTCCTGACGACTTTTTAATGATCATTGACGAAAGTCATGTGACACTCCCTCAGATAAGGGCTATGTGGGGTGGGGATCGTGCCCGAAAAGTAAACTTGGTAGATCATGGATTCAGGCTACCCTCCGCTATGGACAACCGACCACTTACTTTTGATGAATTTGAAGGCTTGGTAGGACAAACGGTATATGTAAGTGCTACACCTAGCGACTATGAACTCCGAAAATCAGAAGGTATTGTAGTGGAGCAGGTGATCAGACCCACAGGGCTCCTAGACCCACTCATCGAGGTTCGGCCTAGCTTGAATCAAATCGATGATCTGATGGATGAAATTGAGGAACGCGTGCGGTTGGATGAGCGGGTATTGATTACTACACTGACCAAAAGAATGGCAGAAGAACTATCCAAATACCTGATCAATGTGGGGGTAAAAACCAGATACATCCACTCCGAAGTAGACACACTAGATCGCGTAGAGATATTAAGAGAACTGCGACTTGGCGTATTCGATGTATTGGTGGGGGTGAATCTATTGAGAGAGGGCTTGGATTTGCCCGAGGTATCTTTGGTAGCTATAATCGATGCCGATAAAGAAGGCTTCTTACGCAACGAAAGATCACTAGTACAAACGATAGGCCGGGCAGCTCGAAACGAAAAAGGCATGGTGATTATGTATGCTGATAAAATCACTGGGTCTATGGAAAAGGCCATTAGCGAGACCAATAGAAGACGAGCGATCCAGATCGAATACAACACCAAACATGGTATTACGCCTACGACAATCAAAAAATCTAAGGAGGCTATTATGGGACAAACGTCTGTGGCCGATTCCAAAAAACTGGATAAACCAAAATACTATGCTGAAGAACATACACCAGATATTGCAGCTGATCCTGTGGTGGCCTATATGGACAAAGCAGGCATTGAAAAAATGATAGAAAAGACGAAAAAAGCAATGGAGAAAGCAGCCAAGGATTTGGATTTTATGGAAGCCGCCCGACTGCGGGATGAAATGCTATCGCTGGAAAAACTAAAAGCTGAAAAATAAGAAAGGATCGCTGTACAGTGATCCTTTCTTATTTTTAGTAATTTGAGGTTTACTCGTCAGTTTCTTTTGTTACTTCTTCTTCAGCATCCTCTGACATCATTTCCTCTTTTGACATAGGAGTGGCTACTGCTGTACTATCTCCAGTATCCACAATAGACTTAATTTGCTGATGCTCTTTTCGAAGTTCTTCTAAGTTCACATGAAGCACCATTGTCTTTTTTACTTGTACGATAGTTTCCTTTTTTGACTTCACATGGCCAATGATAACCACTAGATCTTTGTCATCGAATGGAGTGTGGGGCAATCCATCAAGAGGAATTTCTACTTTAATTTTTCCAGTTCTATCTTTAAAAACATAAGTGTCTCTCTCCTCCTCTGCCTCAATGATATAACCATGAAGTGTAACCGCAGTACCTTCTTTATCATATTTAGCTCCATTCGACAATATCTCCTCTACTGTAAAATGAATTTTCTTCGCATTAGGGCCAGTGTATTGTGCAAAAGAAAGTAACGGTGCAATGAGCAAAATTGCAAAAACTAAAGATTTTCTCATGATTGATGATTTTAATATTTTATTAAGATTTGAAGTTTATATAAATATATTGAAAAGATAAGAATATATGACCTAATCAGACAGATTTACTTACTGTAGTAAATAATACTCTACTAGTAGCTTTGTACCTAACACAATCAATACGAGCCCAATTCCTACTCTTAGTATTTTTTTGAATTTCTCATTCAAATATTTCTTTAGCTTTTGAGCATAGTACGCTTTCAGCAAATCTGTAACCCAAACCATATTTAGCACTCCTGCAAAAAATAGTAATTCACTAGTCGTGTCATTGAATTCTGTAATGGCATAATTAGAAATAGCAGCCCAAAAGCCCCAAATGACTGGATTGATCGCATTGAGCATAATGGCATGGGAAAACAGTCCAAACTTCTGCAAATGCCCTGGAGTCGTGACTAGCTGATCAGGTCGCTCTTTGGTTTCTTTTTTCAAGATAAAAACCAAACCAAACGCAATGAGTAATAGACCTCCTCCTATAGAAAAGCCCGCAGGCGGCTGATCACTAGCTGTAATCTGACTCAAACCCAGCCAAGTAATCATAATAATAGCCGTATCGGTCAAAGCTACTCCTAGAATAAAATATATAACATACTTAAACCCACGGTCTATGGCGTGCTGCACCAAAGTAAGAAATACGGGGCCAGTAGAAAGCGCTGGTACCAAACCAGCCGAAAGGCCTATCAAGTATGCAATCAAAGTATTAGTTTTTTAGAATCAGAAGGCATTCAAAACACATCCTCTCATGCAAAGATAGAGCAGTCAAAACCATCGCCTCTAATCAAACGATAAAAGTTTCACTTCCCTACCTCTGCAACCTTAACGAGGTTATCGCTGGCTTTTTGGACTGCATACTACTTCATAGAGAAACTGTAATCCACTTCAAATACGTGGTTTTTTTCTTAATTCAATACATTCAACAATTCTCCCTCTGATAATTTAAACAAACAAAGACGTTGAAATTTACCAACGACTTGTGTCGAACCCAAGACGGCCAGTCCATTGTCTTCTGTCAGAGTCAAAGCTCCTAGCTGATAGGGGTTAGAAAAACCCAGATAATCTACAGCCATATAGTCTCCTGTAGCAGCATCGTATATATGCAGTACGATTTGCTGATTTTTGGTAGTCGTAGCAATGACCGTATAATTAACTTCTTGCAGCGTTATATTGATCATTTTCACCTTTTCGTCGGTTTCCCATTCCAGCATAGGATTACCTTCTATTGCATTTACAGAGCTGATTCCCCCTGTATTCAATGTCTCTCGAGCATTAGCATAATGGTCACCAAAATTGAACCTAGCAAGTGAAAACTGTCCTCCATCTAGAGGCAGCAAACCACTAATTCCTCCTTCGTCTTGCTGCCCCTGCACTACTCCAGACGGGGTATTGCTACTCAGATCTGTAAACAAAAGTGAAAGTGTATAATTAAAAAAGGCATTGGCATAATACAGACCATTGCTCACTCTGCCAGCAAAAAACGGCAACTCTCTACCTGTACGGGTAAAGTGATCGATGATGGGCTCCTCCACACCCTGACCAGCACCTATACCAAAGGTACTCTGACTGGCTACTACCCCGTCGGTATTCATTAGGGAGAGGACTGATTTTTTATCCTCCGAGTCATAACTCAATAGTACAAACTGATCCTCACCATCGTTCTCTGCATACATGGGGTAAGTCACCCCTAAAGCAACCGTACTGACTATGCGTGCCGAGTCATCCACTTGGTTGAGATACGCATGCAAGCCAATGGCATCCATACTCACGAAGTATCGCTGCCCACCTAGCATAAGAAATTTTCCTACAGGGTGCACATTGTTATCTCGCAGATAAGTGTTTCTGACAAACTGACCTTCTTTATCTACACACGCCACATAGACACCTAAGAAGTTGGTATCATCTCTTCGATAATTCCCAAGCAACAAGTACCCCTCATCCTCCTTTTGCACCACGTCAACCGCCCCAATGGCATGATCAAACTGGTGGCTGTCGTATATCTTTAGAAATGAAGCTGAAGGCTCCACATCCTTATTGTCTTTGATGTCGCAAGAAGTAATGAATATCATCACCAAACCTCCCCAAAGCATATTTTTTAGTACTAATTTCATCATGGCTTAATAATCAGAATTGAAGCTCTTGCTAATAAATCTCATGGGGAAAAACACACCTACATTCATGCTCAGGTTGTCTAACGACATATCGTCGAGTGCATCCCCAGAAGCAGCCAGTCGATTGTCTGAAAACCTATTTTCAGCATTCGCAATGTTATTGAGCCCATAGCGGTAGTTGATATCGAAAGAAAGGCGAATATTTCCAGGATCATAATGAACGCCTACTCCCGCCATAATACCTAAAGATGAATTAATGAAAATATCCTTCGCGCCTACGATGATCGCCTGTGGCTGATACGACTGTGTAGCCCCCGAAGCAGTGTCATTGTTTTCGATCGACACCTCTTTATTGGCATTGAGCAGCCGACTGTAATAGCCACCTATTTGAATAAAAGGTCTGAATTTCTCTCGAAGCAAATCATACTTAAACATCAATGGCAAATCGATGTACTCCAAGTGATTTTTCTGATCATAATTCAACTCCACTCTATCCGCAGCATTACTAGCCGATTCGTAGGTATAAGTATTATGATACGTAAAATTGACCCTTGAGAAATTAGGGAAAAATGCAACTGAAAACCCTCTGTGGTAAAATACAAACTCAAGTCCCACCTGAGAGCCTAGCGTTTTAAAATTGTCGTAATCCTTTTCCAACTCATCGTCTACAAAATCAACCCCTTCGAAGGTAGAATACAGGTTGGTAGGGTTTGCTTTAGTCAAATTAGGACCGCCCTTGAGCCCGATCCAAAACTGAGTCTGCAAAAACTGCTGCAACGGATTGGGTGGTTTTTTAGGTTGTCCTCTTCGCTGTGCCATCCCCACATAGGATGTTAGCACAAGAAAAAGCAATAGCAATCGAGTAATGTGACGCATAAGTTTAAGGTTTAACAATTAATTTTTTAGAATCTTTCAATAAGCCTGCGTAAATGCGATAGATATAAGTACCAGGCTGCAAATCAGCTACATCTAGCGAGACCTCATGTTCTCCGATGCTCTTTTGCTCTTGCAAAATATGCTTCACCAGCTTGCCCTGCTGATCATACAAACTCAGCTCTACCATCGCTGGTGTATTGATATAAAATCCGATTGTTGTTGTTTTTTTAGCTGGGTTAGGAAAACATTCCTTTAAGTGAAATCGCTGAGTAATGAAATCTTCTGTACCCGATATTACCGAGTTGGATACTTGAGCTTTCACTAAAGATTTGCCATCGTCGTCTGTACCATCTATATAGTTTTTGAAGAAAATATCATCGGTGATCACCTGCTTGTCTACCTGCATCCAATCTTCAAGGATACTGGCATAAATCTGTCTGTAATCATACTGCATACCCACATTATTAGCAGTCATATCTGGATTGGTACCGTACACGCCAGGGTTAGCTCCTTTGCCGAAGATAAACATAGGACCGCCTGTTCCATGATCAGTACCATAGCTGCCATTAGAACCTATTCTTCTCCCAAATTCAGACATCGTAACCGTCAGCACACGATCCTCAATCCCTCTCGCTTTCAGGTCGTCTTGAAAAGCTTTCATCGCAGAGGAAATATGGTATAGCAAGGAAGCATGATTGCCCATGGTAGGGTCATACGACTCCACCTGATCTGCATGTGTATCAAACCCTCCTACTTTCACTAAAAACACTTTGGTTTTGGCTCCCAAGCCAGGCCCTCCTCCGTCAAGTAGTCTAGCAACCAATTGCAACTGTGGCGTCAGTCGGTTTTTCTTGCTCCCATCGGGTGCATTGAATGGGTACACTTCTGGATAAGTCACGGACGTAGCCTTAGATTTATTATAAATCTCAAGCAAACGAGCCGCGTAGTCTTCAGACTTGTCTTCCAAGCCCAAAATCCAGTTCATCTCTTTCCAATACGGCGAGTTGAGCAAGGACGCTGGAGGCTTTCCTCTCGGGTCACTACCCTGATCCACAAATCCTTCGAGGTTATCAATCAGATTGGCAAAACTATCTGGATTGCCTCCCAATGAAATAGACGAGGGAATATTACCATTTTGGTGAAACACCAAAGACACATCGCTCCCTAGCTCTATTGCCAATGGATCAGGCATGCTAGCATTGGGAAAGTCATCAGGATACACCTTAGGCGCATACTGGCTCTGTAGGTATCTCCCTACCCACCCTGAAGAATAAAAGTCATCCACACCTCCACCCATGTTCCAGATATCGCGTCCGCGAAAGTGAGAACCATTGTTGTTTTTATAAGAAACTCCCTGTACCACGGCCATTCGGCCATTGTCATACAAGCTTTTCATGCCCAGCATATCTGGATGCAAACCAATCTGATCTGGTGAAGCCAGCGTACCATCGAGAGGAATGTATCGCCTTGCTCCGTTCTTTTCTGGTATCGCAATATTAGCTCTACGGTTATAGTATTGGTCGTACTGTTCTACAGGAATAATGGTATTCACCCCATCGTTGCCACCTAATAGCTGTAAAATCACAATCACTCGGTCATTGGTACTACTAGCTGCCATCTGGCGAAAGTAATTGTTGCGCGCAATGAGGTTGATAGGCACTCCGCTGATCGCAAATGGAACACCAGCCGCCAATGGAATTTTCTTAAGGAAACTTCTTCTTTTCATAGGTATAGGCTTTACGATAGCTGAAATTCGGGCGACTGCATGAGTGCGTTAAACAAGTTTTTTAATTGCCGTTCGACCACTTCATTGTCTACAGCATTGTTCCACCTAAACGACCACGAACCTTCTGGATCTGTATCGATCTGTGGCGAGTATAAAAATGCCATTAGAAAATAATTAAGCCGTTCGGCTGTAATTTCTGACAAATCATCGGCCGCAGGGTTAAAAGTCAAACCGTCATTCATTGGTAAAAAATACTGGCATAATTCAATAATCAAATCTTTGGCATCGGCAGCCACTCCTGAAAAGTTATTCTGGACAAACGACAATACATCTACACCAACATTCCCTGGTTCATCGGGTTCTTTGTTATCTATCAGCTGTTGAATAAACTGGTATCGCTCAGCCAAATAGTTAGTAGAAATCCAACTTCTGTTGTATATCGGAAATTGGTGATAGGCAGGATAACCAGCCACCTCAGGCGGTTCGTAATACACCATACCATGGCTATTCATAGATTGTTGAACACCACCCATAAAGGCATAATAATTATCTAAATCTGTCGTGTAGTCTGGCACTTCTATCTCTAATGCTTGGATAGTACCTAGCGTTAGATCCAATGGAGACTTAATGATTCCGCCAAAATTATCATCTGCAGTACCTGCCCCTGCTTCATAAAAATGCTCACTCTGAAACAAGTCCATCAGTACGGGTTGTAGCTTGTACCCGCTGTCTTTGAAAGTCTGAGTTAGATTATCAATAATATCGTCATCAAGAGCCTGATCTATATCGTAATAGACATAAAATCTGTAAATCTTTCTACAGATATTCCTAGCCGCTTCGTCAGACACGCCATAGATCATTTCTATCAATTGGTCTATCTCATCCAAAGCACTTTCTTCTGTAGCCTTACCACCTACCAAAAGCGTAGGATCAGGAGTTACTGTGGCATTATTGAATCGGTAACTAAACTGCTTGGTAGTATTGTCGTGAGACGAAGCAATCGTACCGCCACGTACCACACCTCTGGGCAAATCCGTATCTGGATCTATATTGGCAAATGTCTTATCTATAGTAAATCCGGAAAACACAAGCGCTGCGGCTTGTACATCCTGCTCCGTATAGTTGAAATAATCGCCAGGTGCTGGTAAGGGTGCCAATGTCCCTTCTAACCCTCTTCCTATAGAAAAAAGCTCTAAAAACTCACGCCCAAAATTTTCGTTGGGACTGCCCAGCACATTGGTATCACCATCCAAAAATCGCAACATGGCATTTTCTACACAGACTTTCTTCGACAAGGTCTTGAAGTTGAAAGCTGGATCTCCGTTGTCATCAAAACTAAATTTCCTAAAAAGGGCATTTTGATAATAAATAGATTTGCTGTTGTTGACCTTGGAAGCAATAGTAGTGAAAATAGTGTGTAACAGGAAGGTTATCTTTTCTCGAGTTGCATAAGACAAGGCTTGTGCTTCTGGCACTCCCAAAGCAAGTAATTGTCCAAAATGCCAAGAATTAAAATATTGCAACAAGTCTCTTTCGTCGGAATTGGCATCTGTCAATTCAGGAGTGATCCACTCCTGACCTGTAGCTGGATCGATCGGAAATGCTGGCTCGCCAAGATCATCCGCTACAAATAAGATATCCATGGCCTCGCTCACCGTCATGGCAGCCACTTGGTCAATCTGTGCCTTGGTGGCTCCAAAAGTCGCTCTTCTGAGCAAATGAGTGGCACGCTTCCTTCCTAACGTACCTGCTAAAGCAGTAAGTGGCATAAGTGGTGATTTATAATACTTGTATAGCTAATCGTCTCATACAATATTATTCTAAATATTGCACGAAACGAATTATACTAAGAAAAAATATAACTATTTATAGTATCCTATTCTCCACTTACTCCAAACAGACTAATATGTGGGGTTTCGCTTTCGCTCAATGAATGTCTTCCATTCGACTTGTCTTTCTTCGTTGAGTACACGTGGAAATTTATTTTGCCCACCTGTTTTGCCCAGGCTACTCATCCATGAATAGAAAATGGAAGTAGGCAAAAATTCGACTAGGACTTCTTTGAGTGCAGCAGAGCGTTCTACACGATAGTCGTCATTTAAAGCCTGAAGGTTGGCATCTAACATTCTTTTAAATCGACCTTGATTTACTGGGTCGTCCGTACCAATATACCAGCGATGCGCAAACAATGAACCACAGGGTTCGCCACAGACAGTAAATTCCTTTACAGCTATGTTGAGCTGGCTGGCGGTCTTCTCCAAAGCCTCGTTCATATTGTCCAAAGACAGATGCTCTCCGCACAAGCTAAGAAAATGCTTCGTCCGACCTTTGATGATGATTTCGGTCTCTTTTTTATTCACAAACTCTATCACATCTCCAATCAAATATCTCCAGGCTCCTGCGTTGGTACTGAGAAGAAGTGCGTATTCTTGCCCTTCTTCTACCTCATCTATTTTCAAAGTTTCTGGATTAGCTACCAACTCGCCACTCAGATCAAAATTGCAATTAGTGAATGGAATAAACTCATAAAATATACCATTGTTAAGCACCAGTTTCATAGAAGCCTGCTCAGGCTTGTCCTGAAAAGCAATAAAACCCTCTGAAGCCAAATAGGTCTCCATGTAATGGATCGGCTCTCCAAGCAATTTTTCAAAGCCTCTTTTATAAGGTTTGAATGATACGCCTCCATGCACAAATATTTTGAGGTTAGGCCAGATGTCGTGAATGGTTTGTACTTGATAGTGCGCTATGATTTTTTCCATCAACAACTGAATCCATGCGGGCACACCTACGATCACTCCTACATCCCATTGCTTCGCTTTATGCACCATTTCGTCGAGTTTAGAGTCCCAATCTGGTGCCTTGGCAATCCGCTTGCCTGGCTTATAAAAACGCTGAAGCCATATAGGGATTTGACTGGTCGTGATACCGCTTAGATCACCTTCAAAGTAGGTTCCATTGAATTTGAGATCTGTACTACCTCCTACCATCAAAATATCCGTCTCATAATATTTGGAATCGATTTCTAACTTAGACATGGCTAATAATTGGCGCACGCCCGTTTTCTGCATCGACTTTAGTATTTCTTTGGTTATTGGTATGTACTTAGAAGGAGCGCCAGAAGTACCTGAGCTAAGTGCATAATACTTGACTTTGCCTGGCCATGTCACCCCTTTGATCCCCTCTCGCGACTGCGACCACCACTCATCATTGATCGCTTTATAATCATGAATAGGTACTTGACTTTTGTAATACGTATAAAACAAGTCTTGCTCTGGTTCTTTAAATCCGTTGAGCACCTTTTTGAAATGATAATACCTGCCAAAGTAAGTGTCCTTCGCAGTAATGAGCAGCTTGCGCAGCTCCATCTTTTGCAAATCAAATGGAGACGTATAATCCTGTTCTAAACTTTCGCGAAGGCGAATGCCACGCTTGAGTAAGGTTCCTAATATAGCCATGTAAAATGAACAACTAGTTGGTAAAATAGTTTCATCAAATTAGTAGAAAATAGTCATTGAAGTGTCCTCAGTTAATTGTTATTTTGTTAATTCACGATTAAGAAATCTAGTCATTCTCATGTCTGTAAAAGAACAACTCCTCTCCATCAAAAAAGAACTAGAAGGGACTAGTGCCCAACTGATTGCGGTAAGCAAAACCAAACCAAATACCCTCATTGAAGAAGCCTACTCCGCAGGACAACGGGCTTTTGGTGAAAACAAAGTACAGGAGCTAGTAGACAAAGCAGAGGCACTACCCAAAGACATAGCATGGCACATGATCGGCCACCTACAGCGCAACAAGGTGAAGTATATCGCTCCATTTGTACATCTGATTCATGGTGTAGACACGCTCAAACTACTCAAAGAAATCAATAAAGAAGGCAAGAAAAACAACCGAATCATCTCTTGTTTATTACAAATTCATATTGCCATGGAGGATACCAAATTTGGCTTTAGCATGGACGAAGTACGTGAACTGCTCGACTCAGGAGTACTAGATGAATTGCCAAACATATCTATCGTGGGACTGATGGGAATGGCAACTCATACTCCAGATGAAACCCTAATTCGAAATGAATTTGCTGGATTAAGGACTTTTTTCGAAGCCCTCCAGACCTCCTACACCCATAGTCAATTAGCACTGGAAGAAATCTCGATGGGAATGAGCGGAGACTACAAAATAGCAGTAGGCGAAGGCAGCACCATGGTCAGAATTGGAAGTTCCATCTTTGGCACAAGAAACTATACAGTCTAGTACCTACTCCAGTTTCGAGCCAAAGCCTCGCACATAAGCCAAGGCTGCGATGAGACTACCATCTTTGGTTATCGTACCATCAAAATCTCGACCGAATATAAAAGTTAGCTTCTGGTCTTTTGCGACATCATAAGACGTATTCATAGTAAATCGCCATGAGTTTTCAATCTCCGACACGGTAGCAGATCTGTAGATCGCCTCCACACTAGCAGAGAGTTTATTGAAATTGCCCACAATAAATCGAGCGCCTACATCTAAGGTAGATACATTGCTTTGCAGTACATTGGCCTTGTTTTCATCAGCATAGATCTTATCAGGATTGTACATGTATCTGATTAACCCAAGCACAGACAAACCCGACGCTCGTGTTTCATAACCAAACACCGTCCATATCCCTGCTTTACTCAATGTGCCGTCGTCAAAACTACTGTTGGGAAAATCCAACACCATACCCGCAGCCAAATCCCATTTGAACCCGAACCGATCATAAGACAGCCCTTCCACCAAGGTCTTGATAGATTTAAAACTAGCTTCATTGGCTGCGTATTCAGCCTCTACTGCAGTGCTGATCGCACTGTCCAACTGTGCTCGTTGCTGATTCCATTTAATCACTTTGGGCATACTTCTTTCGCTAGCAGGCTTGCGCATCTCCTGACGAATGCTGTCACGCAACGCAAGGTCCGCCTCCTTTTTTCCAACTTCTATGAGGCTATCCATCGATGGCAGTAGCGCTCTTTTGAGGGCTCTTATTTTCTGCATTTTTTGAGCGAAAGCACCATCCAACTGACCACGTGCCAATGAAATTTTGACCCCAAACCCAAACTGCTGAGAAGAAACAAGCACATCATCTTTGGCCGAATCGAGCGACTGCATAGCTGCCGAAAACACTAAACTTTGTCGAAGATTAGCCCCTAGATTCAAGTTTTTGTAGGCTCTATTTTCCTTTGTGTTGTAATTCATAAAGTCATTCAAATCCTTTCGGATAGGTGCATAATCTAGCGCAAAACTGGTAGGCAATGCAGCAAAGTTGTCGCTCGACTGACGGATCATCCCCACCAGTTCGTTTTTGTCGGATGGCCGCTGAATGTCGGCATCAGAAATCCCCAACAAATTGGCCGCTGGTGACGAAGGCGCTTGTAGCATTTCTACATTGATGTCCTCAGACGCTTGCGCAAAACCTTGCACACAGGAGGCCATCAGTATAAAACTAAGTATGTATCTCATAGCGGCAGGATTAAATGTAAAAACCAATAACTGTAGTGAAAATGTAACTTTCACCATCTTTTGAATCCTGCTCCATCGCCCATGTTTTTTTCTGCTCTCCTCCCGACAAGACTACTGTCTGACTCACCAGATCAAAATCTGTCTGCACGTCGGTAAGTACCGACCGTATACGCAATTCTTTTTCTACTAAAGACTGGTTGGTCCCCAACTCTAGCTGAAAAGATTCATCTACTATTTTAATCTCCTCCTCGTCAAGCAGGACACGAGTGGTACACTGCTGATTTTGACCAATGAATATGGTGAGCCTGACAGGCTGCTCACTGTCTTCAAGGAGATACATGTCATAGGTTGATTTTGCCATGGTTAATTAGGTTTAGATGATAGGTTTAATTTTTTACGTTTTTTTCTGAAACTACTCCACGCAGCCTCATTAATTTATTGAGTATATCGAACCAAAAAGGAGCCCCCAAAGAAATAGCCAGAGCGGTGATGAGATAGCCCAACAAACGAGGCCACCCCAAAAGCAATCCAAACAAATAGCGCCACTTCTGACCAACAGAAACAGACACAAACGTCTCTTTTTTTCCATTTGGTGTAACAATTCTTTTAGCCACCGATTCATTTACCCAATCAGGAAATAGGATTTGTCCCTCCTCGTTTTGCCTTAAAGAATCTGGCAACCAAGAGCCCAAACCAAGAACAGCATTTGCTGAAGACGCATCGGCATTTAAGACTTGATTGACTCGCATAAGGGAGTCTAAGCGTGCATTGTAATCTGTGATCAAAACCCGAGTAGCCGAGTCCAAAACCAAAGTAGAATCGCCACTGATCCGCAGACTATCCGCTGTAAGCAGGGCATATTTTTGAAAGGTATTGTTTTCTATATATGAGCTCGCCATTTGCACTATCTGGGCTCTGGCGTCCTTATCTACCGATAGTGTTTTCACTAAAGTAAAAGTGTCTACATTGAAAACCCAAGCCAGCCCAAACCCAATGATCAACAGAATTTTTTGCATCCTTTGTTTGTACCATTGGGTGGTTTGCTCCATGGTACGATCAAACCAGTTTTCGAGAGAAGCCTTGAATATTTTCAGATCCTCCTCGCCATCTTGCCATATACTTTGAATGTACTCGGCGGTCTTGCGCCCCAAAATTCGCTGGGCTCCTTCCACATATCCCGAATCGCCTTCTGGCAAACACAATCGAGCCAATCCAGACTGGATTTTCTCTAAATCAGTATCTCCCTCGCCTACAGCCTTTATTTTATCTATAATAACCTTGGCAAAATTAGAAGCCTTGATCACCGAGGGGTTAATATTGGCCTTGCGCCCTAGGTATTTCACCTCTTGGTGATTGTAAAAATTCTTAATTAAGTCGTTGACATAATTCTTGGGAAAAACATTGAATACCTCCATAAGTCGAGGAAACCCAGTACCATCGTCATCCTCTTCATCATTGATCATTCGGTTGACAGCTTCCTTAAGGTTACGTGCACGAAGCATCAGATTGGTGGCAATAATTTCTGCGATAAGCGTGGCAAAAAGGCTATATAAGAGATAGACAAATACGAGCCCAATCACCACGTCGAGGGCAACACTTCCAGTCATTGTTAGTTAGGTTTTTAGTTAGATTATGGTCTATTCAGAAATCCAAGTTAAAACAAAAGGCATTGATGAACAATCCCTGATTATAGGTATTTCCATCAATGCCTTTTCACTATGTATTAAATGATTTTATTCTACTGGCCATCCATTAAGGAGCAACTGAGCACCCGCAGGGTTAGTTGCAAATGGAATGTTATGCACATCACACAAACGCATCAACATTTGAATATCTGGCTCATGTGGGTGCTTGCCTTGTGGGTCACGAAAAAAGAAAATCAAATCCATCTTGCCTTCCGCAACTAGGGTTGCTATCTGTGCATCCCCTCCCATTGGCCCAGAGAGCAATTTAGTGACTTTTAGACCTGCTCGCTCTGCATGCGAGCCTGTAGTACCCGTGGCTACAATATCTGCCTTGGCTATTCTTTCTATATTTTGGAGTAAAAAACCAACCATCTCGGCTTTCTTTCCATCGTGTGCTATGACTGCTAATCTCATGTGTGTGTTTCGTTTGAATAAACTTCCCTAAACTTAAAGACATTAGGGAAGTCTAATGAATGATTATCTCCACTCCTTCCATTGATTGATCAAACTGTTGGTCGATCCATCGTGCGAAGTCACTGGTTCTTCACCTTGCAACTCTGGCAAGATCTGTCCAGCCAACTGCTTGCCTAGCTCTACGCCCCATTGGTCAAAGCTGAATACATTCCAAATAACCCCTTGCACAAAAATTTTGTGTTCGTACATGGCAATGAGTGCACCTAGGTTGCGTGGTGTAATTTTCTTGATCAATAATGAATTCGTTGGCTGATTGCCTTCAAAAATCTTGTATGGCAATAAGAAATCTATGTCTTCTTCTTCCATTCCCGTTTTCAGCAATTCATCGATCACTACTTCTTCCATCTTTCCTTTCATCAATGCCTCTGTCTGAGCAAAGAAATTAGCCAATAATTTTTCATGATGGTCGCTCATCGGGTTCTGACTTTGTGCAGCAGCAATAAAATCTGAAGAAATCAACTTCGTTCCCTGATGGATCAATTGATAAAAAGCATGCTGACCGTTCGTCCCTGGTTCACCCCAGATGACTTGTCCAGTTTGGATAGCAATAGGTTCTCCGTTTCTGTCGATAAACTTACCATTGCTCTCCATATCGCCTTGCTGCAAGTAGCTAGCAAATCGATGCAAATACTGGTCGTATGGCAAAATCGCATGTGACTCTGCCCCAAAGAAATTGTTGTACCACACACCTAGCATGGCTAGGATAACGGGCAAATTGTCTTCGAAGTCAGCCGTTCTGAAATGGTTATCCATCTCCTCTGCCCCATTGAGCAATTCCTTAAAATTATCGAAGCCAACGGCACAGGCAATAGACATCCCGATAGACGACCACAGCGAATAACGGCCACCTACCCAATCCCAAAATTCGAACATGTTGGCTGAGTCGATACCAAAAGCCTCTACTGATTTCTGATTGGTAGATAGTGCTATAAAATGCTTCGCAATAGCACTTTCGTCTTTGGCTTCCTTCAAAAACCAATCCTTTGCCGAAATGGCATTGGTCATGGTCTCCTGTGTGGTAAAGGTCTTTGAAGCGATGATAAACAACGTCTCCGATGCATCCACTTGCTTCAATACCTGATACAGGTGAGAACCGTCCACATTCGACACAAAATACGAATTGATGTTTTCTTTCTGATAGGGCTTGAGTGCTTCGCATACCATGTATGGTCCTAAATCTGACCCACCGATACCGATATTGACTACGTTTTTGATCACCTTGCCATCAAAGCCTTTCAGCTCTCCTGCGTGTAGTTTTTTAGTAAAAGCTTCCATTTTCTGAAGCTCCTTTTGGATCAATGGGCGCACGTTTTGCCCATCTACTTCTAATGGTTCTGTACTATTGCTACGCAGCGCAGTGTGTAATACGGCTCTATTTTCAGTCTCGTTGATTTTCTCCCCTACAAACATGGCCTCGATGGCCTCCTTCAGCTGGCATTCCTTGGCCAATTGCATTAGCAATGACTTGGTTTTGTCTGTGATGATGTTTTTAGAATAGTCAAGCAAAAACTCATTCCACTTGATAGAAAACTTGCTGAACCGCTCCGGATCCTTGTCGAACATGTCGATGATGGGTTCTTTCGAAATGTCTTCGTAATGATTTTCTAAGGCTTCCCACGATTTGGTTTCTGCGGGATTAACTTTTGGAAACATAATTAAATTAGTGTTTTAGTGCATCAATTGTCAATTCTTCTAACAATTTCAGGTCAATGTTGTCGTGTGTATTTACGATTATATGGGCTTTGCTCAAATCCTGATTACCTGAATTCAAATTTCGATAACCAATACATTTCATACCCGCAGAAATAGCTGCTTGTACGCCATGTTTGGCATCTTCTATCACCACGCAGTGCTCAGGACTAACGTCCAAAGTCTTGGCAGCAAGCAAAAATATATCAGGGTTGGGTTTCGTCTTCTTTACGTCTTGGCTACTTACATAACCCTCGAAAAAATCAGTAATGGCAAATTTATCCAAAACCAATTTAATATTCTCTCTCGAAGCCGAAGAAGCTACGATCATACGTATACCATTGGACTGAATTCGATTTAACAAAGGTAAAAGCCCCTCTATTGGACCAAAATCCTTTTCACGCAAAGCATTGATATAGGCTTCATCCCCTTCTATTGTGAGGGCTTCTGCCGTGGTATCCAAGCCATACTTGGCAATATTACCCGTCCAAAGATCCCAAGTACGCATACCCACATATTTGGCATGATCTTCGGGTGCATAATCAGTCACTCCGAATCTTTTGATGATCTCCAATTCGGTCTCGTAGTGGATCGGCTCACTATCCATAATTACGCCGTCCATATCAAATATTACTGCTTCTAGCATTGTATCGGGATTAATCGACAAAACTAGGGAAGTATTATTCAAATGAAAGTGGGTAAAGGATTATCTATCTATTAGCTATGGAAAAACCACAATCTTATTGGTCTTCTGTTTCTTCTTTCTTCACGAACCGATTGAGGAAGTAGGCACCACCCCAAAATGCTAACGCTACCAATGAATATTCGAGTTGATAAAATTGGGTTCGTACACTGAAGTACAGAAATAATGCCGCTCCACCAAACAGTACCCAGTAGAGTATTTTCAATAGTTTTTCTTTCGTCATCTTTAAACCAAGGCTTTTACTTTGAGTGAAGTACCTTCTTCCCCTATCACTTCTATTGGAGTCCCTTGTTCTATGTAATTGCCTCGTGTATAAGCGTCATAGATTTCGTGGTCTATCTCTATTTTGCCACTTGGTCGCAAAATAGTGTATGCTACCCCTGTTTTTCCAATAAAGCTTCCCTTTTTAAAGTTCGACGTGTAACCTGAGGCTTTATCCATGGTAGTTTCCAAAGCAATACGTTTGAACATGCCTGACTCTGTAAGTCGCACACCTCCAATAAACATGACAATAAACGAACCTATCAAACCCAAGAAGGTAACCAATACAGCGGTGGTCAGGTGACCTGATGGCACAAATGAAAAATCGAACCAATCGTTGTTGAGCATCACCAAAGTCAGTGAGGTCACCATCAACATAATCCCAGCGATACCTGCCAAGCCAAAGCCTGGAATTACAAAAATCTCCAAAAAGAGTAGCACCACTCCTATAAAAAACATGATGATTTCCCAGTTTTCTGCCAGCCCATTGAGGTAATAAGGAGTGAAATATAAAATCAAGGCAATGAGAGAGGCCAAAATCGGAAACCCCACCCCTGGGGTCTGCAATTCAAAATAAATCCCTCCCATGATAATCAGAATCAATATTCCACTCACGTATGGATTGATGAAAATACTAATGATTTTTTCAGATGCTGTCAGCTCATATTCGAAAACATCGTAATCTACGACTCCTGACCGACTCATTATTTCTTCAACACTATTCACCTGTGCTTCGCAGAAGCCATGTTTAATTGCCTCGGAAGTAGAAAAGGTAATGACCTTGCCTTCAGTAGATATACTATCCACCTCTACATCCTGATCCACCATGGCTTCAGCTATTTTAGGATCACGTCCATTGGCTTCGGCTGTAGAGCGCATAATCGACCGCATATAAGACTGATATTTGTCTGGTGCGGCCGCTCCGTCTTGAGTCACTACTGTGGCAGCTCCTATGCTGGCTCCTTTGGCCATATATATACTATCGCAAGCAATAGAAATTAAAGCACCTGCTGAGGCAGCATCTTTATTGATATACACATAAATGGGCTTTTCAAATTCAAGAACTCGGGTACGAATATCGTCTGCATCGTTGAGTGCTCCTCCGTAGGTATCCATTTCTATGATTACATAGTCGGCCTGTTGCTCCACGGCCTTATCAAGAGCCAGCTCTGTGTAGCGGTTCGTTCTTGGATCGATATCTGCATCGAGCTTCATCAAAAACACGAGCGGTTTCACAGCCGTACTGTCTTGTGCTTGCAAACCCGTAAGTAGTGCAAAGAAAATTAAGATTAAAACAGGGAGACGTTTGTACATCAAGGATTACTTTTAGATTTGCCCGAAAGATATTTATTATTTATCACATCCCTTAAAAGAATATTGAATTTTGGCGGTTAAAAATGCACATCACGAGGCTACTTTCGACTTTCCTATCAAGTCTATTATTCCTGGCCAAGACGACCAGTTGCTCTTGATCGAAACCACTGATGTAGCAACGAAAACCCAAACCTTCCTACTCCTTTCTTTTGAGCTTTTGGAGATCATTCAAGCCATATCGTTTGATGAAACGTACCATGGCATGGTGCTCAAATCATACGACAAAAGCCAATTGCTATTTATCCAGTATTCCGACCAAAATAACCCTGACAAAACCAATATCTACACTTTCAGTTGGGACGGAGGTGATCCTACCTTTGCTATGATGAACACCCGAATCATCCAATCAGGGCTAGACTGGATCAAAGTACCACACCCACACTTCACCAACAAAGAAATTTATATAGACTTAAAATCAGGTACAGAAATAAAAAAAGAAGAGCCACGTGAACACTCTACTCTTCTTCCTAGCATAATTTATGCTACAGCATATCCCGATTCCTCAGAATATTTCACTTGGTTTGTGCAATATTTTCAAAAGCACAACATTGTTCCCTGTAGGCAAATTGAATATTTAAAAACAGTCAATCATGCACTCATCTCATACTATGAAGAGAAGCAAAATGGACTGAGTAATACGTTGGTTATTTTGGAAGCTGATGGGACTATAAAGGAACAGATTTTGCTGGAAGACCAGTTGCCTGGAATAGGAAAAGACACTTTTTTCATATTCAGAAATAAGGCCATATTTGTCACACAAAAAAGCACACTCAATATTTATGATTTATAGACTACTTCTACTCTTTCTTCTGATAGGCTTCGCCCAAATGGGTTACTCTTCGAGTCCCTTAGACAGTTTGCGTACTGAAAAAATCAAAGGGAAGAAGTATGTCATCCACCGCGCCGAACCCAAGGAAACTTTGTATTCGATTGCCAAAAGGTATGGAGTATCTGTAGACGAACTGTATGCTCAAAATACAACATTGAAATCCGACGGATTGAAAATGTATGATGAAATAAGAGTACCACTATCTAAAAAGAAAAACCTGAGTACTCCTGAACCAACAGAAGCAGAAAAACCAGCACCTACCCGCATACACGTAGTGCAACAGGGAGAAACACTCTTCGCAATCTCTAGGCGCTATGACATGTCTGTCGACTCGCTATCTACTCTCAACAGCCTTGAAAATGCTCATTTAGATGTTGGAGACACGCTTTATCTGGCACCAGTAAAAGGCACAACTTCTACACCAGCTTCTGACACGAATAAGTATCACACTGTTCAACCATCTGAAACACTATTTGGTATATCGAGAATGTATCAAGTAGAGATAGAAGACATTCAGCAATGGAACAGCCTACCCGACTATACCTTGTCTATCGGGCAACAGCTCATCGTATCTAAAGGAGCGGTAATAGCATCAGAAAAGGAAGTCGTTATTGAGCCCATAGCTAAAAAGGAAATAGTCATTCCTCCTACCCAACCTGAAAAACCGACCTTAGATACACTGTACGTAAAAACAGACAACAGCCAGTTTAAAACTAAAACCAGCGATATCAAAGGACTAAAGACCACTGTGGAAGAAGGGTTTGCTATGAAAATAGAAGACACCGACTACACTCAAAAATATCTGGCACTCCACCGCACGGCTCCTCTAGGCACTACTATAGTGATCAAAAACCAGATGACGAACCAAAGTATCGAAGCACGAGTAGTGGGCAAGCTACCCGAAAGCGCCATGAACCGCACCTTGCTTGTAAGACTGTCGTCTGCAGCCTACAAAGCTATGGGGGCACTAGACCTCAAAACACCCGTTATAGCCAGCTACACACCTGATAATGAATAAGCTGAAAGACTTTCTGGACGAACAGGTAGCGAAATACAATCAACCTGATTTCATCCCAGAAGATCCAATTTCAATTCCACATTTGTTTACTAAAAAACAAGACATAGAAATCGCAGGGCTATTTGCTGCTATCTTGGCTTGGGGACAGCGCAAAACGATCATCAACAAGTGTCAGTCTTTGATAGAAATGATGGATCATGCACCTCATGATTTCATTATCAATCATCAAGAGGAGGATTTGAAAAGATTTTTAAGTTTCAAACACCGTACATTCAACGCTACAGACACGCTGTTTTTTATCGCGATTCTAAAGGCTCACTATCAAAAGCATGATTCACTCGAAACAGCTTTTACTTTAGGAAAATCAGGGAACATGGAAACTTTCCTCATCAATTTTCACAATACCTGTTTTGCTCATCCAGACGCACCAGATCGTACGCGAAAGCACATCGCCACTCCCGCACGTAAATCAGCCTGCAAACGACTAAACATGTACCTAAGGTGGATGGTAAGAAAAGATAATAAAGGGGTCGATTTTGGGCTATGGCAAGGCATCACTCCAAATCAGCTCATCTGTCCACTCGATGTACATGTAGAGCGAGTAGCTAAGCGACTCGGCTTGCTACACCGCAAGCCGTCCGACTGGCTTGCGGCACAGGAACTCACTACCCATTTGCGTGAATTAGACCCTATAGATCCTGTAAAATATGATTTTGCCTTGTTTGGACTTGGTGTAATGGAGAAGTTTTAGAAGTCAGGAATACACATACTTAATCTACAAATTCAAGCAAACCAAATGCGCTGGGGCTATGTACATCCCCTAATGGTTCTTCACAAGGGAAGAGTGTCGCCGATATTCGCCTTTCTCCTGTTATATCATTGCGGTCTTGCTTGAGCAGATTGAACATCCAACGAACTCCAGGCTCTACCTGAGCATAAGGGCCAACCATATAGAATAAGCGAATAGGAATGGCCATTTCCATAGTCCAGCCAGTGTCTATATCCGAATTATCATTGAGCGTCCCTTCCCACTTTACTGCTACTTGATAATCTGGATTGTACGACTTGACAGACGCAAAACTGCCTGGGTAATAATCGTAAATAAATATAAAATCATTAGCCGCTTTATACAGGTTTACTTCAAAACCAAAATGCATTTTATCGGCTACAGGCAAAGGATAAATAAAAATTTCGCCACAATCGTCCAAGAATGGTGTTCCGTCTCGTTTCGTTTCTCTAGCCGTCAGATACTTATCTTCACTACGATAAGACACGTAGATCATTTCGTCGTCCCACAGCATTTTACAAGTAGTTTTTTGACGAGCATCTATCGTTTCTGTTGAGTAGAAATTATTTAAATGCACCCATTCGGTAGTCAGCCAAGCGTCATCGTTTAATACACCGTCTATTGCTACCGACTGGGTTGTCTTTTTCAGTTGATATACAGACTGAGCAAGCACCTTCTGAGTCGAAAAAAACACCACTGCAAGCCATACAAGATGGTTGCTTACGATTATTTTCATTTTATTTTTCTTTATTTACAATATTCGTATAGTGCAAGATTAATCAATAAAACAACTCTACATGCACATTTCAAACCTCCTACTGCAGGCTAATCAAGGCCTCTCCCATCGCAGTCCCAAGGCGAGCTTGCCCAGCTGCATTGTAATGCACTTGATCGGAATGTTTAGGAAAATCTGACCAGCTTCTATCTGTAGTCGTCGGTATACAATACACGTATTTGTCCTCTCTCGCTACTGCCAGCATCATACCTCTCACCATCTCTGGGCCTTCATCAAATCTACCATAGGTGGAGTTGATTTGTGCCAAAACGAATGGCATTTTGGGCACTTCATATTGCTGTCGATAAGAGGCTATTAACTTTGTTAAGTTTTGTGCGTATGACCGAGCACTTACCTCTTTAGCGGCATCGTTTTCGCCCTGCATCCAGCACATTCCAAAGATTTCATACGATTTGCCTTCTGCTTGGAGCTGTTTCAGATTTTCGTCGATTGCCGCTAGGTGTTTTTCGTAGAGCTTGAGGTTTTGCTTCAGTTCCCCTTTTTCTACTTCCTTAGACTGCTCCGCAGACCACTCGGGATTCCATGCCCCGTAGAGAGCAGTCCCCCCATGCGATACTTTGATTAGCAAAAACTCATCATCGGGGTATTTTTCAGCCAAAACAGCACCAATAAACAACTCAGGTCCAAATCGCTGGGTGAAATTATACTTTTCTGTAGGCTTATTATCATAAGGTGCCAACGGAACAATAGCCTTACCATTGAAACTTAGGCTGACACGCTCAGCCGCTTTCAGTACTCTAGCTTTGTCTGCTTCGTCAAGTTCATCATAATTGCCCGCGCCAGCCATATTGGACTGCCCTGCCAAAAACACCACTTTAACGGTCTTTTTTGTTTTGGCATAAGTATGTAAAACTGGCAAAAACACAATCCATATCCATACTCCAATTGCAAGGATCAATTGATTACTGTTTCTCATCGTATATTAGTTTTTTATTCAATTATTATTTACTTCGTTACAGGAGCTATCAGACAGCCAACTTATTTTGACACCAGCATGACCTTACACTGATTGGTCTCAGCAGTAGCAGACAATGATTTAGCATATTCGCCCAAGTCCTTACCCTTTAACAGATCTCTCACTTTTACAGAACCTTTGAACCCTAACTCCTTCAAGTCGATAGTCATTTCTTGCTCACAAGCAGTATCTAGATTGAGAAACATCACTGCCACTTGACCATTTTTTAATTGCTTAGCCCATACCTGAGTATTGCCTTCTCTCTTGATGATCTTGCCCTGTTCGGTCGGGTCTTGGTTTATAGCAATAAGTTCTTTGTTAAGAATTAATTGCTTTTCGTGCTTGCTCATGACTCTAGGGTCGTTGCCCAAAAAGAGAGGCGATGACATCATACACCAGAGCACAAAATGAGCCTCTTGTTCGTTGATAGACAATCCTTGTACACCTGTAGCTAACATATCAGGGTCGTTCCAGTAGCCATTACCAGCATGAGCCGCTGCGGCATTGTTTTTTTCCACTATACCCATTACACTCATATGTGCCATTTTGATTTCTGCGGGAGGGTTGAAGTATGCACCTCCTCGGTGAATCCTAGATTGTATATCCAAACTGGTACGAGCCATATTACACACTTCAGGATACCAATCACGATAGGTATAGGCAGATATACTGAATAGGATGTCTCTATCCGCCTCGTAAAGCAGTTTGCTCCATTTTCTATACACTTCCTCTGCATTGGGCTCGCTCCAGCCCAGTTTTGTCTTTGGACAATCAGAACATGGATCATTCACAAATTTGCATTGATCCAATTTAATAAAATCCAATTCCCAATCCACAAACTGCTGCATGTGCACCTCTTCGTGTCCGATCGCTCCTACCAAGTCCCCGCCACAATCGTGTGTACCTGGCACCACATGCACTCCTATTTTCATATTTCTAGCATGCGCATAGTCAGCCAAAGGCTTGATTCCGTTCGGAAATTTGACAGGATGTGGCAATAACTCACCATTAGGCCCTAGTTTGGTATCTCTCCACCCTCCGTCGATCACCACATAGTTGTAGCCTGCATCTCTGAGCCCTTCATCCACCATAGTGTCGATGATCTTTTTTATCAGCTCTTCGTTGATATCTTTTTTACCGAACCAATTCCAACTGTTCCAACCCATCGGTGGCGTTGGGGTTAGCTCTCTTTTAATTTGTGCTTGTGCGACAGACGTCCACCCGATCAATACCAATGCAAGCAACAGCTTGCTCATTACATGATTCATATTCTCTTTAATTACTATTATACCTATTTAATCATCAACCTCTCCATCAAGGTTTTATTTGAGCTGAAAGCTCCTTTCGAAAATTCGCTAATACCTTTATATTTTTCTTATCACTGGCGATATTGTTCCATTCCATGGGGTCTACTTCATGATCGTACAACTCCTCGAATCCATCTGGATAAACAATGTAACGGTAGCGTTCACTCCTCAAAGAATGCATCTTTTTATCTTTTGAGGTCAACGCTGGACGCTCCCAGGTAAGATTTGGTTTTTTTAACAGTGGCGCTATGCTTTGTCCATCAAGATCGGATTTGGTAGGTAGGCCACATAGCTCTACCAAAGTGGGGTAAATATCTATCAGTGAAACCACGCGTTCGCATACGGCCGCCTCTCCCTTTTGCCTGGGGTCATAAATAAGGAGTGGTGTCTTTGCCGACTCCTCCCATAGTGTATTCTTAGACCAATGGGACTTTTCTCCTAAATGCCAGCCATGATCACCCATCACCACTACGATGGTGTTGTCCAAGTAATCGCTTGCCTGAAGTGCGTCTAGCAAATGCCCTACACAAGCATCTGCATAGGATAAATTGGCTAAATAAGCGCTAACAGCTGCTTGCCAATTGCCCGTCCGCACAAGCTCATCGTGAAGCTCTTTCTGCGCGATTTTTGACCCTATACTACCAACATCGTCAAGATCTGTAGCCAGTATCTTGGGTAATTCTATTTGATCTACGTCGTACAAGTCGAAGTATTGCTGTGGTGCATACCATGGCAAATGAGGTCTGAATATACCACAAGCCAGAAAAAATGGTTTGTCGTGTGATTCCTTCAAGAATTGTGCAGCATACTCAGCCGATTGCCAATCTTGTGTTTGCTCGTCTGGCACCTCTACCCCTAGCCAATCAAAACTTTTTCTCAAGTGGCTTGATGGTGGCAGTATATCAAAGTTGATCCCATGCTGAAAACGATCAGCTTGATCTGGATATGTAGCGCCTAGTCCTCCTCTGCGCTCTTGCTCAAAAGACCCTGGATCACTCTGAGGTTTTGGCACTTTGGCTGGCCCCCGTGGGCTATGAAAGATCTTGCCCGAGGCTGCTGTTTTGTATCCATTCGCATGAAAATACTGTGGCAGTGTCACTGTATTTTCAAACCCTTCTAGTTCTCGAAAATGTTCTGAATTACCAAACACCTGAGTTGTGCTCGGAAGATACCCTGTGAGCATACTCGTCCGCGAAGGGTTGCACAATGGAGCAGAGCAATAAGCCTTCGAAAACAATACACTTTTTTCAGCCAGTGCATCCATGTGGGGAGTGATCGCCTGTGGATGTCCTCCAAATGCACCCACCCAATCGTTCATATCGTCTACCATTATCAGAAGTACATTAGGTGCCTTTTCTGCGGGATGCTTAGCTATCATCACAGATGCATACATCATGATAATTAGTACAAATACTCCTTTTTCTACCTTAGATTTCATCTTATTCATATTCTTAATTACCAATCATAGAGGATACAGCCCTCCTAGTATTGAGTTTGTTTAAATTATTTACTGTAAGTCAGATCAATAAATCGCAATGAACCTGCTGGCACCGTAAGCTTCACTTCTTTTGTAGTAAGCGATATTTTTTCACCGCTTAAAATATCCGTCGCGTCTATTGGCTGCTTTCCATTGAAAGTAAGTTTAACCTGACGATCCTGAGGATCTAAATAACCTTGATCCATCAAAATCAAGCGTGTATGAGTATCGTCGATACGTATAGCCGACCACGCTGCACCCGCCACCAAAACTGGCATGCTACGACTTCCCTTGGTCACTACTTCTTGTATGGTAGGCGCAAAAGCCGAAGCGTGTACGAGCTTGCCATCTACTACACCTGATTTGGCGGTACTAACTAGATATGGAATGTCTTGCTTTTCTAACTGCGGAGCGGATTCTACCGGTGCGATAGGCACCATCCCATAGGGCAATTCGGGCACATAGTTGAGCCACCTGTAATCAACTCCCAAAGCCACTTTAGAAAAATCATGTGCAGGTAGGCTAGCTCCTGCCCAATGCATCTGACCGATAGACATAACCGCAGCCGTATCGCTAGCATCATACAACTTCAAATTATGATGATCATCCACTTTACTAATCAAATTTTCATCTACGTCTTGTATCAAATGCCATGAACCTACAGACAAGATATCTTCTTTTTCTACCCAAGGCAGCACGCCAGATTTCATCATCGAAAAGAAGATATTAAGCCCTGGTGCTTCACTAAATTTGTTGTCGAATATGATGCCGTGATGTGCGCTATAAGCAGCCATCATTACGCCCTGTCGAAGAAATGGAGAAATACTGCGTTGCCCACCAGGAGAAAGCGGTCTCCAGCTCGTAGGATTGTCATCGACCAATCGCATGGCAAACTCATCCACATATCCTCCCATCAACAAGCCCACACGCCCTGCTAGGTTGATCTCTTGCGTACGCGAACTTGTATCTTCCGAAGCTGGAGCGAGTATGTCACTATAGTCACCAGATAAAAAGAGTTTTCGCCAGATCCCATGATGAGAGGTAGTCGCCCAAAACATATTTTTATATCTGAAATAAATTTTAGATCGACCTTCTTTTCTCATGGCTACGGCCAAACGTGGCACATATTCATTGATATAATACTGTACTCTGGGATCATCTACATTGTCCATTTCTGCATATACAAACCCTCGACAGGTATTAGGTGCGGCAGCTAATATTGCTTCCATAGTCTCGATACGCAGATAAAAGGGGTCATTGCCATGACCTGCCCATAGCGTAAATGGCTGCCCTTGAGCCTCAAATGCCTTTACTCGCTCCAGAATGTCTTCTCGTGAGTGCACATATTTTCCACGTTTGTCCTTTCTAAGGGCTATTTTCCCTATTTCGTCAACCATATCTTCTCGCCCTGTACTTTCGTGCCAAGTCTCCTGAATCACATAATCGATCTTTGCTCCTTTGAGTTTTTTCAATTCTGGTGCTTCTTCAAATGACGTAATCATAACCCAAGGTTGATCAGACGGAACTTGATACTCTGGCATTTTAAAATTAAGCACTTGATCATAGAGCACATTGAGGTTGTTTTTGACAGTCAACATGCGACCTTGTAGTTCTGGCTCATGTGTCAGCCAATTCGCCTTTTTCAAAGAATAGAAATAAATCCCATTGCCTCCATCTACTTCTCCAGCGGCTATGAGCTGCTGAGAAACTGGGTCTACTATCAAATCGTTATAGACAATAGCACCATATCTTTCTCCTCCACTCTGAACCAACTGACCTTTAAGGTCACATGTATACCATTTCCCTCCATACTGAATAGCTACTTCGTCACGTACGGGCAGCAGGCTAGTACCTTGCGCTTGAGCGTATCGTTGGTAGTCTTTTTTAGAGCCTAGAAAAGTAGCCAGTACTTCGAAGTTTCCATTGAGACCTATGAATACTGCAGAACGATCATTACCAAATATCAACAGGTCGTCTTTCCCATCCTTATCGATATCATCTACCGACATATCGTTCATCATCATTTGACTGAGTACTTTGATAGGGGCTTTTTTGTCTGAAAGAGATTTGACCATTTGTTTGCTATCAGGGTCCATAAAACCAAAAACATCCCATCGGTATTTATCATGAGCATAGGTCATAATAAACAGTGTCGTTTTCCCTTCTTCCAAGAAATTTCCTGCTTCTATTTTTCTAAATACACCATTAACTTGAGTTTGGGACAGGAGCTCTCCCGATGTGTTGATTTCGTAGAGTTGATAATCGTTGCCTCCTGCAAATATTCTGGCTGTTTTTCCTCTGCCTACTACAGCTATTTCTGAAAATCGTACTTTGTGATCAGGTGCAAATTTCCACAGCAGTTTCCCATTTGCTTGCCAACAATAGATGTTGCCATTGGCACTAGCTGCCAGTAGTTCTTCGCTGCCATTTCCAGTAATATCTGCGGCTAATATTTCAAACATTACAGCTGGATCATCAGACTTCTGACGCCATAGTTGCTCACCCGAAAGTGTATGAGCAGACACCGCTCCATCTAACTCGGATAGGTATAAGATATCTCTTTTATCCACTTTTGCCATCACGGCATTTCGAACATGGTTGCCATTTGTACTGAAGTTTTGTGCTTGAGTAGTCGTAGCTAGCAATCCCACTGCTACAAGCGTCATGGCATTAATTATCTTATTTATCATTTTTTTATCCTTTGTTTCATTTTTAAAGTCTTTCATTCCTCACTTTCTTAATTGGGCCTTACTGTTATTTTGTAAGCTGGATTTTTTGCGACCACGACTTTCCTCTGTCGGCAAATACCTGAATCACATAAGTTCCTCTGGATAGCTGCGAAAAATCCACACTTAGTATTGATTGAGGTATCTGAACAGGCAGGCTCAACACCCTATTTCCTATCATGCTAAATACCTGAACCGAATCGATCTTTGTCCCCTCTGGTGCTACTACAGACACCAAGTCTTGGCCTGGATTGGGATAAACCTGAAAAGATTGACTAAAAAAACCTGTATTGAGTATTGTTAATTCTTTTTGTGCTGGGCACCCTTTTTGTATCCCCGTACAATTCTCATCACCATCGACATCAGTCACCACCGCTTTGACTTGGCATTCAAAACCTTCGGCAGTCACATTGGTGACCTCAACTTGAAAATGGCCAGGCTCAGTACCTATTGAAGTATTGACCATAGCAGCTATAGATGGCCCTTGGTATATCTTGACAGAACCTGTGTAGTTTGTGAATTCCGTAACTGAGCCTCTCAAGTCACAAGGCATATACAAAAAGTGTTTTTCTTTCAACTGAGCCTGTGTACCAAAAGTGGCCTTTACATTCTTGATCACTGAAGTATTGGCAAAATAACCGGCGGTAATATCTCCCATCTCGCTACGTACATACCCGCTAGACAACCGAACGGCAAACCCACTACTGATGGAGGTCACTCCGTCTACATCGATATGTCCATTTTTAGTTTCGTGTGGTGATACCATTAGGGCTGCATTTCCATTTTCATTAGAAATATTTCTACCTACCAGGTCGAACAATCCCCCTATTTGTAATTCATTCATTTTGACATATCCCGTCTCAAACCTCAACGTGACTCCTCCTGTTCCTGAAAGGTTTTTAAACAACACGTTTTTGGCTGCTTGTGTCTGAACCAACCCATACCCATAGTCGGCATTGTCTACATGTCCATTGAGTATGACTCCGTTTTCTGGGGAGTTGTACCCGTCATTGTATGGTGAAGTACCCATCTGCACCGTAGAAAACTTAGTTCGCTCATCTACTGTCTTAAAATCCGATAGCAAGAAATTTTCAACATTACCAAAAGAATAAACACGAACATTCGTATTGATCAAACCCGTAAGATCTACTGTAAAACTGCCGTCTATACCTCGAATGCTTACATGGTGAATGATCTCATTATTGCCATCAAAATCAAAAATGCCATAGTTTTTAGTGTCGGTGCGTTTGGGTGGCTTAATAATGACCTCATGGTCGATTTCAAAATGCACATTGGATTTCATCGATATATCCATCACATAATAAGTCCCTGCAGGTACTTGTATTACGCCACCATTGGGCTGCTGGGTAACGGCGTCTATAGCCTCTTGAAAAGCTTGGCTATCTTCGGCTGTATCAGTACCATCTGCTCCATAGCTGAGTACTGACACTGTCACATCTACCAGATGATTTTTTTCCGTATAAAAATCACTCATGTTTTGTGCTTGGGCAAAAAAACACCTACACACCAGTCCCACAAGCCAAGCATATCGTAAATTTTTTATTCCTATTTTCATCTGGTTTGTATCTAATCGAGATCACAAAAGGTCAGTACCATTTGGTGACTTCAAGCCATGTAAATTGATTCATCCTTATCTAGGATTTGTTTCTGTAGATACGTTTGATGTATTCGAGCGTCAAAAGACAGGCTCAAGTCACACAAAAACATCCTACTAGAATGAAAGAAGAGTAGCGGCCTTCTGTATGAGAAAGAGAAGTGGGGGTACTTTCCACCCCACTTCGTCGCTTTTTTGTCGGGTCCTATTTTACAATAAAGGGCTTGCTAGATGAAGCGAGACCTGGCTCTTTAAACTTTTCTAGCTGAACAAATAGTTCCTTTTGCATTTTGTCTGCCGTGGCTGCATAATTTTTGTCGTGATAGAAATTGATAACCTCATCAGGATCTTTTTCTAAGTCTAGCAGCCAAGGTCCTTCCTTCTTGTCAATCACAAGTTTATACCGATGATCTACAGCGGCTACCCACCATCCTCCAGACTTGGCGTAGTATGTGATACGATCCGAAACCACCTTTTTGTCTTTGCTAGTAAAATCTGCTGCTGCATTGATCCCATGAAACGGAATCTCATTTTTCGCTCCCATCAATCCTAAAATTGTAGGCGCAAAATCCACATTGGTATAGGCGGTCTCTATGACCTTGCCTGACGGAATCTTGTCTGGGTACCTGATCACAAATGGGATTCGGGCAGAAGACTCATATGGTACACCTTTATTTCTTCTATTGTGTTCGAAAAACATATCTCCATGATCAGAGGTAAATACTACGATGGTATTATCTGTGAGACCATTAACTTCTAAAAAGTCTAATATTTTACCCACACTATCGTCTATTTTTTTCACCATCCCAAAGTATTGTTTGAGCGCTTCACCATCAAACTTATTCCCTTCGTTTTTATCGTCAGAAGTAGCTTTGCCCCAAGCAGGACGCTTGGCTGCCAACGCTGGAGACATGGTCTTCGGGGCAGTAGGATTCATAGCTTCATACATCTTGTCGTAAGGTGCCGGAGCCACATCTGGTGTATGAGGGTCTGGTATCGACAGCATCACACAAAAAGGTTTGTCTTTATCTCTTTCTAGAATTTCAAGGGTTTTATCAGTAAAATAATCTGTAACATGCACTGCATTTTTACGATCTGTATCTGCCAGTTTTTCAAACTCCCTTTCCCCTATTGGTTTTACTCCATTTGCGGTCTGTAGAAAATATGGGGTATGCCCACCTGTCATCATGAAGCGATTGTCCGAAAAACCCGCCTTGTAAGCAATATTAAATTTATACTTATCGTGTCCTGCCAAGTGCCATTTTCCTACATAAGAAGTGGCATACCCTTGTTCCTCTAATACTTGAGCAAATGTGGTTACATTTTCACTCAAGTGAAGTCCATTCTTGGGAGCTCCCGTCGCCTGTGGATACAAGCCAGTAACCAAGGAGGCACGAGAGGGTGTACATACAGGAGAGGATGCATAGTAGCTGGTACATATTGCCCCCTCTTCGGCTAGCTTATCAATATTTGTGGTATTCACATTATTGCCCTTGCCCCATACAAAAGCCTGATCTTCAGCAAGTAACTTTTGATAGCAGCTCAAAGTTCTAAAATTGTGTTCATCCGTATGCACGATGATGAGATTAGGTTTTTTACGGCCTTGCCCTAAAATCGTAAAGCTGTACAATACAGCCAGTACCATTAGTGTTATTTGTCTTTTCATATCAGTATTTAAACATAAGCCTCTCTCAACAAGGGCTTTCTAAGTTTTGTTTTGTATTCAAATATTCTATGTAGACTGTCCAGATTTGTATTTAATAGTTCGTTTGATGTTGTCTGGAGTAAGTACAAGTAAAAAAACACCAATCACACAGGCTTAAGTGGTGATATGGAGATCCTCTTGCCCCACTATATGCCCTTGTTTCTAATTGTTTTTTTCAGACGTGCCTGAGTATTTGTTCAAGGTCTCTGTGGCGTATTTTCCTGGAGAAACTCCGTATTTAGCTTTAAACAACTTGGCAAAGTGTGTACGGCTTTTAAAGCCAGTCTTGGCATGTACCTCATTCACTGAATAATTTTTTTGCAATAAAAACTCAGCAGCCTTTTTCAAGCGATACATTTTCAACAGTTCGAATGGCGTCTGATTGGTCAACGCTTTTACCTTTTGGTAAAAAAGCGTACGGTTGAGGTAAAGCTCCTTAGCAAAACTGTTAATGTCTAGTTCTTCATTGTCCAAATTTTCGGCCAAAAGGCTATAGAGTTTTTCTAGAAACGCATGGTCTTTGCCTGTGGTCTGAGTACGCTCTAATCGCAGAGGCAAATCGACCTGAAATCGTTCATGCAGTTGCTTGCGCGACTTGAGTAGTCCCGTGACAGTGGAGACTAGGTACTGTACATCAAATGGCTTATTGATATAAGCATCCGCTCCCTTATTGATCCCTTTGATTTGATCTTCGAGGGTAGAACAAGCCGTGAGCAAAATCACAGGAATATGACTGGTTTTAATGTCTTCTTTGATGCTTTTGCACAATTCGAAACCATTAAGTTCAGGCATGAGTACATCGCTAATAACTAGGTCTGGCCACTCTGTTTCCAAGGCATCCAGACACTCTTGTCCGTTAGTAAAAGTTTTGAGTTGAAAAAAATTCTCTAAAATACTGGACACAAAGGCTCTCATATCGGTATTGTCCTCTGCAAAAAAAATGACGGCGTCTGCACATTCCTTGTCTAGCTCCACACCAGAAAGATCTACCTCTTCAAATGCAAGCCCCTTTCTTTGATAACTCTCTTCTATCTGCAATACCTCCCTTTCTAACTGGTGTTGCACTTCTGAGGTCTGCTCGCTAATAACAGGCAAACGCACCGTGATCGTAGTGCCTTGACCCAGCTCGCTTTCGGCGCTGATATAGCCATAGTGCATATCTATGAGCCTTTTGGAAAAAGCCAAACCTATTCCTGATCCACCAGAGTATATCTTGTTTTTAGCATGCGACTGATAAAATCTCTCAAAAATATGAGGCAAGTCTTCGGTATCTATACCCTTTCCCGAGTCCTTTACTGAAAGGATAAGGTGCTCTCCTTTTCGGAAATATGAAATGACAATCGTATCGTTTTTTACTGTGTATTTGAAGGCATTGCTCAGTAGATTATCCAAAACCTTACCCAACTTGTCTTGATCTGCCCACACAAAAATTTCATCTTCACCACATTGTACGGACAGTTTTTTATTTTCGCTAGAGGCCATAAACTCAAAATCAGCCATTAAGCTTTCTACAAACTGGTTGAACGAAAATAATGTGTAATTCATTTTCAAGAGATTCACATCTGCTCGTTGAAAATCGTGTACCTGATCGACTAACTGCAATATCTTTTTTGACTGTCTTCGTACAATCTCTAATTTTCCATTTACTTTTTCATTATCTCTAAACTGTTCAAACAGCATATTGACAGGCCCTGAAATAAGCGTTAGAGGTGTTTTGATCTCATGAGAAATATTAGAGAAAAAGCGAAGCTTGGCTTCATTGACCTCTTTCACTTTATCTATTTCCAATTGATCAATATGCAACTTGTGATTGAGCGACTGGATCCTCGTGATCACATAGATCACTATATAACAGGCTAAGGCAAAAAGCACGAAATACAACACATAGGCAATTGGTGTCTTCCAGATGGGCGGAGTGATGACTATTTGTAATTTTTTAGGAACCGTCCAGTTGTTAGACGTATTAGAAGCCATTACATCAAGTTCATATTTTCCTGGCTGTAAACCATTATAGGCAATATGGTTTTGACTAGAAGGCACTTCTATCCACTCTTCATTGATAGGAGCCAGTTTGTACTTGAGGTAGTGATTACTTGGGTTAGAAAAGTGAAGAGACAATACTTCTATAGAAAATACATTTTCGTTGTATTGAAGCACTATCTCAGGTTTGTATGCTAGAGTCTCGTCTATAAGCACATAATTATTGACCGTATCACCTGGCAAAATTCTTTGATTATACAATCGGAAATCTCCGAATTCTAACTGTGGCAATTCTTCGACAATGGGTATGTCCTTGGGATTGAAGGTAATAAACCCTCGCTGACTAGAAATAACCATGATTCCGTTATTCATACTGGCCGAAGGGTAATTGAAATCCTCGAACGGCAGACCATCTTCTTTTCTGAATACTCGAAAAGTATTGCTTTTGGTATCAAATTTATTGAGGCCAATATTAGTGGATATCCAAAGGTTGTATTCCTCATCATACAATATAGATTTCACCACATTGTTTGATAATCCGTGTTTTTCCGAATAGGACACAAAGGTTGGGTTTGTCTCACTATTGATGACCTTGCATATACCTCCTCGCTCAGTACCTATCCACAGATCGTTGTTTGGCAATCGTAAGATGGATGTCACAAAGTCGCTCGACAGCGAATGAGTATCTTTATTGTCGTGCTTATACCTTTCTATAACATGGTCTTCCAATGGTTTGTCTCCTGCCAACCAAATACGGTACAAACCATCCTCACTCGTACCTACCCATATACAATCTAAAAGGGGGTCGGCATAAACGGTACGTATGATTGAAATTTTGTTTTTTTCTAAGGCAGGGTGAGCATTGATAGACTCTATGTTTTTTACTTTCCGGTCTTTATCAAGCGACAGCCTATAGAGATCGTCTTGTCCCCCTATCCAAATATTCCCAAGGCTATCTTCTACAAACCCACGAGAGGCTCCATTTTTGAGCTCTTTGAAATCTCCTACATCTATAACCTCAAGTTTGCGCTGCCCATGCCTTACTACTACTACTCCCAGGTTACTGATTTTCATCCAAATATCTTGATGAGAATCCATAAGTAAATGACCTATAAATTGGTTAGTTCTTTTGGGAAAGTCGAATGGCAATGGTTCAAATTCGAAACTTTCTGTATTGAAAAGCCCGATGCCCCCACGAACAGCAGAGATAAAAACACGCTTGTCGTCATATGGCAGAACACTCGAAATAAAATTGGTTCGGATGCCATACGGATTGTTCTTGTCCACGACGTAGCTTATGAACGGGTTGGGCTGAAGGTTGAACCTATAAATACCCAAGTTGAAAGTCCCTAACCAACAACCATTTTTTGGTGAAATAAACACCGTACTTGCTCTCAGGCCCTCTTTTTCTTGGGCTATAGCTACAGAATACTTTTCGCCTGCTTTGAGCGATCGTGCATCTGTTACTTTCAACATACTATTATGCAACATACTTGCCCAGAGGTTTCCATTCTGGTCTATCTGCACACTATTGAAATTATACCCCTCCAGTCTTCTGGTAATGGCTAATACGTCAAAACTATCTTCTGTAGATTTGTGGTCTACAAACACCAATCCGTCAGGTGTAGTCACTACAAAAGAGGTATCATCCAATGGCCAAAATGAACTAGCGTATTGTACGCCTTTAGCTACTCTAGTGAATTCATTTTTACTCAGATCAAAGCGTATGAGTCCTTTGCTTGTAGCCAAAACATATTGCTCTCCATTCACCTTGATCACATCCAGTATCAAGAGATCTTTGCCAAGTTCTGCCTGAGGTAGTACATGATCTGTGAGTTTGTAGTCTGTATTGAATAATAGAATCCCATTTCCTTCAGTAGTACAAATAATGGGGTCATTTTCTTGTCCTATCCATATCTTTCTAATCACTGTTCGGGTCTTGCTACCGTCAGGGTTTTCATTAGAAAACAAGTGCTCAAATTTATCCTTTCTAAAGTCATAAAGTGTGATCCCATCGTCGGTACCTATCCACAACTTCCCCCGCTTGTCTTCATTGAGAGCCCTTACTCTATTACTGATCAAATAGTCTTCATCAAGGGTGTTTTTATATTTTCTAAACTCATAACCATCATACCGATTGAGGCCATCATAGGTGGCGACCCAAACAAACCCCCGAGAGTCTTCATATATATCGGTGACTCCATTATGAGCCAACCCGTCCGAAATCGATAGGTTTTGTGTAGAAGTGAGCTTGGCATCTAATGGCTGTGCTACTACTTCTATCCCAACGATTGACAGGAATAATATTAAAAAAAATCGCACGTCAACATGCCTTTCTCCCATTATATCATGAATTGATTGTTCACACCTAAAAATAGTATTATTTCTTAATAATTCTAATGAAAGATCAAGAACTACCTAACCAGAATAGGTGTGAACCAATCGGCGGTTTAAGCCTGACAACAATCAATTATTTGTCTTCGAAAGGAAAAAGTTCTGAAGGTAAGCTAGCCGACTGCATGGCTGCTTGTAGTTTGGCAACTATCTCTGGGTGATCTGCCGACAAGTCATGAGCTTCCGCTGGATCCGAGGATAGATTATACAATTCAAAATTGCGTTTCTTGCCCTTTGTCAAGTTATAAGCCACACCTTTCCATTGTCCCATCCGAATGGCTTTGCGACCACCTGCCGCTGGAAATTCCCAATACAGGTATTCGTGCACTTCTTGGCCGCTTTTTCCCAGTAGTGTAGGCAGAAAAGAAATACCATCTGTATGGCTTGGTACCTCCACTCCGACTAGTTCGGCGAAGGTAGGCATCATATCCCAAAAAGTAGACACATGGGTAGAAGTGGCTCCTGCGGGTATATGCCCAGGCCAAACTGCTATAAAGGGTGCACGAATACCCCCTTCGTACAAATCTCGTTTGTATCCTCTAAGTCCTGCTGTACCATCAAAAAAATCAGGGTCAGCACCGCCTTCTACTGCAGGCCCATTATCACTTGTGAATATCACTATGGTGTTGTCCGATAAATTCAGTTCTTCCAATTTGTCCATGATTTGTGCTACATACTGGTCTATGCGTGTGACCATGGTAGCATAGACAGCATGAGGAGTAGCCTGCGAACAATATTTTTTGGGTACTATATCTGGCCCATAATCCGACAGGTAATCATGTGGCATTTCAAAAGGTTTGTCTTCGATATACCTGCCTTCAAACCTCGCCAAAACACTATCGTTTGGTGAGATCAATTCGGCGTGTGGCAACACAAATGGCACATAAGCAAAAAAGGGCTCATCCTTATGATCTTCTATAAACTGAAGAGTAGCTTCCTGAATTTTGTCTGGAGCGTAAGTGACCGTTTGTGTGTAATCATTCCCTTCGAGATATACTTTTTCTTGATTGTGCCACAGGTATGATGGATAATACCTATGGGCCATTCGCTGACAATTGTATCCATAAAACTCGTCAAATCCCTGCTTATTTGGGTCTCCTTCAGTGCCCACAAAACCTAATCCCCATTTACCAAAAGCGCCTGTCTTGTACCCTGCATTTTGCAACATTTCGGCTATGGTAATAGAAGCCTCAGGTAAAGGAATTTGACCTTCAGTACCCAATTCTTTATTTCCTCTAATGGGTGTATGACCTGTATGCTCACCCGTAAGTAATGACGACCTCGAAGGCGCACATACGGCCGATCCACTATAGTGCTGTGTAAATCTCATCCCATGCTGAGCCAAGGCATCCAAGTGAGGGGTTTGAAACTTTTTCTGACCATAGACACTCAAGTCTCCATATCCTAAATCGTCGGCCAAAATATAGATAATATTAGGCCGGGAGGCCTTTGTAGTGGCATGTTGCTGCTGACTACATGCTGTAGCCGACACCATAAGAAGTGAAAATAGCGCAGACCATACTCCGTACGCATTTATCAATGTATAATATCTTTTCATCTGTAGTTTTCCCCCTGTATCACTGAGGTGGTTTCCTTTAATTCTATTTTTAATAAAACAGTAAACTCTCATTCAATAACTGAATGAGAGTTTACCAACTAAAATCAACTATTAAGGTCTTGTCTCTAGTGGAATGAGGTTCCAATCATCGAGATACACGGTCTGTGTCACAGCATCAGCAGGGTTCAGACCTGGTGTAAATACATAATCCAATCTCGTTTGATTATCTGTATCCAGATCAAAAGAAATATCTATGCACAACTGTGTCCAAGTATTTCGTGGCACGGATGCGATATCAACAGCCTCTACTATAGGTGTCCCTCCATACTTCGCACTTTTTAGTGATAGTGTGGTCAGTGTGGTACCCGTAGGTATATACACCCACACGCACGCACGGTAAGCCTGTGCTGGTAAGACTTTGTCTCTAACATTGGTACCTTGGAGAATGATGTTATTACCATCCATCCCCGTAGCTGGCGACTCAAATTTCATAGCAGCCAAACCAGAATGCGTGATATCTTCCACACGGTTCCACCAGGCAAAGGGTACGTTATTGTTGCCTACGAAATACCCTTCACAATAGGCATTTTTAACGTTGTCCTTGAAGGTCTCAAACCCAGAGAAATAATCTGGCAATACACCTGCTTCAAAACTCGGCGCCAATGACTCTGGGCCAAATGCTTCCAGTTCTCGTGTATCTACTGACTGGATACTACCTAATCCATCGTATGATACTTTGACTGTATCAGTGTTGTAGATCGGAGCGGTAAGTGCCAATACAATCGAAGTCATGTCGTTGGGATCTAGTGTAACATCTAACACGTCAATATCTTGATCAAACGCACCATTCTTGACATGTACAGTAAAATTGCCTGCGGTACCTTTCACAGAATTTTCAGTGACTTCTCCACTCACAGAAAAAGTAATAGCTCCATCCCCATTCTCGACCAGATTGCCTGAATACACAAACGGCTGACTCGAAGGAATACCCTTGATTTTCAAAGGAATGATTTTGCTTGCATTTGCACTAGGCATAAAATCACCGCTTCGATTGGAGGTCATCTCACCTGCATAGTATTCTCCCAATTTGGTGTATAGAAACGTTACTTCGTTGCCCCTTTTCTCCTCAGAGACATCTCCAGATGTGAGTGTCCATGTGGTGCCAGTAGGTCTACCTGTAGTAGACACCGACTCATACTTGAGTGTACCGCCTACCTCTACATTGACCATAGGCCATGAGGCCGTATCTGCCAGCGATGGCATGTCGTCTTCTGATACGCTGAGCACTTCTACGTCGTCGGCATATACCTTGAATGCTGGTGCAAGATCAGCAAATACGTCGACAACAAAAGTGGTATCGATAACCCAAAGGCCGTCAATTTGCTCTGCATACAAGGTATCGGTATCTAGAGAAAACCAAGCCACTGAATCCTCGAAGGTATTGTATAGCTGAACGGTTTGCTGCCCAGGTTTAGAAAACAAGACATGTACATCTGAAGACTCAGATTCCAACCCTGCATTGGGAATGATAAACTTATCATATACCGAATCCTTTTCTGTAAATTCTGGTGTTAAGAAATAGCTACTGTCAGTAATTACCCATTTGTGTGATAAGGCATTTTGCGACAAGTCCATAAAGGTGAGATAATTATTGACACTCAAATTGAATGTAGCCACACCCTGCTGTCCAGTAAACCAACTTATGTCACTGTACTGAGGACTGAAGTCCTCTTCTTCTTCACAGCTCATTATGAATAGGGAAAACATAAGAACTGATATTTTAAATATATTCTTCATTTTGTTCTCTTTTAAAATTATTGTGAACTGTTGTTTCTTTCTTCTTCCAAAGGAATCGGCAGGTAACCATGTACTGACTCGATGTAGTTGGACGCTGCCAGATCATACTCGTAGTCGATCACTTCTTCATTGCCTGGAGCGACTCCTTTGTTCAAGTAGGCTTTGTTGCGTTTGGCAATTCCTCCAGCCTCGTCTTTATATTCAAACTCAGTCAAATAATAAGTCTCTTGAGCCAATTCTTCGAATCGCTGCTTGGTGACTCCCCATCTTCTCAAATCGATGGTACGAATGGCATGACCTTCGGCAGATAGCTCCAGTGGTCGCTCAATGTACATCAGGTGCTCCATAAGCGTGGTAGCATCATACGTCACGCCGTCATAATCGTCGCCTGTGGCCTGATCAGGCCCTATCAGTTGGAGTGCCCATCGATCTCTGATTTTGTTTATATGCGTGATGGCTCCAGCGATATCATTGTTTTGCTGGATCAGCGCTTCTGCCAACATCAAGTGAACATCTGCCAGTCTCATCACGGTGACGTTTCTTCCTGATTTCCAATCGGTACCTCCAGTATCACCTTCAGACGCCGCTATGTCATGATTGGTGTACTTTTTCCAATAAGAAGGTGTCAAACTGTTGAAAGCGATGCCCTGAGGCACGGATGATTTGAGATAGTATGAGGTCACTGTGTCCTGTACCAAAGCGATCATTTGCGAGGCTCTCAACGACACAGGTCTCAAATTTCCATTTACGAAATTTCTAGCATCTTGAGTATTGAGTGGCTCTTTTTGATAGGCATCTGTGATCCAAGCAGAAGGAGAAAACCTTTCATTTCCAGTATTCACACTAGCTCTAGCCAGACGACTAGATAAACTCTCTTCAGTCCATTGAGACTCATCCAATTTGAAATCTACCGTATAATTGATTTCGAATATCGCTTCACGATTGTTCTCCCCTGCTTCTGTAAACAACACCGAATGATCCTCCAACTGGTAACCATAATCTGCATTATTGATTACATCCTTGAAAACGGTAATTGCCGAATCATACTCTGCCTGATACAAATAGCTGGTACCCAATGCCGTAGCTGCCGCACCAGCAGTCGCTTTATAGGCACCCGATCCATCGTCGTTTTGGGCAGGCAAGTTTTGATAGGCGTATTTCAAATCCGCTCTAAAAAACTTGACCACCTCCTCTGAAGAAGACGTTTCCAAATTGAAATCCTCTAACGAGGTAGGTACATAATCTCTGATAATAATTTCGCCATTATTGAACCCTGAGTGCAAATAGAAATGCATGAGTCCTCTCAAAAACCTAGCTTGTGCCATTTGGTTTGTCCAGCGTGCTTGGTCTGCCTTCTCCTCTTCAGGCAAATTTTCTAACCCTTCGATGACCTGATTGGCAAAGAAAATAACCTTGTACTGTGACTCCCACCTTTTGGTAGACGAAGGGTCGGAATTCAAAAATTGCTGATAGTACCATTGTGTAAGCGGCCCAGATGGATTGGTTCGTATGGTTGCAAAAGCCAAGTCTGATCTCACTGATTCTTGGATAATACCCAATAAATCATGATGCAAGAGACCACTGTAAGCAGAAATAAGTGTGCTTTCGGTTCTATCTAAATTACTCCAATAGTTATCGGTAGACGGCCCATTAGGATTGACTTGTTCTAGTCCAAAATCCTCATCGCTACATGACCATACAGCTATACTGCAGAGGATCATGAATATATTTTTTACTAATTGATTTTTCATATCTGATATCATTTTAGAATCCAATTTCTATACCCATGAGCAGCATAGCACTCACCGGATATACACCTACATCCATTCCTCTTTGGTTGATATTATTACCACCTACTTCTGGATCATACCCTGTATAGTTGGTGAATGTCAGCACATTTTGACCAGAAGCATAGATACGTGCTCGGCTTAGACCCACTTTGTCTGTGATAGATTTTGGCAAGGAATAGCCTAGCGTTACCAATTTGAGTCTGAGGTAGGTACCATCTTCTAACCATAGGTCAGTCGTACCTCCGTAGTTGGGATGCGCTTTGCTTTGGCCTCTATAGATTGGCAAATCTGCCGAAGTATTGACGGGTGTCCACATGTTCATCAGCCCTTGGTGTCGTCCTTCCGAATAGGCAAAGGCATCGTTGCCATTGATGACTTCATGCCCTACAGAAGCGTACCACTGCATGGCAAAATCGAAGCCTTTGTACGAAGCGTTCATATTGAAACCTATTTCATAATCTGGCAAACCGCTACCTGCATAGACTTGATCCTCTACATTGATGACACTGTCACCATTGACATCCACGTATTTGAGATCTCCCATTTTTGCCGTTCCTACTATCTCTTGATAGGCCGCAAGTTCTTCTGGCGTATTGATGACACCGTCCGTCTTGTGCAAGAAGAAAGAACCAGCCTCATGCCCTACTGCTGTCGCAGATACTTGAGAGTTGGGATCACCAGTCACGGTAGTTCCTCCATTATTGAAGATCACTGTTGACTCGCCATTGATAGTCGTGATTTCGTTTCTATTTTGAGCAAAGGTCATCCCCATATTCAATTTGAATGGGCCTCTCATCAGTCGATAAGTGGCGGCCAGTTCATATCCTCTGTTGGTCATATCACCTACATTTAGGATTACGTTAGGATTAGAAGGGTTGGTTCCAGAGTGAGATGGCACACCATTGGATGGTGCCAATCGTATCGGAAACAACATGTCCTTTTTCTTGGTATCGTAGTAATCCGCAGTCACGGTCAGTTTGCCATTGAACAAACCTAAGTCTACTCCAAGGTTGGACTGAATACTGGTTTCCCATTGTACCAAAGCATTGGCGTAAGCCTTTTGCGAACCACCATAACTAATATCCGTGCCGTACACATAATCGGTACCAAACTCGATGATCGGACTATAGGCATAGGGTGCAAAACTTTCGTTACCTGCAGTACCATAACTAGCTCTGATTTTGAAAGCATTGGCTACTGCCGATACAGGTGCCCAAAATGCTTCCTCGGACACATTCCAACCTACAGATACAGAGGGGAATACTCCCCAGCGATTATCCGAGCCAAATTTGGAAGAACCATCACGACGAACACTAGCACTTAGCAGATACTTACTTTTATAATCATAGTTGAGTCTACCGATCAAACCGAAGCTTCGGATGGTATAATTGACCCCTGAGGTGGCTCGTTCGGAAATTGTACCATTGTTGAGCACGCTGATTTCGGGATCTGTAAGTCCTTCTCTATATGCGGTAAAATCTTCATTGGTACGCTCATCCCAAGTGAATGATGCCAAAGCAGTGAAATTGTGTTTGCCTACACGCTTATTGTATCTGGTCAAACCAGTCCATGCCCAATTGGTCTGTCTCACTGTTCGCATTTGTACCAGCGACTTGGTGGGGTCTACTTCTTCCTCTCCAGTTTGCACATTGGTGACACTATAGGGTGGAACAAAAGAATCAAAAAGTCTATTGGTCACTCCTACCCCTACTACAGAACCTATCGTCAACCCTTTTATGATTTCATAATTGATATCCAAACTTCCGTTGAACCGATCAGTTTTGATATTGTCTTCTCTTTTTAGTCTTTGCAATACGCTATTGACTCTAGTCTCCGAAGGACCACCAGCGACCTCTACTGACTCGGTATCTTTGTCGATATATGGCTGATATGGCTCGTATTTGATGGCGTAGGTCAATAGCCCTGCTCCCGTGCGGTCGTTGTTTTCATGTGTATAAGCCAAACTCGATCTTACCGATAGCTTTTCCCCTTTGTATAGGGTCGTCAGCCGACCATTGTACCGCTCGAAGAATGAGTTGACCAGTACACCTTCCTGATCGTAGTAGCCAAAATTGGCACTGTAGGAAAAATCCTTTTGCCCACCTGACACGCTCAAATTGTAGGTCATGGTAGCGGCATTGTCCACCTGTACCAAATCCCGAAGGTCTGTATCATTGAGCAACCAAGCTGGGTTTTTCGCAATATCTGAGCCTTTGGTTCCAGGCGAATACTTGTCCAAGTTTTGTTCGAAATACAAAGCCTGATCTGTATTCATCAATGGCAGTTCGTTGTAAATCTTGTTGACGCCATAAGTAGAGCTAAAATCGATCTTGGTGACCCCTGCTTCTCCAGATTTAGTCGTGATGAGAATCACACCCGCGGAACCTCTCGTACCATAGATAGCAGCAGAAGCGGCATCTTTGAGCACATCGATAGACTCTATTTCATTGTTTGGGATTCTGGGATCACCATCTTGTGGCACACCATCCACCACGTATAGTGGCGTATTAGAACCGTTGATAGAGGTTACGCCTCTGATAAGGATGTTAGAAGCAGCTCCTGGCTCACCTGAGCTAGCGACTACGTTGACCCCAGCAATACGCCCCTGCAAGGCTACGCCAATATCTGATGCTACGATGCCATTGATTTCTGATCCCTTAAGGTGTGCTACTGCACCTGTCACTTCCTTCTTCTTCTGTGTACCGTACCCTACTACGATCACCTCATCCAGTGTTTCTACATCTGGTTCCATTTTAAGGCTTATGGTATTGCCTGTTACTTCCAGTTCTTGAGAGAGCATCCCTATAAAAGAAAACTGAAGTACGTCTCCTTTGTTTGCTTGTATCGAAAAATTACCTTCGATATTGGTCACCGTTCCTTTTTGTGAGCCTTTCACGATGATACTTACACCAGGTATAGTAGATCCATCTTCCGAATCCATCACTACACCTTTTACCACCATCTCCTGAGCCACAGCTCCAAGTACCGTCAGGAGCATCAACAGTCCCATAAGCAAGGTGCTGCTCACAAGCTTACGCTTGTTAAGTAAATATTTGTGTTCCATAATATTGTTAAGTGTCTTTGTTATTGTTTTTTTAATCATGGCGTACAGCCACCAGCCTTAGCAATAGCACTCATTTAAAAGAATCCGATTCGTAGTGCCCAATAAAATAATGTAAAGTGTTCATTCATATGTTATTCATTTACGTTAGAATTTTTATTAAAAAGTAAGGCCTGCTCCCTCTTCATCTGATTCGAAAAGAGTAGTCGCACGACCTCTATATATGTTATTTTCAAATACCAATTGGCTAGAAGACCTCACCTTAACTACAGGGTTTTCTGGGAAAAGCTGAGGAAATGTGCCTGAGTTGTTAATTTCATTTTCTGAAAACTCAAACTTTTCAGTATTGTTGATTTCTAAAATCAGATTATCAAATTGATTGAATGTATTGTGGGTGACAGTGATGTTTTTAAAAGCCACATTTTCGTTATCATCGTCGGTAACCAACCGAATAACACCCCTATTTTGTCCACTATGAGTACAATCTTGAAAAGTATTACCCGTAATCAATAATGAAGAAGCACTACCCGATTCGTACCAATGGCTACTCTCTACTGGCAGTAGAATAGCTTCCATTTCAGTATGAAACTTATTGTTTCTTACCACAGATTTTTTAGGTGTAGAAATGAGTAAACCTCGCGCTCTGTTGCTGCCGATGTCACAGTTTTCTACTAACAGCTCTGGATAGGCATCTAGATTTTCTAATAAATCTCCTGATTCTAAATCCTCTGGCAGTTTTTCTTTGAATGTCAGTATTTGATACCTACCATTCAATACCTCTATATTTTCTAAAGTAAGCTGAGCATAAGGGAAAAAGGATTCATCCAGCTTCAGCAGCCCTAATTGATCTCCTGGCCTTCCGATCTCAAACCCTAGCTGCTGATAATGACCAATACGTATGCCTACCTGTCGATCTCCTAAAACATCCATAACCTCTTGGTAGGTTCCGTGCACATTAAGACCATCATCCAGCTGGTTATTGAGTGTGCAATTTTTTAGCGTTACCTGCCCACGACAACCTACAAAATGCGTAGCATCGGCAGTAGCAGACACCATTCTGCCATTGGAAGGTATCACGTTGAAATTGTCGAGGGTGAGGTTTTCTGAATTTTCAGCAATCAACCCCATGCCTCCAGCATGATGTACATTCACCTGATTCGCACTGAATCCTACCGTGTGCGTGATTCGAATAGCAGGTGCTATTCGATTTTGACTTTGCTCACCTTTGGCTGCCAAAATCATTCCTACTGGTGGTAGTTTCTTTTTGTGGTTAGCAATACGTACCCGACCAGGTGCCACTTCGGTCATTTCAAGTTGCCACTCCCTATTGAGCTGTTTCAATGGTGGCGCATTGTGATCGGCCTTATATTTATGAATAATCGGTGTAGCTCTTTGAGCTACTGGCAACTTAGTATAAGAGGTTACTGGTGTGTAAGATTCTGTATCAAAAGCAATAGCATTTCTCATAGGATCATACAGAATAGACTGACCAATTGTATGCTCATAATATTCTTTAATAAAATACACCTGTCCATTTCTTATCTCATATGGGTATTCGTCTGAAATCTGAATATCAAAAGTGTGGTTTGCCTCATCTATAGCGACTACTTCTGCTTCGCTGTGAAATGTCTGAGCCCAATCGATAGACAAATTTTGTAATGAGATATACTCTGAATGCTCGATAAGAAATGGCACCATCCTACCATGAAAAATAAAAGTAGACCCCTGTCCATCGATCGTAATATTTTTTTTGTTTGTGATCGGAAATGCAGTGCTTATCAACACATCATCATGATTAGATATATGGCAAAAAGATTCAAGCCCTTTATCTGGATAAAAATGATAAGTACCTTTTTCGAAAGTGACTTTGGTAAATGGTTTTTCGTCGTAAGCTAAAAACTGCTGCAAAACTGCTGCAGTAGCATCCTTCGATATACTCGTATCGAATTGAATTTTTCTTGAGATTTGACCGACATTCAAAAAACTTATGATGCCTAAACTACCTATCGCCAACCCGATCAACAAAACTCTCCGTGTCTCTTTTACCATCTTTACAAAATCTATCTATGGTTCTCATTTATACCAATGTAAATGTTGATTTTTAGCCCTCGGAGTATGTAGCTAGCAATAAGGACAATGTAGCCATCAGTCAGAAAAGCGAAAAAACAGGCCTCAAAGCACTTAAACGGCTTGTTTTAAATAATGATTTTTCTGTTGGTAGATTAAACCTTTTGTAAAGAGCTGAAATTGTAATGACAGGAATTGAACCATTGACCAACGTATTAAGTGGATACTTCCATAAATCCCTTAATATATAGATTAGAGCATACCACCAAATTGACTTTGAGAAAAGCCCTTTGGGGTTGCCTACTTGAGCCAAACAAACCTAGCAGAAGACTTGGTAATTGAGCATAAAGACTCACAAGAGTCGCATCATATTCACTGGCGTGAATGGACTCTATATGTTCTTATTTGATGAATAACTAATAAGATTTTTTAGCACTGAGCCTTTGGAGTAGAATCTTACGTTTACTGAATCCTTCCTTTTACTAGGAGGACTTGTTCGGCCTAGCCTCTCCAGTTTTCTGGCTCCATCCTCCAAGAGTTGAGCGAATCCAATTCGTCACTTTGGATCAAATCCGAAGACACCGCAATATCCAATAGTGAATGATAATCCGACAAGCTAAAATGAGGAACTTTAGCCTGCATCAAATTGCGATCTGCGTGAGGAAAACCATAAGTAAAGATGGCGCCCAATCCAAGCACTTTCATTCCTGCTTCTCTCAAAGCTTCAATCGCTCTAATCGAGCTTCCTCCTGTAGAAATCAAATCTTCAATAACAAATACATTTTTACCTTCCTGTACCTGCCCTTCTATGCGATTGGTACGACCATGCGACTTGGCTTTGTCTCTCACATAGATGAATGGCAATCCCATCTCCTCGGCAATCAAAGCACCCTGAGGAATCCCTGCGGTAGCTACTCCAGCTATAATTTCAGTATTGGGATACTTGGCCTTAATCTCCTTCACAAAAGCATTTTTAATCAACGTACGCAATGCTGGGTACGACAGTGTCATACGATTGTCGCAGTAGATAGGCGACTTCCAACCTGACGCCCATGTAAATGGATCCTTTGGTTGCAGTTTGATGGCTTTGATCTCTAGTAATTCTGTGGCTATCTGAGCACTTAGTGGAAGATTTGATTCGTTATTCATCATGTGGCGAAATTAGTAATATTTTAAATCAAGATTCCTCCGCACTCATGAATTATAAAAATTGAAGAAAAATTAATGGGTGAAATTGTGAATCTCAAGGATTTTTAACCATGTTCGCAAGTACTTCTTATTGAAATGAAAATATACATCAACGATATTCCTGTGAGGATTCGCGACAGAGAACGCGAGTCTAATAAAAAATTTGACGTAGTACTCGATAGTGACGTGGACGATATACAAGCCATCAAACTTAAAGGTAAGATTTTGATCAAAGAAAAGTCGAACGAAGCAATCAATAAGCTTCTCAAAATCATGACCGACAAGAAGTACACTAAGATTAAGCAAATCGAAATCAGAGTAAAAAACAAAGTCAAAGCACAAGAATACCTAAAGGGAAAATTCGATATCGTACAGGCTGCGGGTGGAGTCGTAGAGAAAGATGGAAAAATCCTATTAATACTCAGAAATGATCTCTGGGATATTCCTAAAGGCAAACTAGAAAAGAAAGAAAAACGACACGAAGGAGCTGTCCGAGAAGTAGAAGAGGAAACTGGTGTAAAAGTGCAGTTGGAAGAAAAAATATGCGCTACTTGGCACACGTATATTCGCAACAAAAAATATGTACTGAAGAAAACATCTTGGTACCGCATGACTTGTCTGGACGACACTCAAATGACTCCACAAAAGGAGGAAAACATCCAAAAAACCGTCTGGATGACAGACAAGGAAGTAGACGTAGCCTTACTCCATTCTTACAAAACCATAGAACGTGTAATTGAAAAATACAGAGCTCGTATACTTCAAACGGCAGATTAAAGCTCGTATGGAATAAATGGGCTAATGTCCCCGTCGTATTTGTGTACTTCGCGAATAATCGTAGAGCTGATGTGTGCATACTCTGGCGAAGTGATTAAGAAAACGGTTTCAAGTTCTGCATTCAAGTATCTATTGACCTGTGAAATGCTATTCTCGTATTCAAAATCTGTAGTATTTCTCAACCCACGGATCAAGAAAGTCGCATCCGTTTTCTTAGCCAAGTCGGCTGTCAGCTCATTATAAACAATCACAGAAATATTGTCGCCTGGTGAAAAAGCGGATTTCACTCGATCTACCATATACTCTACTTCGAAATAACGCGATTTAGCACTGTTGTACCCTATGGCAATAATAACCTCATCAAAAAGCTTCAAGGCTCGGCGCACAATATCTTCGTGTCCTTTGGTAAATGGGTCAAAAGAACCTGGAAAAAGAGCAGTTTTCTTGTCCGCCATCTATCTCGCTAGGGTTTAGTCGCAGAGATAGACACTCAGCAAGTCAAAATACTGGTGATCAGCTACCTCATCGAAGTGGTAATTAAATTTGAGATTAGAAGGGCGTTTACCAAAAGAGATATTACCGATATACTTAGCAAACATCTTGTGGTGATCAGACCCTTGTACAATATTCCCCCATAGGATTACTTTCTGTGTTCGTTGATTCAAGTTAAATTCCTTGAATACCAGCATCACATATTTTAAATAATCCTTGGCTTCCTTTATTGAGAACTGATTATAGTAATGCAATTTGTGATTCTCTGACACAAAAATATGCATGATACCACGGTCCAAAATACAATACACGATTTTAGTATCGCTCTGCGTATTGTACTTCAAAATTCCTTCGATCAAAGCACTACCTTGGTGAATCACTTCAATTTCTTTATTAGGGTACAAAGAATTGATCCAATTGACCATTCGCTTATCTCCAGCAAATGCATTGACCACGTTAGAGGCACTGTGTTTGTAGGTATATTCTCCCTCTACACTTTCATTGATGGTACAGTTGAGCGTCAAATAATCTCTGACCGAATCCTCTACAAAATGTGTGGCTGGTACCAATGAAAATTTATGACTCTTTAGGGAGACTTTAATAGAATGCCAAAAACCAGCCATCAGCAAATGGTGGTTTTCAAATAATTTGGCTAATACCTGTAACCTCGCATTGATCGTCTTCACATCCTGAAGGATATAATCCTCCAGCAATAGACATGCGTGGTTACGGGTATCCGTGACGCAAAGTTGAAAATCACGAATCCCTATTTGCATCGAAAGACAGTAATTATGTAGTTGGTCTACATCAAAATTACTGTCTTTGATTCTTTTTACGAGTTTGTATGTTGCGCTATGTATAGCTTCCAAATCTTATATTATTCCCAGTTTCCTGCTGTGGTGATACTTGTTCTAGATCCAAATCTCAATGGCTTTTTGGTTCTAGCTTCATTGTCTTCTTTTCTCTTAGGATCAACAGGTGCGGTATTCCACACTTCTACTACATCCACTCTAACGTTACTCTTTTCAATTTTGTCTGCCCACATAGCAAATTCTTTGTCTGTAGTACCAGGTACGATAGACATCGTTACTAAATCAAAGTTTGGATACTTATCAGCAGAGAACAATGAATCTTTTACAGCTACAGTGCCTAATGTATCTATTTCTACATAAACACTATCTGCACCATAATCTAAGGTAATGATATGTTCAATTTTTGAGGTTAAAAAGAATTGACCTGAATCCACAAAGCTCTTCAGCTTATCCCAATCACTAGTATATTGACCATTGACTGCTTGGTAGGCAATTTGCGCTTCTCTAATCATGATCAGCTTATCAATAATTTGGCGTTCCATTGTGGCTATTCTATCAGCATCATCAATCGATTTGTAAATGCTGTTGCCTAAAAACCCCGCCAAGAAAAGCGATAGGACTAAAAAACTTATTGAGATTATTCTTGTCTTCTCCATGCTTAAATTTCGATTTTTTGCAAGTATAAATATTTTTTAGAGTAATTCTGCCTTAAAGCAAATGCTATTTTAAGGATTCTTTCCAATATTAAAAAATCCTCGAATCTTAAAAAGTTCATCCATCGATTCAATGTCGTGCAACAACCGATGGAGACAGTTTTTATTGAGCAATTTAAGCTCTTCTTCGCCCATCCATCGAGCCTCCTCCAATATAGTGCGGCCTTTCATTTCGGGATCTAAACCTAGCCGTAAGCTACCACCAATTTGTTCTACTGCAAAGAATAATTCGACAGCATGCAATGGCGGCGCTATAAACTCATTCACACCCAAGAATGCACTTGGTTGAACCTGCAAGCCTACCTCCTCTTCAAACTCCCTGACCAAAGCCTCAGTCGCCGATTCTCCTACTTGCACCCCTCCACCAGGCGGCAACCACAATTCATCTTCTTTATTCAATCCAGTATGATTCAACAAAAGTATTTGTCCATTCTGAACCAAGACCCCCATGACACGGACACGCACTTGATTTCCAAAAATACTTTTGATTTCTTCTGATCCCATTCTCTGAGGTGGCTATACTTGCGCTAAAATAATCAAATACTCTTGCCACTACCCTCCGAAATATTAAGAAACAAGTTTGAACACCAACCGACGGACAGTCAGGCCAATGCATTTTTAGCTATTGACCAATTTATAGCTGCTAAGACGACCAAGCCAACTATGATTCTGAAAGGATACGCAGGTACAGGCAAGACTTCGATCGTAGCTACGCTAGTAAAGGTGCTCCCACTATTCAATTACAAATTTGTCCTGTTAGCCCCTACTGGTCGAGCAGCAAAAGTGATTAGCCAGTATGCCAAGAAAACAGCCTATACTATTCATAAGAGAATCTACAAAGCCAAGTCTAACCAAGAATCTACAGGCCCTGTATTTAGTCAAACCAAAAACTACCAATCCAACACCATATTTATTGTAGACGAGGCGTCGATGATTAGCTCTGAGGCCGATTTCAAAAGCAAAAGCCTACTCAACGACTTGATTCAGTTCGTTTTTGAGAATGAAGACAACAAACTACTGCTCGTAGGCGACACAGCACAGCTTCCTCCCGTACATCAAGACAAAAGCATGGCGCTAGATCGTGAGCACCTGACAGATACCTATGGACTAGATACCATCGAAAGTGTGCTGACTGAGATTACCCGCCAGGCTGAAAACAGCGGTATTTTATTAAATGCGACAAGCCTCCGAGATTGCCTTTCTAAAAAAGAAAAGAAAGTTCATTTCAACACTAAATCGCACAAAGACATTTTCCGCATGACGGGAGAAAAACTGGAAGACGGCCTCCGCTATGCACACGACAAATACGGGCTAGAAAACACCCTTATCATATGCCGATCCAATAAAAATGCTGTGATGTACAACCACTACATTCGAAATTCACTTTTCTACAAAGAGGATGAGTTGGACGCTGGAGATCTGCTCATGATCGCACGGAACAACTACAACTTCGCTACGGATCAGGTGCCTTCTGGCTTTTTGGCCAATGGAGATTTTGTGGAAGTATTAAAAATAAAAAGAACCGAAGAACTACACGGGCTCCGGTTTGCCGATGTAGAAATCCGACTAACAGACTACCCCGATTCGGAGCCATTCGAAGCCAAGATCATACTCGATGGCTTGCATAGCTATACACCTGCCCTCACACAAGAACAAAATCAAGCCCTTTACAAAAGCGTATTGATTGACTATGCGGGCATGCCCAAAAGGCAACAAAAAGAAGCCATGAAGGAAGACAAATACCTAAATGCGCTACAAGTAAAATACGCCTATGCGCTCACTTGCCACAAAAGTCAAGGGGGGCAATGGGATGCCGTATTTGTGGATCAGGGCTATCTGGGCGATGCTGAAATCAACAATGATTTTATCCGTTGGACATACACAGCCATCACACGAGCAAAAAATGAACTTTTTCTCGTTAATTTTGACACCAAATTCTTTTAGAATTACGTTGAGTTAAAAAACTAAATAACTAACAATGAAATATGTATTAGCCTTGGCTGTTTTGATTAGCCTATCGTTCGCTGCCACTGCACAAGATGCAGAATTGGTAGCTCCTACCCCTCCGGGACCATTCATCAAGTTTTCTGAAATGTCGCATGACTTTGGCGATATCGAGCAAGGCGAAAAAGTAGCCTACACTTTTGAGTTTACCAATACTGGCGATGCTCCAGTAGTCATTACCAATGTACTAACTACTTGTGGCTGCACAGCTTCTAGCTGGCCTAGAGAACCAATAGCTCCAGGAGGATCCAGCAAAATAGACGTGACTTTCAATAGCACAGGAAAAATCGGTCACCAAAACAAGGTGATCACCGTCATGAGCAATGCAACCAACAACCCTGAGCGTGTCAAAATCGTGACCAACATTTTGCCAAAGTCGGAAAGTTAAATAAACAAACGAATCGAGGAGTCACCAACGGATAAGCCCTTGGAGACTTCTCCATCGTTTCTCCTCACTCAGCTGGCTAGTCTTTAGACATGTTGATCCACTAAGATCATATTGCCATCTGGATCCATCACCATCATACTCGCAGGACCTTGGGTTTTATCATCTGCCTCCTGTATAAGATCAGCTCCGCTTTCCTTCAGCTTTTGCTGAATAGCCCTCACATCGTCGAACGACTCCAATGGCGTAGCTTCCTGATTCCAACCTGGATTGAAAGTGAGTAAATTCCCTTCAAACATACCTTGGAACAATCCTATTAAAGTTTGTTCATTTTTCATAATCAGGTAATTCTGCTCCATGCCTCCAGCAAAAACAGCAAAACCCAGATTCTCATAAAATACTCTGGATACCTTGAGGTCCTTTACGCTCAAGCTCACAGAAAATGCGCCTAGTTTCATATTTGTATGGTTTATAGTTTAAATCATTCCTTTTACAAACAACAAAAACCGGCTCTGCCCTAATTAAAAATCAGCCCGATGATAGCTGATCGTTGTCCCTTCATCTCTGATCGAAAAGTAATTGCTATTGGGCATAGCAAGTGTATAACTCTGCGTATTGGCTTCCAAGGTTATTTGACTTTCATAACTCAAATTGAGATCAAAATGGCTACTCCCAGCCACATTAACCATCCAATACACAAAATGATGATTGGTCTTGTCGTAAGTAATGACACTTTTTTTGTACAACTGATCTTTCCGAAAAAACCTTAATTCCATCGTGTACGGAAATAAAACTTCTATCTCGCAAGTACTCTGATCTGTTCCGTTGTATTTGCCAGGCATAAGATCAAAAATAGCATCCGTATTTTGTAACGAGTCAGTTTTAGGGTATACCTCGGCTGACAGCCTGATCACTGTCTCAAAATGGCGCTTACAGTCTTCTGCTTGCGCAATAAAATCAGCATTGGATTTAGGAATCGGAATTTGTAAAAAAAACTCTTTAAAAGAAGGCTTGCCATTGTACAATTTCTGAATACGCTGCGCTTTGCCAATGGCATCTATATGCAGCACTTTTCCTTTCACCACACGGCCTTTGTTTTCTTTGACCTCTTCTATATGTACCGAAGTCAAATCCAGTTCCCTAAGACTCACCACTCGATCGAAATACACTTCCTTGTCTGTAGCATTAGGTACGTCCGAACTGGAATTTTTGATGTTGATTTCACCATTTTTAGGGTTGTAAAAAAACTTATTATGCCACCATTGTCCAGTAGAGGGGTTTTGATAAACATACTCCAAATTTGTTTCGATCCAGCTCATTGCTTCATCAAACTGCTTCTGATCCTCCTCTGGCATTTGTCCCTGAGCCTGAAAATACACCATGCTACACAAGGCTACACAACTAATAATCTTCTTGATTTTTCCTTCCTTAATCATGGAATATTTTTTCAATGTTCTCCTTTTTTCGTACAAAATCAAATATAGGCAAGCTAGCATGGCAGACCCAATCAGGCACAAAAAAACCGAAGCGAGTGACTTCGGTTTTTTTGTGTTTGTTTGCTTCATCTATTTTCCATCACTAATGATGGCGCCATCTTCGAGCCGAACAATTCTCGAACCATATTCGGCACACTTTTCAGCATGTGTCACTTGAATAATCGTCATGCCCTCATCATTTAGTTTTTTGAAAAGCTGCATAATTTCTTCCCCTTGCTCAGAATGCAAATTGCCCGTGGGCTCATCGGCAAGTAGCAGTTTGGGTCTTCCTATCAATGCTCTAGCTATACCTACCAACTGCTGTTGCCCACCTGAAAGCTGCTCGGGAAACAAATCTTTCTTAGCCACTATCCTAAACTTGTCGAGCATTTCGGCCACCAAGGCGGCTCTCTCTTTGCTCTTAACTCCACGGTAAAGCAGTGGCGTTTCTATGTTTTCATACACGTTCAACTCATCTATGAGATGATAGGCCTGAAATACAAACCCAATGTATTCTTTGTGAAGGTTTGAAGTTTTTCTTTCGTTGAATTTGTGCACTGGTTCGTCGCGAAAGTAATACTCTCCCGCCGACGGTCTATCGAGCATGCCAATGACGTTGAGCAAAGTAGACTTACCAGAACCTGACGGCCCCATGATGCTCACAAACTCTCCTTCCTTTACTTCAAGATCGATACCCTTGAGAATAAATGAGCGCTGAAACTTGGAATCGACGTATTTATCTATATCCTTTAGCTTGATCATAACTTTATATTTTGAAGTTTTTTGACACTTTCTAAAAGTAAGAAAGTAAAGAAAGAAACGAAAGTCGGCCTAAGGGGTTTGCCCGTCTAACACTTTAGGAATCTATATCCCCCTAGTGTTGATACTGACCTGATCGGGTTTTGGATATTGTAGCAGCTTGGTGAAATTCTCTTTCCAAAAATCCATATCCAGCAATTCCCCTTTACTATTTTGTGTCAATGTGATGACCACTCGGATACGATCTTGATCGGTGTATTCTACCTGAATGATATCTCCAGCGTAATCCCCAGAATCGCCAAGCGTAAAATTGATACTCCCCATCACACCTCCTTCATAATCATCCACTTTCGCAGGAAAAATAAATTCCTCTGGGTTCTTTCCAGCCAAAGTCAGCAGATGCTTGGCCAGCACTATTTCTTCTTCTCTAATGGTTCGTATTTGATTCATTACTTATCTCTATAGTTTGATTGCTCAAGTACCTCTAGCAAATGAGCAATAGTATGTCCTTCCATTGCTCCCACTTTCCAATGAAGCCTTTGTGCTTTTGTCTCAACAACAATGACCTCTCCATCTATACTCAGGCCATAACCTTTCCGTTCCAAGGCTTTTTGCACCCATTGTGCAGGTTTTTCTTCGCCCACTACATGGTATTCCTTCTCAGGCTGGAGTTTCAATTTCACCTGTCCAGTACGGCTGTCCAATATAAATTCTTCATGAAAAAACACCTTTTCAATCTCTCCCGACAAACCCAAATCCTCAGGTGTACCAGTAAGGATCGGAGCGTTAAAATTCATCAACCACAATTCATCGGCAAACTGCATGGATAGATCCAACTCGTGCGTAGAAATCAAAATAGATTTGCCTGTCTCGTTTTTGATGGCCTGTAGCAATTGAAACATCTCTACCCGGTTGACGACATCAAGATGAGCTGTGGGCTCGTCCATCAAAATGATGTCTGTATCCTGTGCTAATACGCGCGCCACCATAGCCTTCTGAAACTGCCCATCGCTGATCGCAGCGAGTTTAGACTGTTCTATATAGTTGATCCTACAGCGTGAGATAGCCTCTTCTATCTTCTGCGTGTCCTCTTCTGATTCCTGCCCGATCCAATTGGTATATGGATAGCGTCCCAAGGCTACCAACTCACGCACGGTCATATTAGACATTCCTATTTTCTCCGTAGTAATGATCCCTAATTTGGTAGCTAGTTCTCGCCTATCTAGACTTTCAATGTCTTTTTCTCCTAAGTGAATATTCCCCGAAAGGGGCGCTTGCAGATTGGAAAGCGTCCGTAGAAGTGTGGACTTCCCCACTCCGTTTTGCCCAAGCAAACAGACCAGCTTGCCTCCGCCGAGCGTCAAGTTAATATCCTTCGCTATGGTTTTGGTAGCGTAGCCTACACTGAGGTCGTTGATATGGAGTGAAGTCATCAGAAGCTTTTAGAAATGTTTCCTCGTTTCACAATGAGCCAAATCACCAATGGCCCTCCCAATATCGACGTGATCGCATTAAGCGGAAGCGAATGAGAGAAACCTGGCATACGCGAAATGACATCACAAAGCATTAAAATAATGGCACCTAGAAATCCTACAAACGGGATCAACAGACGATGATCTGAGGTATCCAAGATCATCCGTGCGACGTGCGGTGTGGCCAATCCTACAAAAGCAATAGGCCCACAGTAGGCCGTGATGGTACCAGACAAAAGCGCCGTAATACTGATCACACTGTATTTGGCCAAAGTCATATTCAAACCTGCATTTTTGGCATATTGGTTTCCCAAAAGAAAAATATTGAGGGGTTTGATCAAAAAGACTGACCCAACCCAGCCCAACACAATGAGTGGCACTAATACCTGCAACTCACTGACGGTGACACTACCCAAATCTCCAAAAGTCCAGATGAGATAAGACTGTACGTCTTCGGGGTTACTGAAAAACTGCAAGATGCTCACAATAGCACTGGTAGCACTACTAAACATAAGCCCAATGATAAGTAATGAAGTATTGTCTCGTACTTTGGAAGAGAAAAACAAAACAACTGCAAACACCAAAAACGATCCCACAATAGCACCTAAAGCCATGGACAGCCCCGACATAAACTGCCACCCAAACAGCAACCATATAGACTCACCAAAGACCACCAAAGCGACTCCGAGACTTGCACCAGCACTGATACCAAGTACATAAGGCCCTGCCAGTGGATTCCTAAAAAAAGTCTGCATATAAAGGCCACTTAGGCCTAGACCACTCCCTGCCAACACGCCAGCGATGGCTCTGGGCAATCGATAGTTGAATACAATAGCTTCCCAGGCTGGATGAGCCACAGGCTCGCCCCTAAAAATGTCCCACAGGGCTCCCACAGGTATCAACACAGACCCAAACATCACATCCAACAAGAATGCGAAAACAAAAACAATGAGAAGTATTATCAGGGGTTTATTCAATGGAAATTCGTACAGTTAGGGAGCGAAATTAAAGTATATGAAGAGGCTATTCCAATTTCATGTAATAATAGAGCTCATAATCGGGTAATAACTCTGGGTGCATAATCTTGATATGATCGGCCAATAGCTTCTCTGGGTTCACATTGCCAGACTCAAAATAATCATTGGCGCCCTGCTCGTTTACACGCGCCATGTAAGAATATACTCGCCCATTTTTGAACGCCTCGAATTCAGCATAACGCTCATCTGCGGCCTTCAGCTGATCCAACGAGGTATAACTAGCCACGCCGATCCAATAGTCGGCATTGTACCCACGCTCGTAGACGGATTCAAAATCCATGCTCAACCAGCCCGCATTTTTATCTTCTTTCCAGAGGTAGTCACCACCAGCGGCTGTCACAATATTAGCACCATAGTTATCACCTGCTGGCATAAACCACGTGCCACCATACAAAGTACCCGTGATCACAGTAGGCTGAGGCATACCTTTCACCAACTGTACCAACGAATCATAAATCAAGGCTTTTTTATCAAAAATATCATTAGCTAAACTTTCAGTACCCGTAAGGTGCCCCAACAACTTGATCCACTCAAACCTTCCAAGTAAAGAGGTTTCCATATAGCCCGCATTCATTACTATTTTCAGACCTAATTCTTCCAGTTTTTGTAATTGCCTGTTTTCAGCACTGGCATTGAATGCCAATACAATATCAGGGTTGAGATTTAGAATACTTTCGATATCCAAACTACCATCTGGCCCTACTTCTTTCACTTCACCACTTTTCACTTTTTCAAGAATCGAAGGGGAATAAATAAACTGCGTTTGCGCAAAGCCAATCAGCCGATCAGCCACTCCTAGATCTTCCATCAGTGCCAATTGGGTGGTCAGATTAGAAACAATACTTTTGACAGGAGTTTTGATTTTGATATATGAATCATCTGACTGAAAAACGGAAGGCACAGAATCCTTATATAGCACATACTGAATAGGCTTTTTGCTACCCTGCCATGGCTTGTCTATGGTGATTACCTTCACGCCATGCGCATAGCTAATCTGAAAACGCTCAGCTTGCTTGATCTCCGAAATCTGACCTGATGCGACAGTCGTCTCAGTCTTGGAGCTACTGGTACAAGCACTAAAAAAAGCCAGACATAAAAAAAAGGATAGGTGTTTATTCATCACACAAATAAACACCTATCCTTTTAGAAAAATAAAATTCTAAGCTTACAATCTAATCAAAGAAGCACCAGCTTCCATAGTTGCATATTGTTTGATAGACTCATATGCCTCGCCAGGCAAATGATCTATGGCTTTGCCAGTATTGGGTATTTTGTGACCATTTTCAGCATTCCACCATTCGCCAGCCAGGCTCTGCGTTTCTGCATGATCTACATCAAAATGCTTGATACAAGTATCGCAGGTGATCCAAGTATGATCTTTCTCCGCCGTCTTCTCGAAAATAATGCCTCGCATCTTAGTCGCGTTTTCGTCTTTGTCTTTGAAGTGCTGGGTGGTATAAGACATCGTTTCTGGCTCTACCATTTTATGATCCCAATAGGTTTTGCTCGTGATCACTTGAGTGGTAGTCAGTGCATAGCCTTCGTTTCGTTCCATGTGTGCTTTACATACGCTACATTGCGCAGCCTTTTTGCCTTTTTTTTCTTTTTTAAACAGCCCTAATAGTCCCATGGTGTAAGTTTTGATCTTTGGTTTTTTTGTAATGTATCCTAACTAGACGTATCATAAACCTTACGGTTTCACAATTAGTAGATGTACAGTATCTAATAATAGTTGCATAAAAGTTGAAAATATTACGAAAGGTATAATGAATCACTACATTCCTTCTGGTCAAACAACCATTTGCTCCCTTTGAATAATCAAAAATATAGGCTCATCAACCTTTGCTAAGGTTTCTATATCTGCTATCTTTCATTCAAAGCAATCCAAACACCGTGAAACCAACTCCCAAAAAACTAAACGAATTGCCAGCTACCGCCATTTGTGGCAATGACATCAGCTCCTCTTGTCTCTATGTTTCAGCCCTCACTATTGTATATGCTGGACAATACGCTTGGATTTCATTACTTACAGTAGGCGCAGTATTATTCCTGTTTCGCAAAATATATGGAGAAGTAGTGGGTGCACTTCCGCTCAATGGAGGTGCTTACAATGCCCTACTCAACACTACCAGCAAATCTGTAGCTTCGCTGGCCGCTACACTCACCATCCTCTCCTACATGGCTACGGCTGTGATCTCTGCCTCAGAAGCCATGCACTATGTACATGAGTTGTGGGAGGCTTGGCCTGTGGTCATCGCTACCGTGATTTTGCTAGCGCTATTTATGGGCATTACCATTATGGGTATCGGTGAGTCTTCTAAAGTCGCCGTGGTTATCTTTCTATTTCACCTCACTTCGCTAATCCTTTTGTCCTCTTTCTGCGGTTGGTATTTGTTCAACAACGGCTTGTCAGTATTCCAAGCCAATCATGCCCTACCCACCGAGGAAGGGTTGATCAACGCCTTATTTTTTGGATTTTGCGCCGCTATGTTGGGGATTTCCGGATTCGAGAGCTCTGCCAATTTTGTAGAGGAGCAAGGAGAAGGCGTATTCAGAAAAACATTACGAAATATGTGGATCGTGGTGAGTGTATTCAATCCTCTTATGGCTTTTATGGCCTTGGCAATCATCCCTATGGGTGAGATAGCCGAACACCAGGAAGCCCTGCTTTCGCACATGGGGAACGTAGCTGGAGGAGGCTGGCTCTCTGTACTCATCTCCACGGATGCTGCTTTGGTATTGAGCGGTGCCGTGCTTACCTCGTTTATTGGAGTGGGCGGACTTACCGAGCGAATGACGCTAGACCGAATACTGCCTCCCTTCTTACTCAAAAGGAACAAAAAAGGGAGTACATACAGAATTTCCATTATGTTTTTTCTACTATGCACATCCATTCTCTTTATCACTCAGGGTGATTTAGGAGCCTTAGCAGGTGTGTATACGATTGCCTTCTTGTCAGTAATGATACTCTTTGGCATTGGCAATATCCTACTGAAAGTGAGACGGAAAAACTTACCTCGACCTGAGCACTCCACCTGGCTGGGCTTATTGGTAGCCATAGGTATGGTGATCGCTGCAGCGATAGGCAATGCCATCATGAACCCGTCTTACCTTACGGTATTCTTCGAGTATTTCATCCCGACGATACTGATCGTAGGCATCATGCTCAATAGAATTTTTCTACTCCGGCTATTGCTCAACATCATCAAATACATTTTCAAGCCGATAGAAAACTTAGTCGGTTCGGCACATCGCGGCATTCACAGAAGTATAGACAAAATCAACTCTCAAAAGTTTGTCTACTTCACCAAAGACGATGACGTAGCCACGCTCAACAAAGTGATGCTCTACATCAAACAAAATGAGCACACACGTACTTTGAAAGTGGTATCCGTTTTGGATAAAGGGGAAAACCTACCCGCTGAATTCCTTAGAGATATAGACGTACTTGACCGAGAATATCCCGAAATCAAAATCGAATTCATTCAAATTCATGACGAATTTGGACCTACACTCATCAAAAAACTGTCGTCCAAATGGAATATCCCGATCAACTTCATGTTTATAGGGTCGCCAGGAGACCGTTTCCCTTATCGCATCGAAGAGATGGGAGGCGTAAGGCTAATCATTTGAGTTTTATCTCATACTCAGAAGTACTAGATTTTCAGGAATAGAAGATACATCTTCTTCTAATTCAGCTCTCACACATGACTCTTCCCGAATACGCACAATCATGGTGCTTTCGGTTCCAGAAAATTTAGTTTCTACCAATTGTTTTTGATCCTCGATTAATTCTCTAGCTTTGCGGCAATTATTGGTTTCCTAAGGAATTGGATCCTCAGGAATTAAAAGGGAATTCGGTGAGGCGCTTAGCGCAAAGTCCGAAGCTGTTCCCGCAACTGTAATTCGAGGACGACCTTAAGGGTTGTCATTTTTGATCCACCACAGCCACTGTGCCGTCACACGCATGGGAAGGCCGATCAAAAAAATCTCGAAGAGCCAGGAGACCTGCCAATAACTTAATTATTCAGAGCTTTCGGGGATTGAAGTTCATGGTGTTTCGGGATTTACTCATCATTTACCAGTCCTAAGAGGTTTTGATAACATAAGTTATCAAAGATGTTTAGACGTTTTATTTCTGTCTGTTTTATTGGTTTATTTGGCGCGGTTGAGGCAATGGCTCAGACTGATACCACCATTGTTTTGCGGGAGGTCCAAATAATGGAAGGACGCCTGGTGAAAAACATAAAAGGTGACAAGCTAGAGACTATAGACAAGACCCAGCTGGCGCTTAATCCTGGCTATACACTAGCCGAAGTGCTCACCGCACATGCCGGAATCAACATTAGATCCTATGGTCAATCAGGGCTAGCCACTCCCTCATTTAGGGGTACGGGCAGCAGTCATTCCGCGCTCCTCTGGGATGGGTACAATCTGCAGAGCATCATGAATGGTAGTGCAGATTTAAACTTACTCCCTGCTACATTTATCGATGATGTCACCTTACAATACGGAGGCAGCAGTTCAATAAACGGGTCTGGAACCATGGGAGGCTCTATCAACATCAATTCTTCGAAACCCACATTTGAGCACAAACCCATAGGCATCCAACTAAACAGCCAAATCGGAAGTTTTGGATCTAAACTACTCGGGATAAATCTAGAATCGTCCAATGACAAGTATTTCTCTAAAATCAGAGTATTCAAACAAGTAGCCGACAATGACTATCCTTATTTCAACCGATATACTCAAAAAAACGAATCACTGGCCAATGCAGGCTTTGATAAATGGGGTGTTCTTGCCGAATCTTCATGGCAGTTCAGATCCAACAAAATACTTTCTTTCAAGTACTGGTTTCAAGATAATGCAGTAGAAATACCAGGGCCAGTCTCCGCTGGAGGAGGGTCTTTGGCTGTTCAAACAGACCAATTTCACCGCGCTACATTGAAGTATGAATATGCCAGTAAAAAAAGCTTTTTAAGTATAAAAACGGGCGCTTTTTGGTATGACCTCGATTACAACAACGGATTTGATTCTCCATCCAAAAACAACTCTTTTTCCACCATTTCAGAAATACTATTCAATACTGAAGTGCTCCCTTTTTGGAATCTGGAATCAGCCATCAATTTCAACGCTGCTCAAGCTGAAACAAGTAGCTACGGCTCAAATAAACCTTCCAGACAAATGACCTCGCTTTCATTAACCAACACATTCGAGATTTCAGACCAACTCAATATTGGACTTTCGGTAGGAGAAACACTGGATGGCACAGACACTACCCCTATCTCATACTCTATCAATGGTTTATACAATGTCAACGCTAATACTCAACTCCGAATCAAGTGGGCTAAAAGCTTTAGACTACCCACCTTCAATGATTTGTATTGGCATGGCAACAGTCATGGCAACCCTGACTTATTGCCTGAAAATGGACATAGCCTAGATATTGGCGGCTTGATAAAATCAAAACTCGGATCGCATGGCATGCATACGACTGATCTTACACTTTTTTACAACAATATTTCTAACTGGATTCAATGGAGACCTATCTCGGCTTCTGGATGGACTCCTATCAATGTCAATGAGATTTGGTCTTTCGGATTGGAGTATCGAGGTCACTTTGAATTAGAAATTCCAAATCAACAAAAAATTCATTTCAACTACGGGTACAACTATCTAAAAGCGACCAAGGAGCCCGCAGAAGGCAAGTTTCCAATTTCATTCGATCGTCTTCAGCTACCCTACACACCCGTGCATCAATTCAACGGAACATTGGGCTATCAGGCCAAAAAATATCTAATTCAATACACCCACAGGCTTACCAGCAAGCAATACACCGACGACAACAACAGCGAACGGTTTGCCCTTGATAAATATCAAGTAGGTGATCTCACCTTCAAATATCTGGTGTGGAAAAACCAAAATCATGACCTTTCTGCAATAGCGCAGGTCAGCAATATATGGGATATGGCCTACGAAAACCGAAGTGCCTACCCCATGCCTGGAAGAAATTATAAATTAACAATTACCTATCAATTCAAATAACACAAGTAAGTATGAAATTTAATGTACTAAAGTCGCTTTCGCTGATCTTGTTATCAGCCATTTTATGGACTTCTTGTTCGGACGACAACCCTTCGCCGAACGTATTACCTGGAACTGATGGTTTTTTCATCGTCAATGAAGGTGCTTTTGGGAATGCAAATGCCAGCCTCTCCTACTTTGACAAAGAAACTGAAAAAGTCACCAATGATCTTTTTTATGACACCAACAACGAAAAACCTCTAGGAGATCAGGCGCAGTCTATGGCGGTATTCAACGACAAGGGATACATCGTCGTACAAAACTCAGCAAAAGTAGAGGTGATTAGCCTGCTTGAGGAAGATCTCTACACCAACACGGCCACTATAGATACCGAAGATGGAATTGCTTCTCCTCGGTATTTTTTAGGTATCAATGAAAACAAAGCTTATATATCTGACTGGGGTGCAGATGGCGTGTCAGGCACCATCCAAGTATTGGATCTGAGTACAAACAAGATCACAAAATCGATCAGTGTGGGACAAGGCACCAATCGAATGATCCTTGTAGGCACTAAAGTCTATGCAGCAAACAGTGGCGGATGGGGCTATGACAATACCATAGCAATCATAGATACCCATACCGATGAGAAAACGGGTGCTATTACTGTAGGAGACAACCCAAACAGTCTAGTAGCAGACAACAAGGGCAATATCTGGGTAGCTTCGTCTGGCAGCACGGCATACAACGCAGACTGGAGTATAGATTTAGAAAACTCAACTGCAGCTAGCCTAAGTAAAATCAACACAGACGATGAAGTCGAGTTCTCTTTAGCCATGAGTGAAAAATCGTACGGCGCAAGCAGCATTCAAATCAATCAAGCCAGCACGCAGCTCTACTTCAAGTACCATGACGGTATCTATACTTTGCCCACCGACGCCACTGAAGACACCAAGAAAATCACCAGAGTGATTGAGGTGGCTATGTACGGTTTTTCTATAGATCCTTCCACAGATGATTTTCTCGTATTTGTAGCTCCAGATTTTTCTTCGGCAGGTCAAATGGCACGATACAATGCTGATGGTTCTAAACTAGACGAATTTGAAGTTGGAATAGGCCCCAATAGTGCCGCTTTCAACTAAACAAACTATTTCGAGCTACTATTCCTGTTGGGATTAGTAGCTTGCTTTTTATTTTGCAATAAAAAATCAAACGATATGATCACCTACATCTCAGGCGGCGAGCGATCAGGCAAGTCCAGCTATGCGCAGTGCATGGCATTGGAGCTATCGGATCACCCGATCTATCTGGCTACAGCCAAAGCCCACGACAGCAACTTCGAAGAGCGCATCAAAAGGCATCAAGCTGAGCGCGACGAGCGCTGGACCAATATCGAAGAGCAATTCGACCTGAGTAGTGTTTTGCCCTCAGACCGCATAGTCGTGATCGACTGTGTCACCCTTTGGCTCTCCAATTTCTTCTCAAAAACCAAGTCGAATCGCAACGAAGCATTGGCATTAGCCAAAGCCGAATTCAACAAGCTTTTAAACTACTCAGGACACTTGATTTTCATCTCCAACGAAATCGGCATGGGCTTGCATGGCGACACCCAGATCGGGCGCGATTTTGTAGAAGTGCAAGGCTGGATCAATCAGCACATAGCTCAAGCTGCCAATACTGCCTATTTCATGGTATCTGGTCTTCCTATAAAATTGAAATAATGACTACATACGATATCCCTAAACCTACTACCGAACTAGACGATGCGATTGCACACAAAATCAACTTCAAAACCAAGCCCCTGGGCGCACTCGGTCAGCTCGAAAGCCTAGCCAAACAAATTTGTCAGATTCAGCAGACTTTGACTCCCGTACTCACGAAGCCCTCGATCGTGGTATTCGCCGCAGATCACGGGCTGGCCAAAGAAGGCGTAAGCGCCTATCCGCAAGAAGTGACTCACCAGATGGTGCTCAATTTTTTGGGTGGTGGAGCGGCCATCAATGTATTCAGCGAGCAGCAAGGCATCGACTTGAGCATCGTGGATGCAGGTGTCAATTTCGATTTTGGCGATAGCCCAAACCTGATCCATGCCAAAATAGCAATGGGCACAGGCAATGCGCTTGTAGAAAATGCCATGAGCAAAGAACAGCTAACCAATGCCATCAACAAAGGAGCAGAAATCGTAAGGGACATTCAATCCAAAGGGTCTAACATCATCGGCTTTGGTGAGATGGGCATCGGCAACACCTCGGCGGCAAGCCTGATCATGAGTCACATCTGCCAAATCCCAATAGAAAAATGTGTGGGACGTGGCACTGGTGTAGACGATGATGGCTGGCAAAAAAAACTAGACATACTCAAGCAAGTCCAACAAAAACATGCTCATCTAGCTGACACCGCTGCCTTATTGCAAGCGGTAGGTGGCTTTGAAATCACCATGATGATAGGTGCTATGCTGCAAGCTGCCGCTTTGGGCATGGTCGTGTTGGTAGATGGATTTATCTCCACATCTGCCTACCTGTGCGCACAGACCCTCGAACCCAACATCCAACATTATGCAATCTTTTGTCATCAGTCTGATGAATCTGGACACCAGCAGATGTTGGAGTTTATTGATGCTGATCCTCTTCTCAAAATGAATCTTCGGCTGGGTGAAGGCACAGGCTGTGCATTGGCCTATCCGCTCTTACAATCGAGCGTAGATTTTATCAACAAAATGGCTAGCTTCGAAAGCGCTGGCGTATCCAACAAAGATTAAGTAATGAAAAGAGAATGGTCCATCTTCCTGACTGCGGTTATGTTTTACACCCGCATCCCCTGCCCTAAATGGGTCGATCATTCGGCCGACATGCTCAACAAGGCCACCAAATACTTTCCGCTGATCGGCTGGGTAGTAGGCGGATTTGCTTGCCTCGTTTACTTTGGAGCAGCTCATTTCGTGCCCACAAGTATTGCTGTGGTCTTGTCTATGATCGCTAGCATCCTGCTCACAGGAGCGTTTCACGAGGATGGATTTGCCGATGTGTGCGACGGATTTGGCGGTGGCTGGACCAAAGAGAAGATTCTAAAAATCATGAAAGACTCAGCCATAGGTGCATACGGCGCATTGGGTATGCTACTCATAATTATTTTTAAATTTCTCCTGCTGTGGGAGCTGAGCCGCACGCTCACTCTGATCGAAAACGCTATGGTGCTATTTGCTGCGCACAGCATCAGCCGAGCCAATGCCGTCTACATGATATTTACCGACGAATATGCCCGCGACAATGAAGACGCCAAGGCCAAACCCGTCGCCAAGCAGATGAAAACCAGCAGTTTTGTGATGGCGCTTATCATTGGGCTTGCACCAATGATCTATTTCCAAAATCTATATTTCTTGTCAGTCATTCCTGTACTTATTTTAGTTAAATTGTATTTGTCTCGCTACTTCAAAAAATGGATTGGTGGCTATACAGGCGATTGCCTAGGTACTGTGCAGCAAACCTCCGAGATAGCTATTTATTTGACGATATTGATATTATGGAAATATATTTAATCAGACATACCACGCCTAAAATTGAACCTGGCGTCTGTTATGGACAAAGCGACCTTGCTCTTACGGCTCAGTTTGAATCTGAGAGCCAACAAGTTCATCAAAACATAGACAAGCCTTTTGATTACATATTTTCCAGTCCGCTGAAAAGATGCACACAGCTGGCCAACACATTTGAAACTACCGTACAACAAGAGAACCGACTCATGGAGCTGAACTTTGGTGATTGGGAAATGAAAAAATGGAAGAGCATCCCACAGTCTGCTCTAAACCTCTGGATGGAAAAATACGTGACGCAAGGCCCTCCCAAAGGAGAATCCTACGAACAACTTAAATCCCGAGTGGTAGAGATTTTCAAAGGCATTATTTCACAAAACAGAACCTGCACAGGGATCATCACACATGCTGGCCCCATCCGAGCCATTCTGTCTCATGTGCTCAACTTATCTCTCAAAGACACCTTCACTATCAAAATAGATTATGGTAGCGTGACCAAAATCAGCTTAAACGACGCTACTTACTCTATCGATTATATCAATAAAAAATGACCCAAACACCAATCGCTATCAGTTGGAGTGGCGGCAAAGATTCGAGCATGATGCTACATCAGCTGATGAACGACGAGCAATACGAAATCGTAGAACTACACACAGCCATCTCTAGCGAAACAGGCCGGGTATCCATGCATGGTGTATCTCAAGAGCTCATTCGCGCTCAAGCGGAATCTATCGGACTGCCCATTCACTTCATCTCGATCGAGCCAGCCTCAACCAATGCCAACTATGAAAAGGCATTGAATCAGTATTATTCAAATCTGAAATCACAAGGAATTCATCACATAGGGTTTGGTGATATTTTTTTAGAAGACCTCAAAGCTTACCGCGATCAACTATTGCATGACAATGGCCTCATAGGTATCTATCCTTTATGGAAAAAAGAAACTAAAGACTTGGCTAATTATTTTCTAGACCAAAATTTTAAAACCCTAATTTGCTGCGCCAAGCAATCACTTTTCCCTGAAAGTATCTGTGGCAAAACGTATAGTCAAGCCATGCTCGAAGCTTTCGACACACAAGTAGACCCTTGTGGTGAAAATGGTGAATTTCATTCCTATGCTTTTGATGGCCCTATATTCAATACACCTATAAGTATAACGGTCAATGAAACCATCGTTCATACTTATGAACACAAACTAAAATCTGGTGAGGAAGTCAAAACGGCCTTCGAATTTGCAGATTTGACTCTTGCTAAGCGAGCAGTTGTCTAGCCAGTGCCAATAACTCAGCTGTTGCCTGAGACACCGAACACTCATTTTCCTGCACTTTATATTTGAGTTGCTGGTGTAGCCGAGTCAATTCAGGCTGACTGGTGAGTACTTGCAACAACCCTAAATTTACACGATCCTCAAACCAAGTCACATTTTGGCTACACCTATTTTGAGCAAATAATCCATTGCCTTTCATTTGCTTTTCAAACGAAGAAATCATCGACCACACCTTATCAAACCCTTTATGCTCTAGTGCGGAACATAGTTCAACTTGCGTCTGCCAGCCCGAATCACTTATCGCAAAAAGATGAAGTGCACTTAGCAAGTCTGTTTTAGATCGTTTGGCCAGTTTGGCCTGATCGCCATCAGCTTTGTTGATCACGATACCATTCGCCATTTCCATGATTCCTTTTTTGATGCCTTGCAGATCATCGCCTGACCCCGGCTGTATCATCAGCAAAAAGAAATCTACCATATTATTTACTAACGTTTCGGATTGACCTACACCTACCGTCTCCACAATAATGGCATCAAACCCAGCTGCTTCACAAAGCAATATCGATTCACGCGTACGGTTGTTGACACCGCCCAGCGCACTCCCAGAGGCCGAAGGGCGAATATAGGCCTTCGGATTCTTGCTCAGCATTTCCATTCGGGTCTTATCACCTAAGATACTTCCTCCCGTACGCTGGCTACTTGGGTCAATAGCTAACACAGCCACTTTTTTACCTTGACTAATTAAGAAACTTCCAAATCCTTCAATAAAACTCGATTTGCCTACACCTGGAGTCCCCGTAATTCCTATTCTAATAGAGGGTTCTGCCTCTTTGAGTATTTCTGTGAGTATCAAATCACCTAAATCCTGATCAGATCTTCTTTTACTTTCTATCAATGTGATTGCTTGCGCCAATACTACTGTATTTTCAGCTTTCAAGCCATTGAGGTAATAATCAAGGTCGAATCGTTTCATTCATTAGGTCTGTGTGAAAAATAAAGATAACAATCAAAACATAGCCGTTTACTAATTATCAAAAATTTAAGAATCGGAATAATTCTTATACTTGGATTTCCTATGTTTATAGATAATTTGGATAGGTTGGTCGATTAATAATTGAATTAATTCAAGATTAATATAGCTTTATTTTTGAAAGAGAAAGGGGCTACCAATTATCTAAATCATAAATTCAAAAGATAACTCTTACTAATCATAACAAACTGACATGTTCAAAAAATTCTGGCTTGAGACCATATATGCATTTTTTTTCATCCTCCTACTCGCCTTTATCATTAATCAAGTAATTGCCTTCAAAGTCTTTGATGTATTTGACCCTATTGGAGAAGTATTTGCCGATATGGAAAGTACGGACATTGTGTTTTCCCAATTGCGAGAAGATCCCATGGGTGAAGAGGATTTGGTGCTAGTAAACATTGGAGACCTTGACCGGGCAGGCATAGCTGAAATGGTTAATATCATCAATGCTGCCAACCCAAAGGTAATCGGCATGGATATGCTTTTTAGAAACCCTAAAGAAGACACGCTTGGCGATCTAAAATTGGCCGATGCCTTTTCTCGAGTAGAAAACCTAGTCATGTATAGCAAATTAGTGAACCTAGACGATGATGACGACTTTGATACTTTAGAAGTGTCTTACCCTCCTCTATTCGACTATGGAGAAACTGCATTTGTCAACTTCATCACAGGCGCAGCAGATCAGGATGACCTTAAAATGTGTCGTGAGTTTGCTGTAAGAGAAAAAGTAAATGGTCAGGAACAACTGGCATTTGCTGTAAAAATAGCCCAATATATGGCTCCTGAAAAAGTGGAACGATTTTTGGAGCGTGGTAATGATGTGGAAACCATTAACTATCGAGGAAGCATCTTCGATTATGGAGCTACACAATCGCCAATTGCTTACTTCGCTTTGGATTGGTATCAAGTTTTAGGAATGGAATTTGCTCCAGACCTAATCGAAGGCAAGGCGGTTATTTTCTGTTTTCTTGGAAGTGAACTTGGAGATAGAAAAACTAATGATGATGTGTATTTTACACCGCTCAACAAAAATTACGTCGGCAAAACGCATGCCGATATGTTTGGAGGCGTAGTTCATGCCAATGTATTTTCAATGATTATGTCTGAAGACTATATCAATGCATGGGGAGAGAATTATGCTTACATACTGGCACTTATTATATTGTATTTGAATATTGTATTGTTTACTGTCATCTATAAAGTAGTACCCAAATGGTACGATGGATTGACTAAACTAATACAGTTGATCGAAGCAGCAGCAATATTTACGCTTAGCTTGGTTATATTCATCTACTTCAATTTAAAAGTAGATGTGACATGGACCATTTTTGCAGTCCTTATTGCTGGAGATGCGCTCGAAGTATTCTTTGGCGTATTTGTTAACCTGTTTACAAAAGAAGGCAGAAACGAATTGCGCGAATTAAAGAAATTGTAAATTTGTAATCTATAAATCTATATATCATGAGAACTAAATTATTCATAACATCTTCTCTTCTGATATTCTTTCTAGTCAATACCAGCTACGGACAAAGTTTTGTTTTTAGAGTATTGGCAAGCAAAGGAGCCAATCAGGTAAAAAAGGGACAAACTGGCGAAACCATTCCGTTAAAAACGGGAGCCACATTAATGTCTGGTGATGAGCTAATAGCTGCATCAGGTGCATACATTGGATTGATGCACAAAACAGGTAGAACTATTGAGGTAAGAAACCCTGGCGTAACGAAAATCACGGATCTTGAAACTAAACTTGCAAGCAATCAATCTAGTGTAGCCAACAAATACGCTCAATTTGTAATGAACAAAATGAGTGATGACGGTGGAGACCTTAGTTCAAATTACAGACGAAACATGAAGGCTACTGGAGCTGTAGAACGTGCAACAAGCAGTTCTTCTCTAAACGTATTACTACCTAGCTCAGTAGATATATTGAATCCTGAAGCTATCATCAGATGGGAAGGAGCCGATCAGGTAGAAAACCCCTCATATGTAATAAGCATCAAAAACATCTTCGATGAAGAAATTTATAGCGCTGAAACTACTGATACTAGCTTGAGCATCAACTTCGAAGACGACCAATTGGCTAATGAGAGACTAGTGATCTTGAACGTAAAAGTAAAAGACAATGCTGAACTCAAGTCTGGAGACTACGGTATCAAAAGAATGTCTGCCGACGATGCTGCTTCTATCAATGAAAACCTAGAAGCATTAAAATCAGAAATCACTGACGACAGCCCTCTAAACAATTTGATCTTTGCTTCATTCTACGAAGAAAACAACTTACTCTTGGATGCCATGACGCAATACGAAAAAGCATTGAAGGCTTCTCCTGAAGTAGAAGATTTCAAAACAATATACGACGATTTCTTAATTAAGAATGGATTGCTATAAGAAAATAGGATTTTAAGATTCAAGGCCATACCAAAAGCGGTATGGCCTTTTTTATTGAAAATTCTATACTTTTGAATACAGACTGCGCTATATTCAACAACCAATAACTTTATTCCTTAAAATCGTTAAACTATAAGTTTATGAGAGCCATTGTTACCGTATTTTTTATCGCCATATGCCACTTCGGGCTTGCACAAACGTCTAAAAACTATGTATTTCGAGTTTTGGCAAACAAGGGCGCAAATAAAGTACACAAAGCCGATAATGGACAAGAAGTATTTCTTCGTCCAGGTCTTACCTTAATGCAAAACGATGAAATCATAGCTTCGAACGGGGCCTATATCGGATTGATGCACAGAACAGGCAAGACCATAGAACTAAGAACGGCAGGTGTAACTAAAATTGTAGATCTGGAAACTCAACTAGCCAATGCTAAAACATCTGTAGCCAATAAGTATGCAAACTATGTACTTCAAAAAATCAATGATGACGGCGTAAATACCAATTCTAATTACAGAGCCAACATGAAGGCTACTGGTGCAGTAGAAAGATCGAGCAGCACTGCTATTTCAGCTATGCTTCCAAACTCGGTAAGCGTACTAAACCCAGCAGCTGTTATCCGTTGGAATAGTGTGGGAGAAGACGCCTATTATATTGTAACCGTGAAAAATATTTTTGACGAAGAATTGATCACAGCAGAAACTACTAAGCCTTACATCCAGATCAACTTGAACGATGAGAATCTAGCCAACGAAGAACTGGTGATTGTCAATATTAAGGTAAAAGACAACTCTGATTTGTTTTCACCAGACTATGGCATAGAACGACTTTCTGACGAGCAAATCACCGAAATCAATGGCACTTTATCACAATTAAAAACGGAAGTAGCTAGTGATACGCCATTAGGCAAATTGGTACTTGCTTCGTACTTCGAAGACAATGGTCTTATTCTAGATGCCATTACTCAATATGAAGGGATTCTAGAACAAGCGCCAGAGGTAGAAGATTTCAAAATGCTCTATGGTGAGTTTTTGATTAGAAATGGACTCAGTCAAATAGAAGAGAAATAAAAATAGAACTTATTATTGACCACGAAAGCTCTGACTAACCTCAGAGCTTTTTTTATCTATTGGCTCCTGCGAGGAGATACAATACAGCCATACGTATAGCCACTCCGTTTTCGACCTGATTGAGAATAATGGAATGCTGAGAATCTGCCACATCACTAGTAATCTCTACTCCTCTATTGATAGGCCCTGGGTGCATAATTACAATTTCTTTATCTAAGCGATCGAGCATTTGTTTATTGACTCCGAAGTAGAGCGAGTATTCTCTCAAAGATGGAAAATATTTGATATGTTGCCTTTCCAATTGAATACGAAGAATATTGGCTACATCGCACCATTGCAAAGCCTCAAACACATCAGTCACCACTTGCACACCAAGCGATGTAATGTATTTAGGCACCAGCGTAGCTGGACCACATATCATCACTTCTGCACCCATTTTTTGTAGTGCAAACACATTGGACAGTGCTACTCTGGAATGAATAATATCACCAATGATAGCAATCTTCTTTCCTGCCAAATCTCCTAGTTTTTCTCTCATCGAGAACGCATCAAGTAAAGCCTGTGTAGGGTGCTCATGCGTACCATCTCCTGCATTCACAATGTTGGCATCGATATGCTTGGAGAGGAAATGCGGTGCTCCTGGAGAAGAGTGTCTCATCACGATCATATCCACTTTCATCGCTAGGATATTGTTTACTGTATCCAGTAGAGTCTCCCCTTTCTTGACAGAACTACCCGAAGAGGAAAAATTGATCACATCAGCGGACAATCTCTTCTCTGCTAGTTCAAACGAAAGTTTGGTTCTTGTAGAATTTTCAAAAAAAACATTGGCGATGGTAATATCTCTGAGCGAAGGTACTTTCTTGATCGGCCTATTGATCACATCCTTGAAATTGTCCGCTGTTTCAAAAATCAACTGGATATCATCAGGTGTAAGATCCTTGATACCCAATAAATGTTTGCTACTCAACTGACTCATTTCTTCGAATTATCTATCAACCAAATTTTATCTTCTTTCTTGCCTTGCTCAGTAAGCTCTACAAGGACTTTTTGCGACAGCACAGTATTGACCTGCTTACCAATATAAGTAGCTTCCACAGGAATATCGCGACTATAGGCACGATCTATCAAAGCTAAAAATTCTACTTTAGCAGGCCTTCCAAAGGCTCCCATGGCATCCATGGCAGACTTTACCGACCGACCAGTATACAATACATCATCGATCAGAACCACATGCTTATCTTCGATAATAAAAGGCACCTTGGTTTCGTTAGGAGCCAATGGCTCTTCCCGTCTACGAAAATCATCTCGGTAGAAAGTGATATCCAAATATCCTAATGAAATGGGTTTCTTGATCACCTCTTCCAACTTCGCTTTGATACGCTCTGCCACATAAATACCCTTGGGCTGCAAACCTAGCAATACGGTATTTTCAAACTGATTATGATTTTCAATTAATTGATAGCAAAGACGAGAGATGGTGATACTGAGGTGTTGGCTATTAAGAAGGAGTCTCTTTTGCATGTGTCTTTGATTATGCAAATATAGAAATTAGCCATTCACATATAAAAGTATTTCTATGAGAAGATTTCAGATTATTGATATTGCACCTTATTGATATAGAAAACGCGACGATTTAATTTTACATCTTTGTCTTTCAGGTTTTTGATATGCTGAATACCATAGGCATAAAAATTACCTTCATACCACTTCTCCAACCCTTCCATTTCTTTGTCATTTTCTCTGATTTCATCAGATTTAAAATGTAACTCAATAGGGTCAAAACTTTTACCTTCCAAAATCTCATCATTTTGAATGATTTTAGAACGAATGACATTTTCATATACATAGAGTAAAACAATTCGTTCATCCTCCACGCTGATTTGCACATTTTCTTTAAGTGAATAACTCAGTAAGTCGTTGATTTCAAAGCTATTATCCCAAAGCAACTCTCCTTTTTTACTAAAGCCCACCACTACTGCGTGGGTATATTTATAGCCAATGAAATTAGGGTTGGCAAAACCATTACTAGCACCAAAACCATTCTGGTTATAAAAGTTATTATTACCATAACTGGAATATTTTGGATAATAAGCCTCCCCTATCAGAACATACTCATCATCCTTCTGTATGATATCGTTGATAAGTAGCCTGTAGTTGAACTTGGCTTTCTGCCCTTTCACCTTCTTTCTTTCTATTTTTTCTTTTACTCTTTTTTCTCTTTTGGCTCGCATATAGGAAAAGAAATTTCCTAACTCAGCATAATCATAATAATTGATAAACTCCTGCTTACCCAAATTCAGTTTGGCTAGATACAGCCCCCTAGAATACTCCGACTTGCGTTTTGAATATGTACCTGCCACGTACTGGGTACCATTATCAAAACTAGTAGATACACCGTCGACTAGGCTTTTTTCATACTCGGTATCGAGTGTTTCTGTATGTACAATTTCACCCTTTTCGGTAAAGGTCTTTAGCGACACAGTCACTTGTTTACTTTGTGTTTGCTCACTCATCACCACTGTGAAATTGTTGGTTTTCTTATCCGTTCTTACATCAATGATGCTACTGTTGTTATTGTAAATACCCGGCATTACTTTGGGTTTTGGGTCGTCCAGATCTATAACTGTGATAACAGGACGCATATTAGAATATCCTCCAAAAATCAAACTATTGGCTACCACCTCGAAATGACTTAGTTCTAATGGCAAGGCCAAATTCACTTTATAAGACAATATTTCTTCGCCTGCCAGCCCCATTTGATAGACAGTCATATCATCGAGCTTGTATTGAGACTTGCCAAAAAGCAAGAAAAAACCATGATCACTATAGTCGTAACCCAAAAATACCGATCCATAATTGATAGACAAAGCACGATTCCAAACCACACTCAACGCACTATCCACCAAATACATTTCCCAAACAAAACCCGTCTCCGTCCGGTTAGTTGTTTGCTTTACTACTAGGAGCCCTTTTTCCTGTGCAGAGATGACTATAAAATCCTCATCTTTATTTCCTATTTCAAACTCTATACGTTTAGGCTGTACAATGAACGATTCTTGTTCGGTTGTATCCTGCACAGCATCCTTTTTCTTTTTTTGGCCTAGCGCCAAAGTTTGAAGTCCGAGGATCAATAACACCGTTATATATGTGGCTCTATTCATTTGTTTTTCTCTCCGTGCAAACCTTCAAGCCTGCTTCTACCCTATACGGTTATTTTTGACCTAATGATAATATCAGATCAAATTCTTCTCTTTTGACTGGCTGTACAGAAAGGCGTGAGTTATTGACCAACACCATTTCAGACAAGCGGCTATCATTTTTGATTTGCTCTAATGTAACAGGATTATCTAGTTTGAATTCGGGCATTAGATCTACGACTACCCAGCGGTCATCGTCGGTCGTAGGATCTGGGTAATGCTCTCGTACCACCTTGGCTACACCTACCACACACTTATCATTGACGCTGTGATAAAACAAAGCCATATCGCCTTCTTCCATCTCTCGCATATGCTTTCGAGCTGCATAGTTGCGTACACCATCCCAATGATCTCGTCCCAATTTCACAAAATCGTCCCAAGAGTAAGTATTAGGTTCTGATTTGATTAGCCAGTAGTTCATAAATATCTATTACAATTTCTCCTTTGAAATTTAAATATTTAAATAACCAATCCAAACGGTCTAGTCTCCTATGCTCGGCAAATATTTGAGGATACTCATTTGATCGAAATTCAGCTGTTCGTTGGCCAGCTGTCGAAGTTGTGAGCGAGTGACTCGATCCACTTTTCCAAAGACGCTATCTAGTCCCTCTATCTTCCCATAGTCCAAAATACTTTTGGCCATCATCAGCATAAAATTCTGATGGTTTTCTTCTGACATAGCCAACTGACCTTTGATCTGATTTTTGGCAGTTTGAAGTTGTTTAGAACCCAGCTCCACCTCCATGAGTTTATTTATTTCTTTCTGTACGAGTTGCAAGGATTTTTCCAAATTGGCAGGCTCAGTAGCGTAAAAAATGGAAAACATACCTGTATCGGTAAACGCTTGAAAATTAGATTCAATATTGTAAACCATGCCATAGTTTTCCCTCAAAGACAAATTGAGTCTCGAATTCATCGCATTGCCTCCTAAAATATTGTTTAACACAAAGAAAGGCACTTTTTGCTCTGAGTAAATATTGAACGAGCGACAACCTATACCAACATGTGCTTGCGAAATATCTTTTTTCAAGTCTTCATTTTGAGGACTGTAGCCGTTTACTAATTTCCGGTCGCGCACACAGGATATAGCATCTATAGACAGGAGGTTTTTCTCTATGATTTTCTTCAGTTTTTTCAAAGAATAATTACCCACGGAAGAAAATACCATCCGATGAGTATCGATGTTTTCACTGACAAAGTCTAGAAAATCTCTTTGATTGAAAGACTTGACACTTTCCGAATTGCCTAGGATATTATTACCCAACTGATGGTCTTTAAACACTAAGCAGTCCAACTGATCTTGAATCGCATCTTCTGGACTATCTGCATACATAGACATCTCTTCTAGGATAACTTGACGCTCCTTATTGATCTGAGCATCTGGAAAAATAGAATTGAAGGTAATATCTGTCAGCAAGTCCACGGCCTTGTCCAAGTGATTGTCCAGCACGGCGGCATAAAAACAAATTTTTTCCTTAGTAGTATAGGCGTTCAATTCACCTCCTAGTGATTCGAGACGATTGATAATATGAAAGGCTTTTCTACGCTGTGTACCTTTGAAAGCCATGTGCTCCCAAAAGTGAGCAATCCCCTGCTGGTGAGGTTCTTCGTCTCTGCTACCGATATCTAGCATCAGTGCACAGTGGGCAATTTTAGTATTTGAAACTTGTCTATGAACCACCCTGATCCCATTGGGCAATTCCCACAACTCGTAATCCATCATATAACTCAATTCGAAGGCACAAAGCTATACATTTTGCAAGCGAGAAATGGCCGATCATTCGAAATGAATGATTCAATATTTTTGCACGGTTATACTGGGTTCGTATACCAAGTGTCAGACTAGTTCAACAGAAAAGCCAAAAAAAGTATTACGTGCCCGTTTTCGATCGTAAGAAAAGTTAGATTTACCTATGTAATTCACATGCTACTCACAGCTAGTAATTGCAACCTGTTTATCCAAAAACAAAAATGATACAACCATGAAATATCTACCTATAGGACAAGACCTATTCATTGCCAATCGAAAAAAAATTAGCGCCAAGCTAAAACCTAGGGCAGTAGCGATACTCAACTCCAGCGATATCATGCCCACCTCTGCAGACGGTACTATGCCGTTCAGACAAGATGCCAATTTATTTTACCTAACAGGAATCGATCAAGAAGAATCAATCTTATTGCTCGCTCCCGATTTTCCCGACGAACGATACAGAGAAGTCCTCTTTTTGCGGGAAACCAATGAAGAAATAGCCGTCTGGGAAGGTCATAAATACACCAAACAAGAAGCAGAAGAAACCTCTGGCATCAAAACCGTAAAGTGGCTCAGCGAATTTGAAGCAGCTTTGAACATCATTTTGGCAGAAAGCGAATACATCTACCTAGACACCAACGAACACATCCGCAATGGCTCACAAGTAGAAACACGTACAGATCGATTTGTAAAATGGTGTCAGGCCAATTTTCCACTCCATCGATACGAACGACTGGCCCCACACCTCTACGACCTCCGCAGTGTAAAAGAACCTCGAGAAATAGAATTGATCCAGCATGCCTGCGACATTACTGAGATTGGATTTAGAAGGGTTTTAGAATTTACAAAACCTGGTGTGTGGGAATATGAATTAGAGGCAGAACTTTCCTATGAGTTCTTACGAAATCGGGCTACAGGATTCGCTTATGACCCCATCATAGCAGCTGGCGCCAATTCTTGTGTATTGCATTATGTGGAAAACAACAAACAATGCCATGACGGAGATGTGATTTTATTCGACGTAGCGGCATCATATGCCAACTACAATGCGGATATGACACGAGTCATTCCTACGAATGGCAGTTTACCAAAAGACAGCGACAAGTATATGATGCAGTCTTACGCGTGAAAAATGAGGCGACTGAACTCCTCACCCCTAGCAACACCATACCAGAATATCACAAGGCCGTTGGCGAAATCATGGAAAAAGAGCTCATAACACTTGGGCTCATCAGCAAAACAGACATACAAAAGCAAGATCCGGACTGGCCTGCCTACAAGAAGTATTTTATGCACGGCACCTCACACCACTTAGGACTCAATGTACATGATGTGGCTAGCGTTTATAAAAAATTCGTACCAGGCATGGTATTTACCGTAGAGCCAGGTATTTATATCCCAGAAGAACAAATTGGAATTCGTCTAGAAGACAATATTGTGATCACTAAAGACGGACACCGCAACCTGATGAAAAACATCCCTATACATGCAGAAGAAATAGAAAGCTTAATGAACGCCTAAATCTCCCCCAAAAAGATGAACAACGAATCTATAAAAAACGCCAACGAAGCTCCAGAACCAGTAGGACTCTACCCTCATGCCCGAAAAGTGGGCAACCTCCTGTTCCTATCTGGTGTAGGCCCTCGCCAAAGAGGTTCTAAACAAATACCTGGTGTTACGCTTGATTCCGAAGGCAATATCAAATCCTATGACATAGCGGCTCAATGTCATTCGGTATTCAAAAACATTCGTTTGATACTAGAGGCTGCTGGTTCGTCTTGGGATCAGCTCGTAGATGTGACGGTATTTCTCACCAATATGAAAGATGATTTCAAAGTCTATAATGAGATCTATGCAGAGTACTTCAAGGATAATCAACCTTGCCGAACCACGGTAGAAATTAATAACCTTCCCACACCAATCGCCATAGAACTGAAATGCGTGGCTACTATTGATATGTAAAGGCTACGAATGAGGCAGCCCAATACCATATAAAAAAGTCATCGAACATTTATAATGTCCGATGACTTTTAAAGAGCTGCTTATTCTCCTCAATCGGAAGTAGACAAAAGACCTCTGATTAGATTCCGCTTACCTCAGCTTCTCTGTGTATCTTTTTTACCAGCCCTTGAAGCACTTTCCCTGGCCCACATTCGACAAATGCTGTGGCGCCGTCGGCGACCATCTGCTCTACTGACTGCGTCCATCGTACAGGTGCCGTGAGCTGCGCAATCAAATTAGCTTTAATCTCGTCTACACTGCTATGTGCCTTGGCATCCACGTTTTGGTACACTGGGCAAATCGGCTGAGAAAATACAGTTGCTTCGATCGCAGCAGCCAATTGCTCTCTGGCAGGCTCCATGAGTGGAGAGTGAAACGCTCCACCTACCGGCAATGGCAAGGCTCTTTTAGCACCTGCTTCTTTCATCTTTTCACACGCCAGTTCGATACCTGCATTGGACCCTGATATTACTAATTGGCCTGGGCAGTTGTAGTTGGCCGCTACTACCACATCTTCTATGCTAGCGCAAATTTCTTCTACTTTATCATCTTCCAATCCTAGAATAGCTGCCATCGTAGATGGATTCAGCTCACAAGCTTTCTGCATGGCCTGTGCGCGCTGCGAGACCAATTTCAAACCGTCTTCGAAAGTCAATGTACCGTTGGCCACCAAGGCTGAAAATTCTCCCAAAGAATGTCCTGCTACCATTTCTGGTTTAAAGTCATCATTGACCAAAGCAGAAACCACTGAGTGAATAAAAACAGCTGGCTGAGTCACCTTTGTCTCTTTCAACTCATCTGCAGAACCTTCAAACATGATTTTAGTAATATTAAAACCTAAAATTTGATCTGCACTATCGAAAAGTATTTTGGCTTTGCTTGAGCTCTCATATAAATCTTTACCCATACCGGTAAACTGAGCGCCTTGTCCTGGGAATACGTATGCTTTCATTTTGTAATTGATTAAAAATTTGGTCGCAAACTTAAACCAAAAACAAATCAATCTAAAAACCGACCTCTGACTGCTGGAGAAGGAAGTATACAGGCATCGGCTTGCCCCATCAATTTGTACCGATGCTTGGCTACTAGGTTATAGAAAAAATTGGTAATAAACGGTGGTAAAATTCCAAAACCAGCTACCCATCGCCATGGCGATTTTAGATAAGTAGCTATTTTAAACGCCGCCTTGGCATGCGTCGAAAGTTGTCCATTTACTGCATAGAGTAAGCTATCCGTATAGTCCAGCGGAAGATTATGAGCTTTGAGGATCGCCTGGCCAGTTTCGGACTGTAGCGGTGCAAAGTGCAAGGAAGAATTGCGCTCATGATCCAGAATAAAATTGACTGAGCTATTGCAAAAAGTACAAACACCATCGTAAAGCACAAGTGGATTTATTTGAGTATTTGTATCCATCCCTTAAATGTCTTTTTGTTGTCTTCTTGATCCAATAAATCGAATGTCACATCTGCGCCATAAAAATACACGCCTGCGGGCAATTCACGTCCAGTATTGGTAGCACCATCCCAATTAATCAAAATACTATTCACACTTTGTCCTTCTCCACCCGTAGTGGCAGAATTGAAATCAAAAATGACTCCTCCTGCACGATCAAAAACTTTGAACTCGACATGCTCCACAAAACGTGGACATAGGGAATAGTCGAAGTTGGCGACGTCTTTATTATTCACCACGTCATTGTAGGGAGTAAATGTTTCGTTGATAGACTGGCTATCATTGTCTGGCGAGAATGCATTTGGCAACACATAATTTGGGCAATTATCAGCACAAATAGTCTGCTCCACATCCCAGTCACCTTCGTTGCCTGCCTTATCTACAGCTGTTATTCTATAACAGCCCTTGAACGAAGCCAAACCTGTATGGGTGTAAGAAGTACCTAGCACTTCAGCCACATAATCTTGCCCCTTCTCTCCAAATCCTTCCTCCGATCCATCTTCTGAAAAATAAATTCTATATGATTTTACATCATTGTCGCATGCACCAAAATCATAATCCCAATTGAGATCTCTAAAGAAATTAGAAAACGAGCACTTTTGATTAGCCAAATAAGTAGTACAATCGAAATCTGCATCAAACGTCAACACTGGGGCACAATTAGGCGCAACACCATCATCGAGCTGTGCTGAGTTGAACTGAGATTTGTTTACTATTGGGTCTTCTATCAAATCATTACCATAACTCCCTCTAGTCACTACATAATAATAGTAAACCAAATCAGAATTCAAGGGATTATCAGCTGCATCATTAATGTCTTCGTAATGCAACCCCTCCTGAGTCACATCCATACTTACTAATGAGTCGAAATCTGCCAAAGTCAAATTCGCTGGATTTATAAATCCATCATCTTCATACCTATATATGGTATGATAATATTTATCGACAGGATCAGTCACATCTGGTTGTACAATGTTGGACCATGGAGCTATGGCTTCCCAGTTCAAAATAATGGCCTCAGTAGTAGCACTCACCTCCAACCATGCCGACGAAGCTGACGCAGACCAATCAATAGGAGTTGTTTCTCCCTTTAGCATCATATTGATTACATAATGATAAGCATTCGATTGGGTGTTTAGCCCTGTATCGGTATAAGATAGCGTATTGATTGGTGGAACATACTGTATGGCCGACTGCAAAGTATCTGGATTGCTAAACCCACTCTTTCCCGTAAATCGTACGATTTCGTATTCATAGTCATTCAAATCCAAATCCTCTGGCAACTGCCACTTCACGAAAATCTGTCCATCAGTTTCTTTAGTTTTTTCTACATCCACTTCTATGATGATTGGAGCCGTGAGTCCCATCTCGACACAAACCTCCGTGGAGGCATAACTCTCACCACCAGCAGGACTTGGAAAGATCGCTACAATCCGATAACAGTACTTGGCTCCTGGTGCGAGCCTCATCCCATGATTGTCATCAAAGTACGAGGTATTTGCAATGGCTACTGTATCTATCAACTGGTAGCCAGCAGATTCGGGAAGCCCTACATTACAATCTTGGGCTAGAAAATCATACGAATCTACACGACGCCATATCTGCATCTTGCTCGCTCCTATACATCCTGCATAAGAATCCCAATCCAGTTGTACTGTCCTACCTGGCTGTATGTCAGCCATCAAGCCAGTAGGTGCCGGCGCCACCACCGTTATATTCCATGTTTTGAAGTCCACCAACTTTGGCCCTAATTCAGGTAGATCAGTCGCTTTCAACTGCACTTCATATGGCCTTTCTCTCACAGACTCGCAGGTCGTATTCCACTGAAAAGATACACTTGCAGGCGAATTTTGAAACACCCCCTCTGGAGTAATTTTCGCACTGTTTTCTCCCTGTTCAAATGGGCCACCAAAAGCTTCTATTTTCACCTTATGTCCATCAGGATCCATGGCAGTAATCGTCTCATTGATGGTCGTACCAGCCTCCACGCACAAATCTGGTGGCGGGGTTATTTCTGGCCGTTCATTGTCAGTATCTTCTATGATGATCTGCATATCGCGCGTAAGCGAACCCAACAAGAACCAAGCGCCTTCTTTTAATCGCCATTCATCTACTATAAAAGCAATATTGTATTCCCCAGGCGCTTCCTGGTGCATCCCAAGTCAAACTCCCTGTAATGGGATTAATATTAAACACTGGAACATCCGTAAGCTCTTCATTGCCATGCAAATAATCATCGTAAAACGAAGGATCGGCAGGCGACATATAATTATTCACTTCACGTCCTAGCGCTTGCTTAGGTACAGTCAGGCGATAAGACAAACTATCTCCGTCGCTATCGTAAGCACCAGGATTATGCAAAAATGCAGCCCCTACTGCTCCTTTATCTATCGGAGGCACGAGAAATACTGGTGTATTATTCAACCCAATGAATGGATCAATCAAAATAGTCGTTTCGATATAAAAAGGAGTATCTACAGAATTAGACATGTTTTGAACTCCTGCATTTCTGTTTTGCTCTACATAGCGGATGGTATATTTTCCTGGAGCAGAAAAGGTATGTGAAATTTCGAAGAAGTTATAAGCTACTTCATCTTCTAGTAGTACTGTACCATTGCTAGAGGAGGCCTCGGATAGTGTGACTATCGTACCATCTCCAAAATCCAACTCTCCCCCACCAAATATAACTGTAGAGCCTGTATCTGTATATCCTTTAACCGTAAACTGATACGTGAGTGTAGTATTAGAACTTCTTATGGCAATGATCTCCCCTGCCCTAATATGGGTAGCATATGATTTTTCCAAACAAAAAAATACTGAGATAAAAAATAGCCCTGCAATTTTAAGTATCGAATGGTAATTCATTAAAGTCAGTTTTTTATTCAAATTCATTGCTGAAACAATCATTTTGCCTCATCCCCTAGCCATTGAGCACCATGATCATCCAATAGCAAAAGAATCTTTGGGTTTAAAGATATAAGATAAACGGCATTGTAGTCGAAAATGATCTAGCAATCTCTAAATTATTTGGCCTCAAAATTTTGATTTTCACAACACTCCCTCATCCTAATTTATAATTAGTCTAAATACTAAAACTGAATATTGCATTCCATTGCTTGGTATGCGCCCCAACTATATATTTGGGGCATCATTAGCATCTAAATTTTCAACAATCGAAGTATGAGTTGGTTTACAAAAACACTTTCAGGCAGCGTCGGCAAAAAACTCTTGATGGCACTGACTGGGCTATTTCTAATTTTATTTCTAGTCATACACTTGGCTGGAAACCTACAGCTACTTTTTAATGATGGCGGTAAGGCGTTTAATATCTACGCGACGAGCATGGCTCACAACCCCTTCATTAAGGTCGTTTCTTATGGCAACTTCTTCTTTATCATAGTGCACATCATCGATGGCATTATACTTACGATGAAGAACAAAGCCGCTAGAAATGTAAGATACAAAGTACCTACCAAAGACTCTAAGAGTAGTTGGGCATCCAAAAACATGGCATTGCTAGGGATCATTACTCTGATCTTTATCATCGCTCACCTCAAAGGATTTTGGTTTGAATTCAAATTCGGAGCCATCCCATTTACTACCTATGACGGCGTAGAATACAAAGACGTATATCAGATCGTAGCCGCTACTTACGCGCAGCCACTATTTGCTGGTTTTTATGTGATCTGTATGATCTTCTTAGGCTTGCACCTTTCGCATGGCTTCTCTAGTGCTTTTCAGTCCATGGGGCTTAATCACAAAAAGTACACTCCTTTCATCACGAAGCTTGGTTTGCTTTACTCTATCCTGATTCCATTAGGATTTGCGAGCATTCCGATCATCATGTTTTTAAGAGGATAAATCAATTTAGAAAAAATTAAGACCTATATATAATGGCTTTAGATTCCAAAATACCTGAAGGACCGTTAGCTGAGAAGTGGACCAAGCACAAATTCAAAAGCAAGCTGGTCAACCCTGCCAACAAAAGAAAATATGACGTAATCGTAGTAGGTACTGGACTAGCTGGTGCCGCCGCTGCTGCCTCTTTTGGTGAGCTCGGCTACAACGTCAAGTCCTTCTGTTTTCAAGATAGCCCAAGACGGGCACACAGTATTGCCGCTCAGGGCGGTATCAATGCTGCAAAAAATTATCAAAACGATGGTGATTCAGTATTCAGACTATTCTATGACACCATCAAAGGTGGTGACTATAGAGGTCGGGAAGCCAACATTCACCGTCTGGCTGAAGTATCGGTCAACATCATAGATCAATGCGTAGCACAAGGCGTACCTTTCGCTAGAGAATATGGAGGCACCTTGTCCAACCGATCTTTTGGTGGTGCACAAGTCTCTCGTACATTCTATGCAAGAGGCCAAACAGGACAGCAATTACTACTCGGTGCTTATAGTGCACTCAGCAGACAAGTAGCATCTGGCAAAGTACAGCTACATGCCAGAACAGAGATGTTGGACGTAGTGATTGTAAATGGCCAGGCCAGAGGTATCGTTACTAGAAACCTGATTACAGGCAAAATCGAATCACACAGCGCCCATGCCGTGGTATTAGCCACAGGTGGGTACGGCAACGTATTCTTCCTATCTACCAATGCCATGGGATCTAACGTGACCGCTGCCTGGAGAGCGCACAAAAAAGGCGCATTCTTTGGCAACCCATGCTACACCCAGATCCACCCTACTTGTATTCCTGTATCAGGCGATCATCAGTCTAAGTTGACCTTGATGTCTGAATCTCTAAGAAACGACGGAAGAATCTGGGTACCTAAGACAGCCGTAAAGGGATTGAAAGCAGCAGACGCAGCTAAGATCACCGAAGAAGACAGAGATTACTACCTAGAAAGGAAATACCCTGCCTTTGGCAACTTGGTACCACGAGATGTGGCTTCGAGAAATGCCAAGCAAATGTGCGATGAAGGCCGTGGCGTAGGCCCTAGCGGACTCGCAGTATTCCTAGACTTCAAAGACGCAATCAAAAGAGATGGTTTAGAAACCATCAAAGGAAAATATGGCAACCTGTTCGATATGTACGAACAGATCACAGGTGACAACCCATACGAAATGCCGATGATGATCTACCCTGCGGTACACTATACCATGGGCGGACTTTGGGTAGATTACAACCTGATGACTACCGTTCCGGGATTATACGCTGCTGGTGAAGCCAACTTCTCAGACCACGGCGCCAATAGACTAGGCGCGAGTGCTTTGATGCAAGGATTGGCGGATGGCTACTTCGTATTGCCATATACTATTGGTGATTATCTGGCAGACATGCCATATGACAAGATCTCTACGGATCACGAAGAATTCCAAAAAGCAGAGACTGCCGTCAAAGAAAGGATCAACACCCTGCTCAACATCAATGGAGACAAGACGGTAGATGATTTCCATAAGGAACTGGGCCACATCATGTGGGAATACTGTGGGATGGCACGAAACGAAGAAGGTTTGAAAATTGCTAAAGAAAAGATCAAAGCGCTCAAAAAAGAGTTTTGGAGCAATGTGAAAGTGCTTGGCGAAAACGAAGAAATGAATATGTCTTTGGAGAAAGCAAATCGAGTAGCTGATTTCATTGAACTAGGAGAATTGATGATCGACGATGCTCAGAACCGTAAGGAATCTTGTGGTGGTCACTTCCGTGAAGAGTCACAAACCCCTGAAGGAGAAGCACTCAGAATTGACGATGAGTTCTCTTATGTAGCCGCTTGGGAATACAAAGGCGAAGACCAAGAAGAAGAACTACACAAAGAGCAACTCGAATTCGAAAATGTGAAATTGACTCAAAGAAGCTATAAATAAGAACTGATATGAATCTGAAATTAAAAATCTGGAGACAGAAAAACGCTGAAGATAAAGGTGCATTCGAATCATACGATGTTTCGGACGTGTCCCCTGACATGTCATTTCTTGAAATGCTTGACGTGTTGAACGAAAACCTTTCTAGAGAAGGAAAGGATCCTGTACACTTTGATCATGATTGTAGAGAAGGCATATGCGGTATGTGTTCACTATACATCAATGGAAAACCTCACGGCCCTAAAGATGCCGTAACCACTTGTCAGCTTCACATGAGAAGCTTCAAGGATGGTGATATCATCGTGATCGAACCATGGAGAGCCTCTGCCTTCCCTGTGCACAAGGATTTGGTGGTAGACCGCAGTTCATTCGACAGAATCATCCAAGCGGGTGGTTATGTAAATGTAAATACAGGTGGCGTGCCTGATGCCAACGAAATCGCGATTCCTAAAGTGATCGCCGATGAAGCCATGGATGCCGCACAGTGTATCGGATGTGGCGCTTGTGTAGCCGCTTGCAAAAACGCATCTGCGATGCTGTTTACGGCAGCCAAAGTTTCTCAACTGGCTTTATTGCCACAAGGACAAGTAGAAAGGCATTCAAGAGTAGAAGCCATGGTAGCTCAGATGGAAGAAGAAGGTTTTGGCAACTGTACCAATACCCAAGCTTGTGAGGCCGTTTGTCCTAAAGAGATCAGCGTGACTCACATTGCAAGGTTGAATAGAGAATATCTAGCAGCTAAGGCTTCGTCGGATAACATCTAAGAGGCACTTTTAAAAAGACTGTTTCAAAAGTTAGTATTTCTCATAAAAGGAGAACTGTTTATAGAAAAATATACTGACATCATTTTGAAACAGTTTTTTTTCACTTAATACTGGAGTTTCAAAACAGCTCCCAGTCAACTTTCAACTAAATCAAACTATGAATAAGTTTAAAAATGCACTTATGATGGCAGCATTCATTCTGCCAGTTTTATTTATCGCAACTTCTTGTGGAGATGATGACGATGATTCTAAATGGACTCAAGAACAAGTAGATGAAGCTGTAAGCGACTGCGTTGAAGAAGGTACAGACAAGGAAGATTGCGAATGCTTTATTGGAAAAGTATCCAGAGAATATGAATATGATGCTTTCCAAGACGATGATTTTGACTTAGGTGACCTTGCCAAGTTGTTAGAATTTGCTGATGCTTGTGGCATTTCTCTTCAATAAGTAATACCCTTTGTTAACCAATAAAAAAAGATTCATCTCAGCGAGGTGAATCTTTTTTTGTTTCATATAAAAATGATGAATCTATCCGTCATCCTACCCTACTACAACGCCGCACACACGCTAAAGGAAGCCACCCAAAGCATCCTCAATCAAACCTACTCAGACTTCGAGCTGCTTCTGATCGACAACAACTCGACCGACCACAGCACTGAAATCGCCAAACAATTAGCCAGCAGCGACCCGAGAATCAAACTACTTACTGAACCATGCCAAGGCGTAGTCTTCGCTGCCAACACAGGCATGGCAGCCGCCATTGGCAAATACATCGCCCGCATGGATGCCGATGATGTCGCTCACCCAGAAAGACTCGAAAGACAATTTAACCACCTTGAATCCAATCTTTCCCTCTCCATCTCCGCCACACAAGTCAAATACCAATCAGAAAAAGATACACCAGATGACTTTGAGCACTTCGTACAATGGAGCAATAGCCTAATCTCATGGGACAATATTTACCACAATCGATTCGTAGAATTTCCTATAGTCAACCCTACGCTTATGTTTAGAAAATCTATTCTCGATGAGGTTGGCTATCTAAGAGAAGGAAACTTTCCTGAAGATTACGAGTGGTTTCTCCGCACTACCTCTAAAAATCACAAAATCGAAAAATTGCCCCTCCCCCTACTCGATTGGCACGACAGCCCACATCGACTCACTCGCACCGATGACCGCTACGATACAGATGCCTTTTTCAACATCAAAACTAAGTACTTGGCTCAACATCTGATAAGCATCAATCAAGAAGAAGTTTGGATCTGGGGTGCTGGCAAGCTAGGCTTCAAAAGAAGCCAACTCCTCCTTCAAGAAGGAATAACAATAGCAGGCTACATCGACATCAAAAAGACCAAACAACTGGCGCACTATCCCTGCGTGCATTTTGAGCAAATCTCCCTGTCTGATCAGCCGTTCATCCTTAGTTACATTACCAACAGAGGTCGGCGAGATGAAGTGAGAAGTTTCCTTAATACCAAAAAGTATACAGAAGGTGAAAATTATATCATAGCAGGTTAATTAGATATAGGCCTTTCCTAAAAGTCATCACTGCAGAAAAGTTCTATCCACTGTGGAAAACTTCCTCCCAATATCCAGCGTATATCCAGCCAAAATTTCTAGTTTTAAAGTCCGATTCGCACTTACGAAATACCACCATATCATTTCGAATGCAGGAAGAAATCTAACCATAGATTCACCAATCATTACCGTTTAGATTTTTCTCTCTGGTCGAAATGACAAAAAACAAAGAGCACCCATGTACCTGATATTTGATACTGAGACCACTGGCTTACCCAAAAACTACAATGCACCTTTAGAGGACTTAGATAACTGGCCTCGATTGGTACAACTGGCCTGGCAAGTACATGCAAATGACGGTTCGCTCATCAGCGACAAAAACTACATCATCAAGCCAGAGGGATACACCATTCCCTTCAATGCGCAAAAAATTCACGGTATCTCTACCAAAAGAGCCGAAGAAGAAGGGCATGATCTAAATGAAGTCCTCAGCATCTTCTCCGAAGACCTGACGAAAATCAAAGCAGTAATTGGGCACAATGTAGAGTTTGACCTCAACATCGTGGGCGCAGAATACCTGCGTAAGGAAAGGAACAATGACTTATCTACTGTAGACGCTATCGACACCAAAGATGAGTCTACAGAATTTGTAGCCATCCCCGGCCGAGGTGGCAAATTCAAATGGCCTACCCTCACCGAGCTACATACCAAACTCTTTGGGGTAGGCTTCGACGATGCGCACGATGCCGCCTACGATGTAGATGCTACCGCCAAGTGTTTCTTTGGGCTAGTGACCGAAGGCGTGATCGCGCCATTGGACGATACGACCAAGGAGGATATCAAATATGAGGCACCAGACTTAGCTGCCGCCAACTTTGCCGTAAAGGACAAAAAACAAGGCATAGACATCGACCTAGATGCCGCCAAAGAAATCACGTCTCCTTACTGCCACCTCCATGTTCATTCGCAGTTTTCGGTCTTGCAGGCCACCCCAAAGATCAAACCACTCATTGCCAAAGCCAAAGAGCTGGGCATGCCCGCAGTAGGGCTCACAGACTTGGGCAACATGTATGGTGGTTATCACTTTGTAGAAGGAGCCATCAAAGAAGGTATCAAACCTATTCTTGGCCAGGAATTTTTTATTTCAGAAGAGCGTCAAACACTCAAATTCACCAAGGACAGTCCTGATCGAATGACCAGAATTGTACTCATGGCAAAAAACAAAAAAGGCTATCACAACCTAGCCAAACTTTCCTCTCTAGGACACATGGAAGGCCTCTATGGCTTCTATCCTCGGATTGACAAAGAACTAATCAAGCAATACAAAGATGACTTGATTTGCCTCACTGGCGGATTGATGTGTGAAGTCCCTTCTCTAGCATTGAACCAAGGAGAAGAACAAGCAGAAAAGGCTCTTTTATGGTGGAAAGAGCTATTCGGTGCGGATCTATATATCGAGCTCAATAGACACGGTCTCGATGAGGAAAACCACCTCAATGATATTCTCCAAGGGTTTGCGAAGAAGCATGACATCAAACTCATTGCCTCTAATCATGTACACTATCTGGACAAGCATGAATCCAAAGCACACGACGTGCTACTCTGCATCAAAGATGGAAAGAGTATCAATGACGAAGTAGGCAGAGGACGAGCTTATAGAGATGCCCTGCCCAACGACCAGTATTATTTCAAAACCCAAGAGGAAATGAAAGCCCTCTTTGCAGATATCCCTGAAGCAATTGAGAATATCCAAGGACTTATTGATTCGGTAGAAGAATATCGATTGTCTAGAGATGTATTATTGCCTGCCTTCGATATCCCTAACGAATTTAAAGACGCCAAAGATGAAGAAGATGGAGGCAAACGAGGCGAGAACAATTTTCTTCGCCACCTCACCTACGAGGGTGCCAAAAAGCGCTATGGTGAAATCACAGATGAAATTACAGAAAGACTTGATTTTGAACTAAAAACCATTGAAAACTCTGGTTATCCAGGCTATTTCTTAATTGTGCAGGATTTTACCACCAAATCGAGAGAGATGGGTGTATCCGTAGGTCCTGGTCGTGGATCGGCTGCAGGATCGGCTGTTGCCTACTGTATCGGCATCACCAATGTAGATCCGATCGCTTACGATCTACTTTTTGAGCGTTTTCTAAATCCTGACCGTGTATCACTACCCGATATTGATATTGACTTTGACGACGAAGGACGCGACAAAGTCATCCAATACGTGATCGATAAATATGGCAAAACACAAGTCGCACAAATCATCACCTACGGCACCATGGCTGCCAAATCCTCCATTCGTGATTCTGGTCGTGTGATGGAGCTGCCCTTATCTGAAACGGATTCTATTGCCAAGCTCATTCCCGAAAGGCCTGGAATCAGCTTAGACAAGGCCTTTAAAGAAGTGAAAGAACTCCAATCCATGGAAACAGGTCATGGATTGAAATCTGAAGTGATACAGCAAGCAAGGGTACTCGAAGGATCTGTGAGAAATACAGGTATTCATGCCTGTGGGGTTATCATCACGCCAAGCGACATTACACTACACGTGCCTGTAGGTGTAGCCAAAGATTCAGATCTGCTTGTCACTCAATTCGACAACAGTGTAGTCGAAAGTGCGGGCATGTTGAAGATGGACTTTTTGGGACTCAAAACCCTATCGATCATCAAGACAGCTTGCGCCAACGTGAAAAAACGACATGGTATAGAGATCATTCCCGACGACATTCCGCTCGACGACAAAAAAACTTACGAACTGTACCAGCGTGGCGAGACCAACGGTACGTTTCAGTTTGAGTCGCCCGGCATGCAGAAGCATTTGCGCTCGCTGAAGCCGGATAGATTCGAGGATTTGATCGCAATGAACGCACTCTATCGACCAGGACCAATGGAGTACATCCCTAACTTTATTGCCAGAAAAATGGGCACTGAGGAGATCGTCTATGACCTCGAAGGGATGGAAGAATACTTAGCCGAGACTTATGGCATTACCGTCTATCAGGAGCAAGTAATGCGACTTTCTCAGAAGCTAGCTGGATTTACCAAAGGTGAAGCCGACATGCTTAGAAAAGCGATGGGTAAGAAGATCCAGGCCATCCTAGATCAGCTAAAACCCAAGTTTGTAGAGGGGTGTCTCGAACGCGGACACGAGGAGAAAATGATACAGAAGGTTTGGAAAGACTGGGAAGCTTTTGCTGCCTATGCCTTCAACAAGTCTCACTCAACTTGCTACTCGGTAGTGGCCTACCATACCGCATACCTCAAAGCCCACTACCCTGCCGAATACATGGCAGCCGTACTCACGCACAACCAAAACAACATAGAGAAAGTCAGCTTCTTTATGGAGGAATGTCGGGTACGTAAAATACCAGTACTTGGCCCTGACGTAAACGAATCAGGTGTTTTTTTTCAAGTCAACACTGAAGGGCAGATTAGATTTGGCATGGGAGCCATCAAAGGTGCAGGTGAGGCAGCCGCCCTCTCGATCATTGAAGAACGAGAAGCCAATGGGAAATTTAAAGACTTCTTTGATTTCGTTACTCGAATCAATCTACGCTCTGTAAATAAGAAAACGCTCGAGGCGCTAGCGCAATCAGGAGGATTTGACTGCTTTGAAAGCTACCATAGACGCCAATATCTGATCACTGACGACGGCGAACCTAGCCTGATCGAAAAAGCCGTTAAGTATGCCAACAAAATGGAACAGGAAGAAGCCAGCGCACAGGCATCACTCTTCGGTGGCGAATCTGGCGTATCTGTACCTACACCTACGGTGTCAGCTGTAGAGCCATTTAGTGAGTTAGAAAAACTAAGGATCGAAAAAGAAGTAGTCGGGCTATACATCTCTGGCCATCCATTGGATCAGTTCAAGTTTGAAATTGAACAATTTTGCAACACCACCATCAAAGAGCTCAACGGCGATCTGGCTGAATTACAAAAGAAAGGCAGTATCAAAATAGGCGGGCAAGTCTCAGCTGTCGGTCATCGTGTAACTAAGACAGGCAAACCCTTTGGCACCATTACTTTGGAGGATTTTACAGATTCTTTTACTTTTTTCTTGTTTTCAGACGATTACATCAAATTCAAAGAATATTTCGAAACAGGTTGGTTCCTTTATTTTCAATGTGGCGTACAAAACCGCTGGAAAGGTGAAGAACTAGAGCTGAAAGTAAAATCCATGCACCTGCTCACTGAAATCAGAGATGAAAAAACTAAGGGTTTGAACTTAAGAATCAATCTCAAAGACGTAAATGAAAACCTAATCGTTGAAATCAAAAAACTAACCACCCAATATGCAGGCAATAGCTTGCTCAAGCTTGACATCGTAGATGAGGAAGCCAATATGCAAGTAAACTTACTCTCCAGAAAAGTAAAGATTGAGCCCAACAATGGTCTACTAGAAAAATTGGAAGCAATGGATGAAGTTCAGTACAAGGTGATTGCGTAGTCCTCAACAACAAGCAATCACTTTTTACTGGGTAGATAATAGAATTCTTTGCTGCTCAGCCTTTCGTACTTTGCCTTGAGCCAAACTAGTCAGGACGATCGAACCTGTAACCATGGCTCCCGATGCTATGTATAGACCAGTGCCTATTCTACCAGCACTCCCCCCCTTGTCGTTTTCATCTGCAAGCATTCCTGCAAGTTTGTATAATGCGCCCAGAAAAAAACTCCCCAAAGACACGCCAAGCAAAACCTGCCCTGTACTTCTTAACTCAAAGGCCTTGTCCAACTGCAAATTGATTTCTTCATTGTCCCAATGATAAGCATAGAGATCAAAATCATTTTTTAATAAATATTTGTTTTTTGAAGGCTTGTATGGGCTTGGTAGGTGATAATGCTTATGGATTGATAGTGCAGAAACGCTGTCTTGATTGACACTATCCAAATTTTGATGCCAAATATTGACCTGCTTCACTCTCTTCTTTGCCTTGAAAGATTGAATGGAAGCAATGACCCCTGACGTAACTGATGCGGTGAACCAAAAGCCCCTCCCCTCATCATTGTTGATCATTTGGTTTCCCAACTGCACAGCACTAGCCAGTCCCACAACACCCCAGACATAAGCTGAGGTTCGCTGATCAAAGGCTCCTTTCAACTGCTGATTGATTTCTTTGTTTTGCCAATCATAGACGTCCACATCAAAGCCATTTTTCACCAGCCAGGCAGACTTTCTTTTTGAATAAGGATTTTCTCCCTTGTCCAATTTCAAAACGGTATTTTCGGTTCGTTTTCCATTTTGGCCTTGCGCCTTGGACACGAGCCATAGAAACATAAAAAGAAAGAGAAGTTTGGCTTGTTGATGCATGAGTTCAGGATTTGATTTCTTACAATTGGTTTATCATTAGGTCAAACAAAACCAGTACTTCCCCTATCGAGGGCAAACAATCTTTTCGAATAGCTAATATCGACAAATTAGGCAAAGGCGCACTCTGAGCTAACATTCTAAAACTCTAAAAAAGGATCAATCAATTGGCTCAAACACACCCAACTCAATAAAAGCCTTAAGGAACTTACAGAAAAACTACGTAGTCCAATTCGTACATTTCTGTCATACCGCATATATCAACATGCATTAACCACTAATAACACAAGATACAAAGTAGTAAAGAAATATAAACTAAGTATTTTGGCTATGATTGCGTTCAATAATTACGTAGTCATCCAGCTTGTTATGTCCATAAAAAACAGTCTCAATAGTGTAATCGGCAGCATCAATGATTTCTCAAAAAGAACCAACATCGTAGCAATAAACGCCGCTATCCATGCCAGCAAACTTAACAGCTCGCAAGGTGCTCCTTTCCGAGTATTAGTCAGCGAAATTCAAAACATGAGTGCGCAATCCATAGACAAATTAGGTGAGCTCAATGGGCTAGTAAATGAGATTACAGCCTTGTCCATATTGATCAATAAGACGGGTAGTCAGCGCATGCTTTTGATGAAAATAGTAAATGCACATATGCTGGACGATCAGGTGACCATTAAACAATGTATCAGCCTATTTAGCCAACAGCTAGAGGAAATCAAAAGCTCCAAAATCAATACATCCAATGCCCAATCGACAATCCTACACATAGAACAAAAATGGCAAAGATTCTGCTCAGAACTTTCTTCCATAAGCACCCATGAGATTAACCAGATGGCCAATTCACTAATCAATGATTTTAATCAGGTTATTAGTCAGTATGAAAGATATGCAGGAGATTAATTGTACAAGTTGAAGTACTGTCTTTCCAAGTCCTTTACCGTCATGCGTTATTTTTCAGAGTAGTCATAATAAAGCCTCTTTTTCCCCTTGCGAGAATACTCGTACCACTCACCTATTTCTTTACCGTTTTGGTAACTACCTGAAAAATTGATCCGTCCGTTGCCATCATAAAACTCCCAATATCCATGCTCCTTTCCTTCTTTGTAGTAGCCTTTTTGCAATATTAGACCATCTTCAGCATAGACCTCCCACAACCCATCGGGTAGTCCCATGGCATACCCTCCTTTACTTTTCAATCTGCCATTTTCGTGGTAAGAGAGCCAAATCCCCGTATACAAACTGGCTATATACATACCTTTTCGGTGTAGCTGCCCTGTCTCATAATAATAGTATGCGCTATCTTCCTGCAGTCCAAGGTGCCAATTCTCTTCACTCTTCAACTGCCCGTTTTGATAATATGAAAGCGACACCCCTTCTAGCTCGTTGGCTTTATAATTCTCAACTACATTGATCTGCCCTTCAGCATAATAGAATTTCCACTCTCCTTGTTTGCCCGTAGCATCTTGCACGCCTTCGGAGCTCAACGCACCGTCTGAGTAAAAATATTGTGTTAGTTCTTGAGTCATTGCGGGTTTGTATACCCCACTTATCAAGACAGTCATTATGATGTATAGTTTTATTTTCATAAGAAAACGAAAGATCACAGCTGTTCTGCTCAAATTAATTGATACTGCGCTTTATATCCAGTCAAAAATATATTAAAATTGGCATTGAGAAATTCATAAAACACAAACTAATGATCAACTATAAACAATCCATCAACCTATGCTTTGCCGTGGCGTTGACAGTTTTCATTTGTTCTTGCGGAAGCAATTCCAAAAAAGTAGCTGCTGAAGCAGAAGCTGAGGCATTTGAGAAGGCTGAAAATCAACTCCTCAATGAAATTGACAAAGTGGTGCACGACATGCCCCCTCCATCAGAAGTACCTTATATGCTTCAGGCTACTGGATCTGATTTTAACGGAGATTTAATCAATAGTATTGACAACGTATCTAAATACGAAAATGTAGCTGATAAAGCAGCTATGAACCTGGGTGCGTATGCTACTGACATTGGGTATTTATCTTCTTATGATCAAGTACAAGATGCTTTAAAATACATGGAAGCATGTCAAAAGCTGGCAGATCAAATCGGCATTGCATCAGCTTTCGAATTGGACTTGATGGAAAGATTTGAAAAAAACTTGGGCAACAAAGACTCTTTGGCTAACCTGATCAACTATGCGATGGAAGTAGCAGAAGAAAAACTGGAAGCAACAGATAGATTACAAACGGTTGCTTTGATTCTTTCTGGTAGCTACATCGAAGGATTGTACTTGTCAGTAATGGTGATCGACACCTACCCTGAAGATCTACTCCCTGAAGCGAGCAGAAACTTGATTTTGGAGCCATTGGTAAAAATCATCATCGATCAAAAAGAGCCTTTGAACGATGTAGTTAAACTTTTGAAAGACTTAAAAAGCGATGACACCATTGCTGGTGTAGTAGCAGAATTCGACATCTTGAGAGTATTGTATCAAGAAGATCTTGCTGAAATCGACAAAAAAATTGCTGAAGGTGATCCTAACTTCACTTTGAACAAAGACATGTTGGTAGACATCATCGCAGAGGTAAAAAGAATCAGAGCCGAAATGGTAAGATAATCCGCCATTCTACCGGAGTAAAAAGCATTGAACTATACATTCAATGCTTTTTTTATTTATGCCCCAATTTGACCTATATTTATTGATCAAAACCATCTCAATAACTCGATCTAAACTATGAGTGAACAACTGTTAAAAGCCATCATCCACTTATTGGCGATAGTGGCTAAAGAGGACGACGTCACCGAGGACGAAAGAAATTCAATCGAAGACTTTTTGCTCGAAAACCTCAGCAAAGGCGATAGTCTCAAATACATGCAACTCTTCGATCAGATGACTAGCCATATGTCTAGTGAACGGGCTGTTTCTTTCAGCGAAAAGAAAGAAATATCTATACTAGCCAAACAGGTCAATCAAGAGCTCACTCAGCAGCAAAAAATCGTCGTTATCTTAAAAGTACTTGAAGTCATCATGGCCGATGGTGAGATATCCGACAGAGAACAAGAGCTACTACTTCTCATTGGTGAGGCCTTCCACTTCTCAAACAAAGCAGTAGATCACATCAAATCATTTGTAGTCACCAAAGAACGTTCTCAGCTCAATGCAGAGAATATTCTAATCATAGACGACAGTCAAAATGGAGGCCTCAATTCGTCATCAAAGCACATCAAACGTGCTTTTCTATCTGGTTATCTCGCTTTCTTTAGGCTTCCCGCACTAGAAATGTATTTTATGAAATACATGGGAGAATCTGCCCTTACACTCAATGGCATACATGTAAGAAAAAATAAAATCATTGTCTTCTCTTCTGGTAGCACCATCAGAAGCAGTAAAATAGACCCCATTTACTATAGCGATGTGGTGTCGGCTTTCAGAGAAGAAGGTTCTCAAGCCAAAATCTCCTTTGTAGCAGAAAATTTAGGGTTCACTTTCCCTAACGGGCACCAAGGACTAAGAGACATCACGATAGCAGAAAGCTCTGGCAAACTCATCGGGTTGATGGGCGGCAGTGGAGCAGGCAAGTCCACCCTACTCAATGTATTGAATGGCAATGAAAAACCTTCGCATGGCTCTGTCCGGATCAATGGCATTGATATCAACAAAGACAAAAGCAAAGTAGAAGGAGTCATAGGCTATGTACCACAAGACGACTTGCTGGTAGAAGAACTCAGCGTATCCGAAAACCTCTACTACGCTGCCAAACTTTGCTTTGCCAATAAGAATGATAAGGAACTGAATGAATTGGTCGACAAGACCTTATCTGCGCTTGGCCTGAGCGAAACAAGAAACTTAAAAGTAGGCTCGCCGCTACAGAAAACCATCAGTGGTGGGCAGCGAAAGCGACTCAACATAGGCTTGGAACTCCTTCGTGAACCTTCGGTCATGTTTGTAGACGAACCTACATCTGGGCTTTCATCCAGAGATTCTGAAAACATCATGGATCTACTCAAAGAGCTTTCGCTCAAAGGCAAAATGATCTTTGTGGTCATTCACCAGCCTTCGTCTGAGATTTTCAAGATGTTTGACAAACTAGTCATACTCGATGTAGGTGGTTACCAGATTTACTATGGCAATCCTGTAGAAGCTGTCATCTATTTCAAAAACATTGTAGATCTCATAGACAAAGAAGCAGGCTCCTGTATAGAATGTGGCAATGTGAATTCGGAGCAAATATTCAATATCATAGAGACCAAAGTGGTAGATGAATATGGCAAACTCACTGACCAACGTAAAATATCGCCGCAAGACTGGAACGGATATTTCACCGAGAGAGTAAACATCAAACCGGCCAAAGAATCGGATGAAGAACCCGAAAAAACACTCAAAATTCCAAGCAGATTCAAACAACTTGTGATTTTTGCCAGTCGAGATATTGCTTCCAAAATAAGCAACAAACAATATCTAGCGATCAACTTACTTGAAGCTCCTTTGTTGGCGCTTATCTTGGCTTTTATTATTAGATATGTACCCGAAGGGTCTAGCGAATATGTATTCAAAGAGAACCCAAACATCCCTGCCTTCTTCTTCATGGCCATTATTGTATCGCTTTTTATGGGATTGACAGTGAGTGCCGAAGAAATTTTCAAGGATCGAAAAATATTGAAAAGAGAGTCTTTTCTCAACCTCAGTAGATGGAGTTATCTCGTATCTAAAATGGCCATTCTCTTTGGTCTCTCTGCCCTACAGTCCTTAATGTTTGTCGTAATAGGAGATGCTATATTAGGCATCCACGGCATGACATTTTCGTTTTGGCTGGTCATGTTTAGTGTCTCATGTTTTGCCAACATCATGGGACTGAATATATCCTCAGCCTTCAATTCTGCCGTAACGATCTACATCCTTATTCCATTATTGATTATCCCTCAGCTTATTTTGAGTGGTGTAGTGGTAAATTTTGATAAGCTACACCCATGGCTAAGCAATTCAAAGAAAGTACCTATAATAGGTGAACTGATGGCTTCCAAATGGGGCTATGAAGCACTTGCCGTTACACAATTCAAAGACAATGCCTACGAAAAACATCTTTTCGAATACGACCAAACAATTGCCAACTCAGAGTTTAAAAGTGTATACTTCTACTCGGCTATAGAAGCTAATCTTGACTATGTACATTCCAACTTTGGATCTACTGATAGCGACAAAAAACAAATGGTAGATGACAAGTTAAAGCTTATCCAGAATGAGCTTAGAAAAGAAATGGAATTGGCTCGTATCCCCAAAGACAAGTTCAGGGAATTAGAGAACATCTCCCTTAGCAAGTTCGACACATCCACCTATGATGCCACCAAGCGATTTGTTCAAATCATGCGCAAGATCTATAACAATCGCTTAAAGCAAGCCTCTGCTGATCGTGATGCCTTAATAAAGTCCATGACTGATACCGAAGAGAAGGCTGCCGCTTTTGCTGAATTGAGAAAAGGGAATGAAAATGAAGCCATTACTTTCTTTTTGAAAAACAGCACAGCTGAAAACCGACTTTTGGAAACCAAAAAGGAGCTCATTCAGAAAATATACCCCATATACTATGTGGCACTTCCTCAACATGCACTGGATATGAGATCACATTTCTATGCACCGCAGAAGTACTTTATGGGCAACTACTACGACACGCTCTACTTCAACGTAATAGTGATCTGGCTGATGTCACTATTGCTCGTTGTATCGCTTTATTTTGATTGGTTTAGAAAAGTAGTGAATAGCTTTGGCAAATAAAAGCCTATGTTTTTCATCCTATCCAAAATCATCTATTGGCTGATAATGCCCGTCAGCCTTATTGCTTGGGTGGCGATCGGTTCGCTGGTGGTGAAGCAAAAGAAGTACCGTCAACTGTTACATACTTCCGCTGTATTCTTGCTTTTATTTTTCACCAACCCATTGCTCTCTATTTTGATTATCAACAGCTGGGAACCAGAGGCCATCCCATATAATCAACTTGATGGTCACTATCGCTATGGTGTTGTATTGTCTGGTATCACAAATCCAGATCGTCCGCCATTTGACCGTGTACAGTTCAATAAAGGATCAGATCGAATCGTGCATGCAATTGATCTTTATCAAAAAGGGATTATTGATCAGATTGTCATCACTGGAGGAACAGCAGCTATTACCTTCGAAGGTCATAAGGAAAGCCATGCACTTAGAGGTTTTGCACTAAGCTGTGGCATACCAGAAACAGATATAAACATAGAAGATCAAGCAAGAAACACACGAGAAAATGCGATTTACACCGCCGATTTACTAAAACAAACGCAAGACGAAATACTCCTCATTACCTCCGCTTTTCATATGTATCGGTCTAAAAAGTGTTTTAAAAAAGTAGGACTGCATGTTGTCCCTTTCCCTACAGATCACTACGGAAGGTCGTTGAGGTATACACCGGAGGAGCTCATTATTCCCTCACTCAATGCTTTAAATGTATGGACCACGCTCACAAAGGAGTGGGTAGGTATTCTAGCTTACAAGCTGGCTGGTTATCTTTAGGTAACGGCCATTTTGCGAACAAGGATAGAAAATATACTAGGGAAAAATCTTTTCATATAGATACCCATCACCTCCTTGAAACCTCCAATGTAACTTTCCTCCTTCTGCGCAGCCACCTTTTTCAACATCTTATGTACAAGCTGATCTACAGTCAACCCTGCCGCCTGCGCTTTGTCCAATTTATTTTGCTGCGTACCATCCCCCATCAAAGCATTGTAAGAGATCTGGGTATTCACATAGCCAGGCAGTATAAGCGTGACTTTGATACCGTCTTCGAAATGCTCCGAACGCAACGCATCAAAAAATCCGTGTACCGCATGCTTTGATGCAGAGTACCCCGACCTCAACGGTGTACTGATAATCCCCACTGCACTAGTGACGGTCACATGATGCCCAAATTTGCGTTTTACCATACCTGGCAAGACATATTTAGACAGAGCAATAGTCCCAAAGTAATTGACCTCCATGATCTGACGTTGCACTTCCATGGATGTATGAATCACTTTATCACGCTGACTGATCCCACCGTTATTAAATAGAATGTCGACTCCTCCAAAAAATGCCTCAGCAGCTTTGGTCTTCGCTTCTAGCGAAGGCCCATCTGCGAGATCCAATGGAAGCACTTCGATAGTGGCTGCATTTTGATTCTCATTTTTCACCCGAACCAATTCTTCTTCTCTCCTAGCCGAGATAATCAAATTACATTTCACTTGGCTCAAATGCCTAACCAAACCTTCACCAATACCGCTAGAGGCTCCCGTGATCCAGATATTTCTATTTTCAAAATATTTCAACATGCTCATTTTATTAAGGGGTAGTCTATCATTAATGGCCTTATACTCTTTCGTATCTCACGTAATCAAAAGCGTAGACATGGCGCTCGTCTTGTCCATGATGAATTCTGGAAACTTCTTTCCATTCGCCACCCATTACAGGAAAGAAAACCTCCCCATTTTCTATATCTGCGTCAATTTCTGTCAGGTAAATCACATCTGCTTGTGCGATTGCCATTTGATAAATTTGACCACCACCAATTACAAAAAGCTCTTTTTCTCCGTGAGATTCTGCAAAGGCATAAGCGTCTTTCATGTCATGAAAAACAGTACAACCAGGCACTTCATAGCCTTTCTGTCTGGTCAAAATTACATTGGTTCGATTGGGCAGCGGCTTAAACTTAGGCGGTAGTGAATCAAAATTTTTGCGCCCCATGATCACTACATGATCTCTGGTAGTCTCCATAAAATACTTCATGTCGTCAGGCAAATGCCAAGGCAAGTCATTATTGATCCCGATCACACGGTTTCTGGACATCGCTGCTATCAGTGCTATCTTCATATCAATCAAATTTAAAACCTCTGAGCAAATCTTCCACCATCATGCGTTTCTTACCTTCCATTTGCAGCTCTAGCAAGTCGAGCCACCCATCTCCTGTCTTCACAGACAAGTGTGTTTTATTATCGGTGATATAATTACCGATAGGCTTATCATCAGCCGATTGTTCTGAAATTTTAGTTTTATATATTTTGAATTTTTTTTCTCCCAGTGTTGTCCATGCAGCTGGATACGGAGAAAGTCCCCTGATAAAATTTCTGATGGTTTCACTCTCTTGAGACCACTTGATCTCGCATGTTTCTTTATGAATTTTGGGAGCAGCCTTTAAGTCTGGCGATTCTATCTGTGGAGACAGGGATACTGTTCCCACATCTATAGCCTGTACCGTTTTCAATACCAGCTTAGCCCCTTTGATCATAAGCCGCTCGTATACATCTCCTACCGTATCTTCTTTAGCTATCACCTCCTTTTCTTGCATTATGACACTACCTGTATCTATCTCGTGCTTGAGGAAAAATGTAGTCACACCTGTTTCTGTCTCTCCATTCATAATAGCCCAGTTGATCGGCGCAGCACCTCTATACTGCGGCAGTAATGAACCATGAAGGTTGAAAGTGCCTCCTGCTGGCATATTCCAAACGACCTCTGGCAGCATTCGAAATGCTACCACTATTTGTAAATCAGCATTTAATGATTTAAGCTCGGATAAAAATGCTTCAGATTTTAAATTGGTAGGTTGTAAGAGGTGAAGTCCTACACTTTCTGCATATTCTTTCACAGGGGTACCCTGCATTTTCTTCCCCCTACCTTTTGGCTTATCGGGTGCTGTAATGACACCTACAATATCGTAGCCATTTTCATGTAAAATTTGTAGACTGGGCACCGCAAATTCAGGTGTACCCATAAAAACTATCCGCATAATTTATCGCTTATTTCTAAACTCGAAATTAGTCGGATTAGTGGAGAGAATCTATTCTAGTCAGTATAATCTTAACCTACTAGATGCTATTGTTTCGCTTGATTCGACTATTTAGGCTGATCTTAGGGTTAGCGATGAATTGTACAATCACATTTATCCAAGATTTATGCACAAATAGATTATCGTAAAAACTAGGTGCCATTTCCTTGAGTTTGGGCAATCGAGTACCTGGAATATTAGGAAAGTCGTGATGCTCATTGTGATACCCCACATTCAAGGCCAGCTTATTAAGAAAACCATAATAACTATACGTCTCCTGTCCTTCTTTAAACACATAATGCTCTGCAATAAAATGAGCAGCTAAAGGATGTAAACTCCCCGCAAGAAATATAGATAGCAACAAGTAAAGGATAGCTCCTGTACCTACAAAATACCAATACACACTAATGGCAGCTAGTTGGAAGATGATATTATAAATGTGCCATTTTTCCATTTTGATTGGATGCACAAACATAGGTCTAAAGGCATAGAACAAAATCTGATTAGTTGCCCACAGTATTTTACCCACAAATCCTTTAAACACATTGGCTTCGCCCGTTGTTGGCAAATCCGTATCGTTGTTTTCATCTCCTTGCTCCCAATGATGCTTGAGATGATATGTTTTAAAAGACATGGCATAAGGCACGACAATTGGAATATTAGCCACCAAGGCTAGCCATTGATTGTAAACCTTCTTCTTAAAAGCTAAGTCATGACTCAACTCGTGTATAGCCAAGAAAATAGTATGACTCACCGAAGCGCCAAAAATATAGGCTAGGGGAAGGTACCAGTACCAAGCCAGTTCTGCAATAAATGGTGCAGTAGCCAACTGGAAGATAACTAAACCAAGTGTTTTGTACTTGAGCCCCTTATCTATACCATACAGTTCTTTTACCTCTGGATGCTTAGCGATGATTTCTTTTCGTCTCTTGAAATGCGGCTCTCTTTCATCCGACCAATAAAACCCGTTCTTCTTTTCCAATGTGCTTTGGTATTTTTTGAATCACAAAGATAAGGTTGTTTTTACTTTTGAAAAGTATTGGCTAATTATATTCCATGATAAAAATCAGGGTACAGGGTCATAGCCACTTCCGCCCCATGGATGGCATTTAGCTATTCTTGCTACTCCTAGTTTAAAGCCTTTCCAAACCCCATGTTTTTCGATAGCTTCCTTAGTGTACTGTGAGCACGTGGGAGAAAATCGACACGCTGATGGTAACAATGGAGATATACTATACTGATATATCCATATCGGGATCAAGAAAATTTTTTTAATAAAATCTTTCATGCTGGTGGCTCTGCCTGATGTAAATATCGTTGAGCTTAATTAAATCTTCTTTTGATATGTCCTGACGATTTAACGCAGCAAAAAGTTCGCTTCTGGATTTGATATTATATTTATGGAGTACATCCTCTTTATTCCAACTCTTTTTTAGCTTTCTCGAATAAACCAGAATGCCTATTTGTAGTAATACTGCACCAGCAAGGAAAAAAATAATTAATGTCATACCATTTGGGGTTTGGTACTGTTATCGAAGTCTGTCTATCCGAGTTCGGGATGTTTGCCTTGTACCCCCACAAACTGGCTTTTGATATAATCAATATCGGCAGTCATATCGCCTGTCGGATGGAATTCTTCCTTGAATTCAACTTCTTTCTTAGCGAAATCGAAACTAACCAAGATAATAGGCACATTAGCGGCTACTGCAATGCGGTAAAAACCCGTTTTCCATTCCGTTACCTTAGACCGAGTACCTTCAGGCGTGATCGCCAAACGCATCACCTCTCTTTCTTTGAATATTCTAATAACTTGATCAATCAAACTACTGTTGTTTTTACCCCTATCAACAGCAATACCTCCCATGCGTTTCACTACCCAGCCCATAGGGGCAAATTTGAAAACTTCTTTTTTCACCAAAAAAGAAGAACGGAGGTTATTGATTGGCCGAACGACTATACCAATAAAAAAATCCCAATAGCTCGTATGAGGAGCTATTGCGATTACACATTTTTTGGTTTTATCAGAGATGCTCCCTTTGATCTTCCATCCTAGAAGAGTAATGAAAATAAATTTAGCGAGAAATCTGATCATCGTTTCAGTGGATTAGGCTACTACACCCATTTTACTGAATTTATCAATACGTTGACTGATGCGTTCTTCTGGCGACAGTTTGTCAAGCACTTTCAGGCTTGATAGCAGCTCCTTCTTGAGTTCTTTAGCTGCTGCTGTAGTATCCACATGCGCACCACCTATAGGTTCTTTAATCACGCCATCCACCATACCATTAGCCATCATATCTTTGGCAGTAGGCTTCAAAGCTTCCGCAGCTTGCTCTTTATAGTCCCAGCTTCTCCATAGAATGGTAGAGCAATTTTCAGGAGAAATCACAGAATACCAAGAATTTTCCATCATCAACACGCGATCTCCAATACCGATACCCAATGCACCACCAGAAGCACCTTCACCTATAATCACACAGATCACAGGCACTTTCAGCATAAACATTTCTTTGAGATTACGAGCGATCGCTTCTCCCTGCCCTCTTTCTTCAGCTTCTAACCCTGGAAAAGCACCTGGAGTGTCAATCAAACACACGATAGGCTTATTAAATTTCTCAGCCATTTTCATCAGTCGAAGGGCTTTTCTGTAGCCCTCTGGGTTTGCCATACCAAAATTACGCATCTGGCGTTGTTTCGTATTTCTACCCTTTTGTTGTCCAATGATCATCACTGTTTGACCATCCATAGAGGCAAACCCACCAACCATGGCCTTGTCATCTTTTACAGTACGATCACCATGGATTTCAATAAACTCATCTGTGATTTCATAAATGTAATCAAGTGTATATGGTCTATCAGGGTGACGAGACAACTGCACGCGCTGCCAGCGGGTGAGGTTCTCGAACGTTTCCTTTTTTAGTTTTTTTATTTTATTTTCCAATGACTTGACGGCTTCTGCTACATCCACATCTGTGTTGGAAGCAAGCATTTTCATATCAGCCAATTTTTCTTCAAGCTCTGCGATAGGCTTTTCAAATTCTAATAGCATAGAGTAATGGTGAAATTTGAGGTGCAAACCTAAAAATAAATTCCTAATTGAAGGTCTGCCAGAATCAGTTTATCTCAACAGAAATACAAAGGCATAGAGTAATGTCTACGATTAATAGTACCAAAGTGAATGTCTACGTCTCAAATGCTTTCTGAAATTCATCACAAAAGCCAACATCAAATAAACAATCAAAGGGGATCCAAAAGTCAAAAATGACGCATAAATAAAGAATAGCCGAATGCTAGATGTAGGAATCCTTAACTTCTCCCCCAGCTTGGCACAAACCCCGAAAGCATATTTCTCAAAAAAATCCTGTATTCCTTTCATAATGCTGCAAAATTAAGGTAAAACGCTCAATTTATTTGTCTTCTATAAGTTTAGGATATATTTATTTTTTCCCTATTATTGCAATTATTCCGAAAATAAGTACAAAAAGTTATATCAATTTTAATAAACCAATTATTCAAATGAGAAAATCGAATATTGTAATAGCCTTATGTGTTGGCTTAACAATGTTATCAGGATGTAGTTCCCTGAACAACATGGTAAAGCTTGCTGAGACCCAGCAGGTCGACGTAGTACCTAATCCACTTGAACTGCATGGCGACTCTGTTAAAGTTGACATGTCTGTAGTACTACCTGCGAAAATGCTCCCACAGAAATACGTATATAATCTAACCACTTACTACAAGTCTGGCGAAAGCGACGTTGAAGTAGGTAAAATGACTTTTGATGCTGCTGATTTTCCAGACAGCAAAACCACCACTTCAAGAAAAAGCGATTCTTACAGCTTTCTATACGATCCAGCAACTAGTCAAGGTGTGTTGGAAGTACAAGGTGTAGCTGTAGATCAAAAAGGCAAAACCAAAGAAGCTCCAAGAGCTGAGGTTGCCAAAGGAATCATCACAACTTCTACTTTGGTAGAAGACGAATTATATCCTGCTTATGCTTTTCACGGTTACAACGACAAAGAAGAACTAGAACCAACTAACGTTGATTTCTTCTTCGATCAAGGCAGCTCTCTATTGAAAAGCTCTGAGACTAGAAGTCAAAAAGGAAAAGACTTTGCAGCATTTATCGCTGACAAAAACGTGACTAGAACAGTAACTATTACAGGTACTCACTCTCCTGAAGGTACTGAAACAGTAAACTCTGATCTATCTGAAGATAGAGCTAAGTCTATCGAAAAGTACTACAGAAGCCAAATGAGAAGATATGACTACAAAGACTTGGCTGATTCTATCAACTTCATTTTGAAGCCTGTAGTTGAAGACTGGACCGCTTTCAAAGACGCTTTGAGCGCATACGAAGGCGTATCTGACACACAGAAATCAGAAATCTTGAAAGTAGTAAATGGAACAGGTGTATTTGCCGACAAAGAAAAAGCTTTGCAAAACTTAGATTCTTATAAAGCAATCTTCAAAGACATCTACCCAGGCTTGAGAGCTGCTAAAACTGAAGTCTTGACAGTAAAAGTGAAAAAGTCAAACGCTGAAATCGCCATCTTGGCAAAGCAAGTAGCTGAAGGTACTGCTAGCGCTGACACATTATCTACTCCAGAGTTGATGTTTGCAGCTATGCAAACTCCTTCTTTGACTGAAAGAGAAGCGATCTTCTTGGCAGTAACTAAAAAAGACGGTAGCTGGCAAGCACACAACAACTTAGGCGCACTATATCTAGAAATGGCTATTGCTGCTGAAGGTGATGAAAAAACTTCTAAAATCGAAATGGCTATCACTCAGTTGGAAATTGCTGCCAACAAGAAAGATGCTGCAGAAGTACAAGCCAACATGGCAACTGCTTACACACTACAAGGTGACAAAGCTCAGGCTTACGATGCTATCGTAGCCGGACTAGCTAAAAGCCCATCTGCAGATCATGCTGCTGGTATGAATGCAGTAAAAGGTTCTTTGGAAATCAAGAGAGGAGAGTACGATGAGGCTTTCGAAACTTTGAAAACTGCTAACGAATCTACAAGCGTAGCTTTCAACAGAGGATTGGCTTTATTGCTCAACAAAGATTATGAGAATGCTGTTACTGGATTTGGTAATGCAACTGAGCAAGATGCTGAATTCGCAAAAGCATACTATGCTTCTGCAATCGCTTCTGCAAGACTACGAAACGATGCTGACATGCTAGCTAGCTTAAAATCAGCTATCGAAATAGATCCTGAATTAAAGGAAAAAGCATTGAACGACCTAGAATTTGCTAACTATGCAACTCAAGTTGCTGAAGCATTGAACTAAGATTTCAAATCATTTGAATGAAAAGTCTCACTTCTTAATTGAAGTGAGACTTTTTTTTATTAATCCCCTCGCCTATTTATCTCTGTTTGATTGCGATATTGAGCCCATTGTCATAATTTAGCGATCTTAAAATTCACTAGGGGTGAATTGCGAAAAATACCAAACGACGCACCCAAGCTATAAACGTTAAATAAATTCCGATGAAAGAATTACAATTCAGAGAAGCCCTAAGGGAGGCCATGAGTGAAGAAATGCGAAGAGATGAATCCGTATATCTCATGGGAGAAGAAGTAGCCGAGTATAATGGTGCATATAAGGTGAGCCAAGGCATGTTAGACGAATTCGGCGCGAAACGAGTAATTGACACTCCTATTGCTGAGCTTGGTTTTGCTGGTATTGGTGTAGGGTCAGCAATGAACGGCCTACGCCCGATCATTGAATTCATGACTTTCAACTTCTCTCTAGTTGCTATCGATCAGGTGATCAACGGTGCAGCTAAGATGATGTCGATGTCAGGTGGTCAGATCAATGTACCTATCGTATTCAGAGGCCCTACAGGAAACGCTGGAATGTTGAGCTCTCAACATTCTCAAAACTTTGAAAATTGGTATGCAAACTGCCCTGGCCTTAAAGTGGTCGTTCCTTCTAACCCAGCAGATGCTAAAGGCTTGTTGAAAGCTTCGATCAGAGACAATGATCCTGTCATCTTTATGGAGTCAGAATTGATGTATGGAGACAAGGGACTTGTACCAGAAGGAGAATACTTGACTCCAATCGGTGTAGCTGAAGTAGTAAAACAAGGTAGTGATGTAACAATCGTTTCTTTCGGTAAATTCATGAAAGTAGCCAACGAATCTGCTGATGCATTAGCCAAAGAAGGCATCAATGCAGAAGTAATTGATTTGAAAACCGTGAGACCGATTGATTATCAAACAATCATCGAATCAGTAAAGAAAACTAACAGACTGGTTATCGTAGAAGAAGCTTGGCCATTGGCCTCTATCTCTTCTGAGATCAGTCACTATGTACAGAGAAAAGCATTTGATTACTTAGATGCTCCTATTCACAGAATAACTAACAAAGATGTGCCGCTACCTTACGCCCCTACGTTAATCGAAGAGATCCTTCCAAATGTAGCAAGAACGGTAAAAGCTGTAAAAGAAATCATGTACGTACAGCGATAATTATTGCTGTACGTCATCAATCAACTTTTGCAAGATGTCTGTAGCGGCATTGGCTATTTTAGTGCCCGGCCCAAAAACCCCAGACACCCCAGCATCAAATAAAAATTGGTAATCTTTGGGAGGTATTACGCCTCCCGCGATTACCATAATATCTTCCCTACCCAATTTCTTGAGTGCAGCTATCAAAGAAGGTACTAGCGTCTTATGACCAGCTGCCAAACTTGACGCTCCAATCACGTGCACATCATTTTCAGCAGCTTGTTTAGCCACTTCTTCTGGCGTTTGAAACAATGGACCAATATCCACATCAAAGCCTAAATCAGCAAAACTAGTGGCAATTACCTTAGCCCCACGGTCGTGACCATCTTGCCCCATTTTAGCGACTATGATACGCGGTCTTCGTCCATCTAAGGATTCAAACTTCTCCACTAGGTCTTTTACTTTTAATATGTCTTTGTCGTCTTTCACTTCTTTAGCAAATACACCAGATACAGCTGAGGTTTTAGGCACATGCCTGCCGAAAGCAGCCTCCATTGCCGAAGATATTTCTCCCAACGAAGCCCTTACCCTTGCTGCTTTCACCGATAAGTCGAGTAAGTTGCCTTCCCCCGTGCGAGCACAATGAGTAAGTTGCTCAAGTGCATGATTTACAGCGGCTTGATTACGATTAGCTCTTAACTTGTGAAGTCTTTCAATCTGTGACTTACGCACGGCATCATTGTCCACTTCTAGCAACTCAATATCCGTCTCTTCCTTAGTAATATATTTATTTACCCCAACAATTACTTCTTTATTTGTGTCTATTCTGGCTTGTTTTCTGGCAGCCGCCTCTTCTATTTTGAGCTTAGGCATACCCGTTTCTATGGCTTTAGCCATGCCGCCCATTTCTTCTATCTCATTGATGATATCCCATGCCTTACGAGCCAATTGATCAGTAAGTGACTCTACATAATACGAGCCCGCCCAAGGGTCTACGACTTTAGTAATGTCCGTTTCTTCTTGCAGGTAGATTTGAGTATTGCGTGCAATCCGAGCTGAAAAATCAGTAGGCAACGCAATCGCCTCATCTAATGCATTGGTATGTAAGGACTGGGTATGACCAAACGCTGCGGCCATAGCTTCGATGCACGTCCTTGCAACGTTGTTATACGGATCTTGAGCTGTGAGGCTCCACCCTGAGGTTTGGCTATGCGTACGCAAAGCCATCGATTTTGGGTTTTTGGGATTAAAGGTCTTCACTATTTTGGCCCATAAAACTCGAGCAGCTCTCATTTTGGCTATTTCCATAAAATGATTCATGCCAATGGCCCAAAAGAAAGATAATCGTGGAGCGAGCACGTCTACATCTATGCCAGCGTTTACTCCTGTCCTGAGATATTCCAACCCATCAGCCAACGTAAAAGCCAATTCCAAATCAGCCGTTGCCCCAGCCTCTTGCATATGATAACCGCTAATACTAATCGAATTGAATTTGGGCATATGCTCAGAAGTGTACTTGAATATATCTGAGATAATTCTCATAGAAGGTTTTGGAGGATATACAAAAGTATTTCGCACCATAAACTCCTTTAAAATGTCATTTTGAATAGTACCACTAAGCTGTGAACGCTCAACACCTTGCTCTTCAGCCGCTACAATATAAAAGGCCATAATGGGCAACACTGCACCATTCATAGTCATAGACACAGACATCTGATCCAATGGGATCTGATCAAACAAAATCTCCATGTCCAAAATAGAATCTACAGCCACGCCAGCTTTGCCCACATCCCCAGTAACTCGTTCATGATCTGAGTCATAGCCACGGTGAGTAGCCAAGTCAAAAGCAATCGAAAGCCCCTTTTGCCCAGAGGCTAAGTTTCTCCTATAAAACGCATTTGACTCCTCTGCAGTAGAAAAACCTGCATACTGCCTGATTGTCCATGGTCTAGAGGCATACATAGCAGCATATGGCCCACGCAAAAAAGGCGGCAAACCAGCGCTAAAACCTATGTGCTGAGCTCCTTTAATATCTTCGGCAGTATATCGTGACTGAATGGGAAGTCCTTCTCCTGACATAAAACTTTCAGGCGATACTTGCTGTCCTGCTTTACCCCAATCCAATTGATCGAAGTCTATTTTTGAAAAATCTGGCTTGATCATGACTGTAAACTATTTGATGTGATACCCATTTGGTTCAAAATATTGATTACCCCCTCCAAACGATCGGTTTTCGCGTGAATCCAAGTCGATATTTTTGAAGACGATCCCTCGGTGATGTTGCCTGCTGCAATAAGGATACAAGCTGTATCTATTCCATTCAATGCGCTATCGATTTGCTCTTTTGTATAATCTTCGTCGGCACCACAACAGGCAACCACCCCCATCATTGGAGTAGATATCTCATCTTGATAAGGTTTTACTATAAAACCAGCCCAATTGAAAAAATTAGATACAAAAGTGTGTCTAGCCGTGATCATTTTAGCATTGGTACCTACAGGCAGTAGATAGACTACCGGCCTATACGCTTCGCCTTGACCTTCCACAGAGGCTTCGACCTGCTTTCTCACTTCTTCAAAATTCTTAGAAATAGTCGTACGGTCATTGTCCAAAGTAGCTAAAGAAACCTTTTCACTCTGATTGCCAAAATCATTTACTCCTACCATTTTTCTCCGCCCTGAGGCTAATCTACTTTGCTGAAATTCCAGATCCTTTTGTATTTCTTTTTCAAAGTACTTCTCCTTAGTGGCCACTTCATAACCTCCTCGTTTTTCCACTTGTTGAAAAGTATTCCAAGCTTGCTGGCTCAACAAATCAGTCAAATAATCTAAATAGTATGAGCCCGCTGCCGGGTCGGTTACCTTGTCCAACAATGATTCTTCTTTCATCAAATTGGAAATATTTCTTGCAATACGATCGGCTGATTTCAATTCGTGTGCGGGAGTGATACTTATATAATCAGCTCCGCCCAGCACCGCCGACATCGCTTCTGATGTGCATCTCAGAAAATTAGTATTTGAATCCAAGGCCGACTTTGTAAAAAGAGAAGTAGATGCATGAATAGGCGTATATACCTCTGACAAGCCGTACAACTTAAACAATTGACTTATCAATAAGCGTATACTTCTGAGTTTGGTCAATGCTAAAAAATAGCTTGAGCCCATGCTAGTAGCCACAAACATACCACGAGCAATAACCTGAATATCATAACCCAAATCCAAAAGGCTATTGATATAATATACACTTTGCGAAAGTATATAGCCGAGTTCCAAATGACTAGAGCCTCCCTGAGTCTGTACCCAAGCACCATCTATATGAATTGTTCGATGTCCAAGCGCATGTCCTATATCAAATGCTTTTGAGATAATACTGAACTGCTCCGCTCTTTGCTTGTCTCCAAACAACAATACCTCTCCTTGCCCATTTTCGGGATGTCGGTCTATCCACCACTCCACAAATTGATGATAAATAGGAAAACCTGATGCCTTCAGTGCTAACGTACAGTATTCAGGGGCTACTTGGCCCAATACTTTATTCAGCCGTCTCACATGGCTATCCGTCAACATCAAACCATCTGCCCCGCTCATCAGCGCATCCAAAACTTGTGCATTGGTACGTTCTGGATGTAATGGCTCAATGTATTTCCATCCCTCAACAGGCCTTACTGGGACGTTTATATCCTTCCCTACATCTTCTTGATCATAATAGGCGGAAAGTGTTAGATTGCGCTCACTAGTCCAGCTAGAAATACGCCGTGCCAAATCAGCACCAAGATCTTGATTGAGTTTGTCTGTCCATTGGGATTTAGACGCTTTGTCAAACTCGTCAAAACGGTATTGCTTTATCATAATTTTGGGGTTGTATTAGCAATTTAAGCGGTTCGAAACGAAGAAGAAAAAAATGAGAATTAATTCTTATAAATCGTTGATTCCAGAGCGTACAAGCAATTATTCACAACTTGCAACAAATTGCATTTTTTAAAGAATATTAAAAAAAAACTAGCTACTCTATTAAATAGACCGACATTCCAAAAAGTCAATATACATTCGATTTTTTTGTTAACTATTTTTTTCTCAAATTTGATGTCCGCTATAGAGAGAAACGTTAAAAAAATCAGTTTTTAACCACCAACGAATTTAAACGAATGCATGTAAGAATATGGGATAAGTGCTTAGAATACATCGGGTCAAAACTACCCGAGCAGAGCTTCAAAACGTGGTTTGAGCCGATTATTCCTATAAAGTTCGCACATCCGGTACTTACGATACAGGTTCCTTCGCAATTCTTTTACGAGTGGTTAGAAGACAATTACGTTCAAGTACTTAAAGCAGCTATTCAATCCGAAATTGGCCCTGAAGGCAAATTAGAGTACTCCGTGATCGTAGACAAAGGGAATTCGTCTAATCAGCCATATACCGTTAATTTGGCTCAAAAAAATGGTGTTTCTAAATTTGGACAAATCAAGGGGGATCAAAATCAACGTTTTGCAAGCCCTTTTGCTCTACAGGCCATTGATGGGTGCTACCAGAAATCCAACCTAAATCCAGAAAACACCTTTGACACCTATATAGAAGGCGACTGCAACAGACTGGCCAGATCAGCTGGGTATGCTGTAGCGACCAAACCAGGTGTAACTTCATTCAACCCTCTCATGATATATGGAGGAGTGGGACTTGGTAAAACACACTTGGTACAAGCCATTGGAAACAAAATAAAAGAGGAAACCCCAGACAATTTTGTTCTCTATGTAGCCTCTGAAAAATTTGCTAACCAATTCATAGAAGCACTCAAAAATAACAACCTTCAAGATTTTACGAATTACTATCTCAATGTAGATACACTGATTATAGACGACGTACAATTCTTTAAGGATAAAGTAAAAACTCAAGAGATTTTCTTTCACATCTTCAATCACCTGCACCAAAACGGCAAGCAGATCGTGATGTCAAGTGACAGACCTCCTACCGAATTGCAAGGACTTCAAGAAAGATTGGTTTCCAGGTTCAAGTGGGGATTGACTGCGGACTTGCAAAACCCTGACTTTGAAACCAGATTGGCTATCATTCAGAAAAAACTGCAAGATGATGGTTTGATCATTGACGACAAAGTATTGGAATACTTAGCGTATAGTGTAGACACCAACATCAGAGAACTCGAAGGCGTACTGATCTCTTTGGTCGCACACTCGTCGCTTAATAAGACAGATATTGATTTGGAGTTGGCTAAGCAAACTTTGAAATCGATCGTGAAAAATATCGAATCAGAAGTAGGTATAGATTACATCCAAAAAACTGTTTCTGAATATTTCAATGTGTCATCTGACGATTTGAAAGCGAAGACACGTAAGAAAGAGATTGTGATCGCCAGACAGCTGGCCATGTACTTTTCTAAAGACTACACCAATCACTCACTCAAAAGCATCGGCAGCCATTTTGGAGGCAGAGATCACAGCACTGTCATTCATGCCCTACAGTCGGTCAACGATATGCTTGATACCGACGCTCGATTTAGGTCCTCCTTCTCAGAGTTGAAAAAGAAATTTAAAATGAAAGCCATATAGGCTTTCATTTTTTTTTACGCTCCCTCCCTTAGAATAGGAAAGGGTAATAAATCTTACGTCCTCCCGTAGTAATTCCAGAAATAATTACTTTGCCTCGTATCTTTTCAAGGATATCTTCTAGCTCCGAAGGAGTAGTTATTTTGCTGTGATTGATATCTGTAATAACAAAACCTTCAGGAATGTCCAATTTCCTAAAAAAACCATTACCCACTTCGATCACTCTGATACCAGACTCAATACCCATCAGGTCGCGCTCCGCTTTTGAAATCGCTTCGAAAGATGCTTGCAAAGATTGCGACTCATATATCGATCGCTTCAGTATCTCCTTGGTTCCTTCTCTATTGGTAAACTCTAGTGTTTTGATCACCTGCTTATTCCCACGTTTCAGAGAAAGCTGAATCAAATCCCCTGGATATTTGTAGCCAATCATTTCTTCTAGCTGAACTTTGTCGTACAGTGGTTCGCCGTTTACCTCAGTGATGATATCGCCTTTTTCTAAATCAGCCTTGTCTGCCGCCCAGCCTTTTTGCACATGAGTGATAATCACACCATTGAGACTATTGATATTTAGCTCCTTTGCCACCTCATTGTCTATATCGGCAAACTCTGCACCGAAGAATGCTTTTTGTACTTCTCCATATTGCACGATATCATTAAACACCTTTTTTACAATATCTACCGGCACAGCAAATCCATATCCTGCGTATGACCCTGTCATAGATAATATGGCCGTATTGATACCAATAAGTTCTCCATTACGGTTCACTAGTGCGCCGCCACTATTACCAGGATTAATCGCAGCATCTGTCTGTATAAAAGACTCTATAGGAAATTTATCTTTAAGAATATGGATATTTCTACCTTTGGCAGATACAATTCCTGCGGTGACTGTAGAGGTTAAATTGAAAGGATTGCCCACTGCAAGTACCCATTCTCCTACATTGAGATCCGCTGAACTCCCCATAGATATGGCAGGGAGATTTTCTACGTCCACTTTGATCACGGCCAAGTCCGTAGATGGGTCTGCCCCCACCAGATGCCCTTTGTAGCTTCTCTTTTTGTGCACCACTTCGATCTCATCAGCTCCCTCTATCACGTGGTTGTTGGTAATAATGTAGCCATCATCAGACAGAATCACACCAGACCCTGTACTGACACGCTGCGAAGAACGTGGCTCAAAGAACCAATCCATCCAATGTCCCGTGCGGTAATTGATTACGCTTTGATTTTTGATAAACACCACGCTATTGGTAGAATGTGCAGAGGCATCTACAAAGTCCTCCACAGGCAGCACATTGGCATATCCTGCTTGATCATTCACGAAATTAGCATGGTTTGATGGATGGTGGGCTGCTACGTTTTGTTCTTCATGACCTTGCTTTAGCTCTTCGAATTTGATGTATTCTAAAGAAACCCAAACTCCCATTCCTGCAGATAAAAAGGCGACGAGCCCTGTTTTGATATACTTTGACATAGGTACGCGTTTATTTTTTCGTATGTGAAATTACGAAGGAATAAAGGAGAAGTTAAAAAAAGAGGCGTTAATGATTGTTAAGCAGATTTGCTTTTAAGCCATTCGGAAGCGTCATCAATATTTTGAAAAAACCTATTGTGTGAAGCTTCAGGGATTTTGATAGAACTTTGAATATCGTCGACGGAAAATTTAGCAAAAATATCTACTGGCAATACTGTAGCAGAGTATTCAATTCCCACTTTGATCATTTCTTTGGTGAAATTGCCCGCTATATACTTTTGTGAATTTTCGTCTAGCACTTCGATTTCTCTAGCATCGTAGAGTACTTTACGTGCTCCCTCAAACAAGACAGCATCAATAATGCGCTGAGCTACGGCTTTGATCTCATCATAAGTACAAAATCCTGTCCATCTGCTAGTTAGGATCTTATTCAAGGGATTCCAAAAAACCTGCACATATGGTTTATTCAAATAAACCTTCGAATCTTTCGGTATTTCTATTGATGTATTCATATTCCCTTGATGCTCCCATTAACTCAGTGTCAACAAAGTTAAACGCATTTTAAAAAAATAGCAGAATGAGCCTGCCATTTTATTAATTCCGAAATAAAAATATTCTTAAATAGAAATTTAACACGTATATGTCTGCTTAGGAAAATTGATAGCGAACAGGATTATCTAGCATCGGAAGATTCAATAAGGCTGCTTCCTCTTTGCTGATTTTATTAAACCCAAAAACTCCACCAGATGCGCTTGCCACCTTCTCCGACAATTGAAGCAAAAAGTCATAGTATCTCACTGAGTCTTTTACATCTAATTTGGACAATACGCCATTCAACTGTCTCAAGGCTACAGTAATTCTAGCCATGGTCATATCCATTTCATTCGAAGCCGCAGCTGTCCAGCGATTTAATATCACTGGCATTCTTTCGCCTACTTCTAAAAAATATGAAACCCAAAAATCTCGAGGTTCAGTTACAAACTTTGTAGCCGCTTTGAGTTCTTTGCTATCTATTTTGCCATCTGCCCCTGCGATAAGCAAGGCAACCAAAGCAGGTGCTTCGTACAGCAATTCAATTTCATCATCTCTTAGGTTCAAAAAATCACGAGTCATTATTATTACATTTTAAGATGTAGAAAATAAAAAAACAATCTAGGTCAGACCGTGTATGTATACCTACAAAGGTAAAAGAGAAAAATACCCTACGTAACCCCTAAAAATCACCAATTTTAATCTCACTACTTTTAGGGATAAAAATTAGAGATTGCTCCCCCTCTTCTGTGTATTATCGAGCAAATCCAATTAATTTTCCGTTCCAGTTAGTCTGGTCAGCTATGCGATTATCAGTATTTATTTTACTTATAGGATTACTCCTGCATCATACCGTATGGTCTGCAGAGGGTCTCGATCTAAAACCTACTCAGATCGACTCCATGTACGACCACTATGAATCGATTATCAGCACTGCCCCTGACAGTGCCGCCCTTCTCACACGACAAGCATTACAATTGAGTGAATCTATTGCTTATATGTCGGGGATTATCCGTGGTCATTATAGTACTGGCAGGGCTTACTTTTTCAATTTGGGGCTTGATTCAGCTGCGTCACATTTCCGAGAAGGCATTAGACTTAGTTTGGTATCTAAAGATACGACCCACTTGGTACTGTGTAAGAAGTGGATGGGAACATTTCTACGTTATCAATCCGATTTTCAAGGCAGTCTGAAGGAATATCAGGAAGCACTCGCTCTAGCTGAAAAAATACAATACACTGATCAAATTCCTAATTTGACCCAAAATATTGCTTCTATTTTTTTAGATCAAAATCAGTACGATCAAGCGATCTACTACTATCAAATGAGTTTGAATAATATGACCGACCCTTATACCAAGTCTGTTTGCAACACGAATTTAGCGTTGGTATATATCAGGACACAGCAGTATGATTTGGCTCTTCAAACCCTCGACTACAGTATAAAGCTCTGTGAGCTAACAAACAATCCAAATTGCGATATTTCACCCTTGGAGCTAATCACCCAAACGTACATCGAAAGCCAGTCATATGAAAGAGCTTTGATATATGGACTTGACGTACTGGAAAGGAGAAAAAAAGAAAACTCAAAAGCTAGTATAGTGAACTCATACAATCAAATTGGGCTGATTTACCTTAATCTGGAAGATTTCGAACACGCGCTCACCTATTTTGAGTATTGCCTCTCTCTAAACGATTACATCAAACCCAGCATGCTGCCTTATATTCATGCCAACATCGCCTTATCATACGAAGGATTAGGAAACTACCAATCTGCAGTGAAGCACCTTTGGAGATTCGAACACACGCGAGACAGCCTGAGCAACGAAGAAAATCAACGACACACCAATGAGCTATTGGCACAATTTGACAGCGAAAAAAAAGAACAAGCCATTCTACTATTACAAAAAGAGAAAGAGTTGCAAGAATCCGAACTCAACAAACAAACGCTCATCCGAAACATAGCCATTGCTGGCGTAATCATTGCCCTGCTCGTCTTGCTCTTCATTAGAGATATTTATGTTCAAAAAATAAAAGTTCAACATACGCTCACTCAAAAGCAAAAAGAAATTAATACCCAAAAAACAAAAGAACTAATCCGGGAAAATGAACTAAAAGCTTCGAAAGCCAATATAGAAGGGCAAGAATTAGAAAGGAAACGCATCGCCCAAGAACTACACGATGGCATAGCAGGAAACCTAGCCAGTATAAAACTTAACCTGAGCGGCATACCCGAAGCTTCTGTTTCAGCATCGATAACGCAAGTATTGTCGCAAATCGACAATACCTACGACCAAGTACGTACCCTATCGCATCATCTGATGCCACCCTCCGTCAAAGACTCTTCTCTGCCCACATTGATAGACAACTACCTCAACGAGCTTCGCATGGGAGTGGATTTTACCATCGACTTTATTTGTCAGCAAAGAGAAGCGATAGACCAGCTATCCAGCCATACTAAACTTGAACTCTACCGAGTCACTCAGGAATTATTGAGTAATATCATCAAGCATGCACACCCCACCCATGTAGATATTCAACTCAACGAAAACCAATCAGAAATCAACCTAATGGTCGAAGACGACGGCAATGGATTTGACCCAAAGAAAATGAGCCTGGGAATTGGCCTGAAAAGCATCACTTCCAGAGTGAATCAAGTTAACGGACAAATCCATATAGACTCCAGTCCTGGACATGGCACTACCGTAAGTATAGACGTGCCCCTCCTCCAAAGCGTAGTAACACATGACAATGGATAAAAAAATAAGATTGGTAATAGCAGATGATCATAGCATGTTTCTCGAAGGACTCAAAGTGCTCATAGAGAAAGAGGATCACATTGATATCGTAGGAACAGCAAAGGATGGATTAGGTGTACTTGATTTGATCAAATCAACCCCTATCGACATAGTCATCACAGACTTGAGTATGCCTAATATGGACGGGCTCGTCCTCAATAAAAACATCAAAAGCAAGTACCCTAAGACCAAAACTATCGTAGTAAGCACCCACAGCGACTCTGAAATGGTGATGCAGCTGATTAAAAATGATGTAGATGGCTATCTGCTCAAAAATGCAGACCCGAAAGAACTATTTCTTGCCATATCTACTGTATTCGAGGGCGACAAATACTTTTCTCAAGAAGTAAAGGATAAGTTTATGACGACGATGTTTTCTGACAAGAAAAAAACGCAAGTACCGATTCTTACCAAAAGAGAAAAAGAAATCATAAGACTGATCACTGCAGAGTTCACTACCTCAGAGATTGCTACACAGCTACACATCAGCGATCATACAGTAAACTCACACCGCAAGAATCTACTTTCTAAACTTGACGTAAAAAACACTGCTGGATTAGTCAAATATGCCCTAAAGCATGACCTAGGCTAAAACGCCTAAAAATGCTTCCATCCCTGTGCCTTTAACGCTACTGTGTTATTGTTTTTAGTCACCATTTTCAACCCGTTGGCTTTCTTATCTATATACCCAATGGTAGCAATGTCTGGGTGATTTTTGATTTTTTCAAAATCTGTCTGCCCAATAGTAAACAGTAATTCATAATCTTCTCCGCCGTTTAATGCACACGTCATCGGATCCATATTGAATTCTACAGCAGTATCATAGGCCATCTTGGCTATTGGCAACTTGTCTTCATAGATCGTCACCCCCACTTCCGATTGCTTTGCAATATGAAACAACTCAGAAGCCAGTCCATCCGAAATATCGATCATAGCAGTAGGTACCAGCCCAAGGTCTCCCAACTCATGAATCACATCCATACGCGCCGATGGCTTAAGCTGTCTTTTCACAATCAAATCGTATTTTTCCAAATCAGGCTGCATGTCTGGATTTGCCTTGAAAACAGCCTTTTCTCTCTCCAACACTTGCAACCCCAAAAAGGCACCTCCTAAATCGCCAGTCACACAGATAATGTCATTTTCCTCAGCGTTTTTTCGGTAAACTACTTTGTCTTTGGCTACTTCCCCGATCACAGAAATCGATATCACTAAGCCTGACGGCGATGATGTCGTATCACCACCTACCAAATCCACTGAATAGTCCTCGCAAGCAAATTGAATCCCTTTGTACAGCTCTTCTACCGCCTCCACTGAAAAGCGATTACTCAGCCCTAGACTAACCGTGATTTGCTTAGGTAGACCATTCATAGCTGCAATATCAGACACATTGACCGATACGGCTTTATATCCCAAATGCTGTAGTGGCATATACGACAAATCGAAGTGTACACCTTCTAGGAGCATATCAGTAGAAATCAATTGCAAAGAATCTCCCGAACCAAAAACAGCAGCGTCGTCACCAATACCTTTGAGTGTAGTTTCATTCTTGGTGGCAAACTTGGCACTGATCTGATCGATCAATCCAAACTCTCCGATTTCGCCTATTTCTGTTCTTTTTTGCTCTGACATGCTTATACTTTAATTTCTTGACACAACTCCACTAATACACCATTGCTCGACTTGGGGTGTAAAAAACACACCAATTTATTGTCTGCTCCTCGTTTGGGTTCCTTATTAATCAACTGAAAACCTTCTCCTTCAAGCCGCTTCATCTCGGCATGGATATCCTCCACTTCAAAAGCCATGTGATGAATACCTTCTCCGTTCTTCTCTATAAACTTAGTTATGGTGCTGTCCTCATTGGTAGCTTCTAGTAGCTCCACTTTGGATTCGCCCACCTCAAAAAATGAAGTAGATACATTTTCGGAATCCACACGCTCCACTTTATAACTCGGCTGACCAAACAACCGTTCAAAAAGCAGGTTTGAATCCTTTAGGTTTTTCACCGCAATACCAATGTGCTCTAGTTTCATTTTTGGGTCTTAATTATTTAAACCGATTCTAAATAAATCGTTAGATTTGCAAAAAAAGTGAAACTTTTCTGTATCACGAAGAGTTTTGTACTTTTATAAATAGACATTCAAATCGGTATTCAAAATACCATTAGAAATATAAAAACTATGTTGAACGTATCAGAAAAAGCGCAAAACAGAATTGTTGAATTGAAGAAGGCTGAAGGCCATACAGATAATCACAACCTACGCGTATCCGTCAAAGGTGGTGGTTGCTCAGGCTTGATGTACGATCTTGCATTCGACGATCAGATTACTGACAAAGACGATGTCTTTGAAGGTGCTAACGGAGTTAAAGTCATTGTAGACAAAAAAAGTCTTTTTTATCTATTAGACACTACTTTAGATTTTTCAGATGGCCTCAATGGAAAAGGCTTTCAGTTTGTAAATCCAAATGCCACCCGTACGTGTGGCTGTGGCGAAAGCTTCGCAGTTTAAAGTTTTTCAAACCAAAAACATTTGATAGCCGTGGATCACCTCCCCGGCTATTTTTTTATTTCAGGAAAGCTGTCATTACCAATCAACCCCGCCGTCTCGAATCGATTGTTATCCGCACGATTCTCTAAATTGAGTACCCCTCTAGGGCACACTGAAGAACAAACGCCACAACCTACACACGACGATCTTACGATGTTCTCTCCTCGTTGAGCATATGCTCGCACATCTATCCCCATCTCACAGTAGGTAGAGCAATTGCCGCATGAGATGCACTGACCACCGTTGGTGGTGATTCTAAACCTAGACTGGAACCGCTGTACCAAGCCTAAATAGGCAGCCAAAGGACAACCAAAACGACACCACACTCTATTTCCCATTAGGGGATAAAAACCTGTACCGACCACACCTGCAAATCCTGCCCCTATCCAGCTACCATAAATAGCCCGAAGCTTGTATGAACTCACTCCCAGCAATTCACTTTCGCCTGTCCAGTACGTGTACAATACCGCTACAGTCATCAAGACGGCAAACACCAATACACTATGTATGGATATTCGCTCGAATCGCCAGGCTTTCAATGACTTATCAGATAATTGTCTAAAAGGATCTCCTAATGTTTCGGCTAAGCCGCCACACCCGCACACCCATGAACAATACCACCGCTTACCAAAGAAATAAACCATTATAGGCACGCCCAACACGGTAAGCCCTACTCCCCAACCAAGCATAAACAAACCCAATCCTCCATGATTGATCAACGCATTCAACTCATTATCAAAAAAGAAATCATAGTCTAATGGCCATATATTCTTAAAATCAAAATAAGGCTGATTCAATCGCATGAGAATTTCAGGAATGAGAAAAGCAAAAGCCAACTGAAAAAACATAACCGAAGTGGTTCTCCAAAGCTGATACTTACTATGGCGGTATTTGATTGTCATCCGCACACCCATGACCAAAATAGCCAAAGTATAAATGAATCCATAAAGGAAAAAACGACCTGCGTCTGCTCCCTTGAGCCACTGGCTCACAGGGTCTACCATCAATATCCAGCTCGTCATGTATTCGGGATAGAAATACAGCACTACATAAAAGAGAATCAAAAAGCTTCCCAACAATATCCCAATCCAACCGATATTTTTGGTCTTACTATGAAAAGTACCGTCATTCTTAATACCTGGAGGGCCTAAGATCTTTTTGTTTGGTAGGATATACATCAGCGCACCCAAAATACTCAAGCCATAGACAATGACTAGAGCCAGCGTTTTGTTGGCAGAAACCCAACCTACAGAAGAAGCCTTGGTCAACTGAAATTTAAGCTCTTTTATCTCGTAAGTATTGAACCCTTTCTGATTGAGTACACCATACTGTGCGATATTGTGCTGCACGGACTGCAAGGCCTCTCTAAGCTCGTCTGTACTACCGAATGACCGACCATCGAGCCAACTCCCATAAGTCTGAAAAGACTCCCACTGAAAACCTGTAATGGCATCCTTCGTTCGGAAAGCATGCTGTGCCTGATCCATAGTGAAATTTCCATCCTGATTCGCCTCCACAATTTGATGGATTCTATCATTGCTCAGACCAAATCGATCCAACTGAAAATCATTGATTTTATTAAACAGGATCTCAAGTTCACTATTGAACATGAAAGCATTCGGGTAGGAACGTAACAGTTGGCTTTCGCCAAATGACTTCACCAATCCTGCTTTGGTAGGATCTGAGATTACCTGATCTATAGTTTGCTTAGTGAGCTGATACTTTTCACTGCCAAAACTGATAAGAAAGGCTCCAAACCCAACTAAAAAAATAATCAGACCTATATTTTGGATTAATTTATAATTCATGCGAATAGTCTTTTTAGAAGGGATGCTTTTTTATTTGGTACAGTCATATACTCAAACTCACGATTAAACACTTGACGAATATCGTATTCGTAGGCCTTGAAAAACTCAGGGTCGAAATTGGCACTTTCCAACTCGGCCATCACTTGGTTGATTTTACGGCCCGCAGCTATCCACTGATCCCAAATTTCGTGTCTCATTCTAATCCCCAATACATTCACACCTAGTACGGCCATCGTCTGCTCATCGAATACGATTCGAAGTGATTTTTTTTGATCCTTTGATTGCCAAAAGAATTGTTCCTGACCACTTTTCAATTGTGGCTTCACCCTTCCGTAAGTTTGATACTCTATGTTAAAAAACTTAGCAGAATTGAACCATATGCCTGGACGGTAAGCCGTTCGATCTCCTGTGATCGTTCGAGCCACTACTTCACCCATCATACGACCAGTGTACCATACTTGCTCCAGCGGCCTTCTTCCCTCAGTAGGCGTACGGCGCTCAGCACAATCTCCAATAGCATACACATCTGGCTTATTTGTTTCAAGGTATTCATTCACCAATACACCACGATTGATCTCTAAACCAGAATCCTTAAGCCAGTTGACATTTGGGGACACTCCAACTGTCAGTCCCACAAATTGACAGGCTATATTTTCGCCCGTACTAGTTATTACACCTGTCACCTTTCCCTCTCCATCAGTGGTTATTTCTTTCAGCTCTGTCTCAAGGCGCAAATCTATGTGATGATCCAAAATCTCTTGATTGATCATCTTCGCTTCCTCTTCGGGCATCACTGTATCCCAAAAATTATTTTCCCTCACCAGAAAAGTGACTGATATATTTCTGGAATGAAGCATTTCAGCCAATTCAACACCTATTAGTCCCCCACCTACAACTACCGCATGTTTAGCCTCTCTTGTATGCTGCTCTATATATCCCAAGTCTTGCGCATGGTATAAGCCGCTCACTCCTACTGCATCTTGACCTGGCCACCCAAATTTATTGGGTACCGACCCTGTCGCTATGACAAGTGTGTCATAGGGCAATGTTTTATCCTCATCGATATGTAGTGTTTTAGATTCGAAATCAATCTTTCTCACCCAGCCTTTGAGCAATTCAATTCTATTTTTCTCCCAAAACCAGTTTTCATAAGGTTGCGTATGTTCGAATTCCATATGCCCCATGTATACATACATGAGTGCTGTTCTTGAAAAAAAATAATCACTCTCTCCTGAGATCACCAAGATTTCACAATCACTCTGCTTGCGAATATGCCGAGCAGCAGTGATACCCGCTATCCCATTACCAATTATTACAACACGTTTTTGTTCTTGCATAAGCCATTATTAGGCAGTAGTTAAAAAGCTATTTTCAAGACTAAAATATAATAACGGAGGATATAGTTCCATTCAACCCAATATACTTCCGTCCAACTAGGTAATTCCCCTAATAAATAGTAGAAATCCGTAAAAATTACATTTTTACCCACAATAGTTTTGTGTGTAGCTACAGCTTATTATCTTTGTATCACAATTTCGAAAGAAAGAAAAATATTTTCGAATTGCTTAATCTTTTTGGCACGATAATCGTTACATCAGATATAGCATTCAATTACAACATTTAAGGTTGTTGAGGTAAGTTTAGGTTAGGTTGGTTTAGGGGTTGCACGTCAAAAGGCAGCCCCTTCCTTTTTTTAAGCCTTCCTAGTTTTTAAATAAGCGCCGTCAGGTTTGCGATCTCCCCTTCATATTTTTTACAGCTAACTCCAAATTTTTCAAGAAAATCTATTCCTTCATCTGATTTCAATCCTTTGTATTCCGCATAGGACTTAAGATACACCACTTCTGAAATCCCCATAGAATAGATAATTCTGGCACAAGACAGACAAGGCGAGAGAGTCACGTACAATTTCGACCCTTCTACCGATGCATTATTCTTTACCGCATACAAAATTGCATTTTGTTCTGCATGGATAGCTAGCGTACAGCTGCCTTTCGAATCACGGTCACAACCTTTTTCAGGAAATTCTTCATCACAGTTGTGCGTATGGGCTGGAGGCCCATTATAACCTATTGAAATAATTCTAGTCTCTTTCACCAGTACCGCTCCTACGTGTCGTTTGATACAATGAGAACGCTTAGCCAAGTTGACTGCCAGTTCCATATAGATATCGTCGAAATCAGGTCTATTCATAATTCTAAATTTATTAGAGAGGCAATTTACCCATTACCTAAGTTTAGTAATAGGATTTCCTTCGCAATTTAGGTTCGCACATAATCCTTCCGCATCCATATTCCAAATGTTTAAATTAGAGCATCAATAATCCATACACAGAATGAAAATACAAATACTCCTCTTTTCCATCACCGCATGGCTTTATGCTTCGTGCACAACAATAGACACAACTCAACCCGAAACAGGTCTGCTAACCAAAAATGCAATGGTGGTCTCTGCCCACTCCTTAGCATCTGAGGCAGGCAAGCAAGCCCTCCTAGCTGGCGGCAATGCTTTCGATGCTGCAGTCGCTACACATTTCACCCTTGCGGTCGTATACCCACAAGCTGGCAACTTAGGCGGTGGTGGATTTGCCGTATACCGACTCAATGATGGAGAAATAGGCACGCTAGATTTCAGAGAAAAAGCACCTCTAGCAGCCACAAAAAACATGTATCAAGATTCCACTGGCCAGGTAGTACCTAACAAAAGTTTAGTCGGACATTTGGCCGTAGGCGTACCTGGGTCCGTAGATGGACTACTCAAAATCCATGAAAAATATGGCCTTCTTCCACTGGCTACCATTCTTCAACCTGCTATCGATTTAGCTAAAAACGGTCATGCCATCAACAAAACATTAGCAAAAGAACTCAATCGATTTAAAACTACTTTCCTGCAAGTAAATCAAAGGCAAACACCATATTCGAAAGAAGAAAATTGGAACCAAGGAGACACACTAATCAATCAAGACCTTGCTAAAACATTAACCGCAATCAGAGATTACGGACGCAGTGGATTCTATAAAGGGTGGGTCGCCGCCAGCATCATTTCTGAAAGCAAAAAAGGTCACGGATTACTTACTCAAGCAGACCTTAACAGATACGAATCTAAATGGAGAAAACCACTCGTTGGCACTTACAAAAACCACAAAATAATCACCATGCCACCTCCCTCTGCTGGTGGCATTACTTTACTACAAATGCTCCAAGGATCTGAGTTTTACGACCTAGAAAAATCAGGTTATAATACAAGTGAAACCATCCATAAAATGATTGAAATAGAACGCCGTGCATATGCTGATCGATCGACCTATTTAGGTGATCCTGCTTTTGTCGAGATGCCTCTTGACCGACTGCTTAGTACTGCCTATAATCAATCCAAATTCTCCAACATTGACCCGTCCCTTGCAACACCCTCGTCACAAATAAAAGAAGGACAAGTAGAGGTCATAGAGAGTATGGAGACCACACACTTTTCCATACTAGATCAAGCTGGAAATGCGATTGCAATTACCACTACTTTAAACAGCTACTTTGGGTCGAAAGTAGTCGTACAAGGCGCTGGTTTTTTCCTCAACAATGAGATGGATGACTTCAGTGCTAAGCCAGGCGTACCCAACCAGTTTGGTCTGATCAGCACAGCCGCAAATGCGATCGAACCAGAGAAGAGAATGCTCAGTTCTATGACTCCTACAATCGTTGAAAAAGAAGGCAAAATTAAAATGGTATTAGGCACACCCGGAGGGTCCACCATTATCACCTCAGTATATCAAACCATACTCAATACTATAGATCATCAGATGACCATGCAGCAAGCGGTGAATGCTCCAAAATTTCACAGTCAATGGTTGCCCGACAAAGTATATTTTGAGCAAGGAAAATTCGATCAACCACTTTTAGATTCAATAGCTAGTCTAGGGCACCAAATCGAATTTCGTAAAGCCTTAGGCAAACTAGAATGTATCATGGTACATAAAGATGGCTCCATAGAAGGTGCCCCTGACATCACTCGAAATGAAAGTGTAGCGGCAGGCTTTTAACCACCAAAGCAAAGACAGCTTATAAAGCTTACCGAGGTTTTGCTTATCAAAAAAACTGGCGAAAAAATATGCAACTTATAGTTTAATATAAAAGAGATAAACAACTGATTAATAAATCAATAAACACTAATGATAGATTTTATCTATCAGTAAAAACGAACAAAATCATACCATTCATTTATCATGCTTTTTAGCAATCAAATGAGGAATTCTATTTATTTTGTAGTTTCATATTTTCACATACATATCATCAGTAAAAATGGCATCTGTCAAAATCGAACTTCCGCTTGACCTCTCCTATCTATATGAAATCAGTGATCACGATAGAGAATTCATTTATGAAATGATCATGACCATCGTGAAGAACACACCCGAGATGATCCAAGACATAGAGCGGGAAGGGAAAGCTGAAAAGTGGCATGAGGTAGGGCGGCTGATGCACAAGCTAAAACCCTCGCTTTTGCTCCTAAACATTGATGGAGTATCAGCGCACATTCGCGAACTAGAAGCCAATGCCAAAGCACCAAGAAATATAGAGATGATACCAAAACAAATCGCAGAGCTACGAGAACTCTGCGATTTGATTTTGAAAGAATTGAATGAACTAATCCAATCAGATCAGTTCTAATATTTACCAGGGTTTATTCCCACTCGATCGTAGCTGGCGGCTTTGAACTGATGTCGTACACCACACGGTTGACTCCCTTTACTTTGTTGATAATTTGGTTCGAAATATCTGCCAAAAAATCGTATGGCAAATGACACCAATCGGCAGTCATTCCATCCACACTAGAGACCGCCCTTAGCGCCACTACTCGTTCGTAAGTCCGCTCGTCGCCCATCACTCCTACAGACTGAATAGGCAGCAGCATAGCCCCTGCTTGCCATACGTCATTATAAAGTCCTTTGTCCTTCAGTCCATTGATAAAAATATGATCAACCTCCTGTAGAATCTCCACCTTTTCTGCTGTGATATCTCCCAAAATTCTGATACCTAATCCTGGCCCTGGAAATGGATGACGACCTAATATTTTTTCATCAATTTCGAGTGCTCTACCTACCCTTCTTACCTCGTCTTTGAAGAGGGTATTGAGAGGCTCCACAACCTTCAAATTCATCTTAGCAGGAAGACCTCCTACGTTGTGATGAGACTTGATGGTAACAGAAGGTCCATTCACCGAAACAGACTCAATTACATCTGGATAGATCGTACCCTGCCCCAACCATTTTACATTCTTAATTTTCTTAGCTTCGGCGTCGAATACTTCAATAAAAACACGACCGATCGCTTTGCGCTTTTCTTCCGGATCTGTAAGCCCTTCTAATGCCTTGTAAAACTCCTTCGCTGCATTGACTCCCTTCACATTGAGTCCCATACCTTCGTACGA